>JBOFBS010000493.1:0-2469 GCA_051645725.1 Aeromonadaceae bacterium | reverse complement strand
GAAACCCTGCGCGCCCTGGAAAACGCCCTGCTGGAGTTCCCCGGCTGCGCCATGGTCATCTCTCACGATCGCTGGTTCCTCGACCGCATCGCCACCCATATCCTGGATTATCAGGATGAGGGCAAGATCGAGTTCTTCGAAGGTAACTTCACCGAATACGAAGAGTGGAAGAAGAAGACCTACGGTGCGGATGCCATCCAGCCCCACCGCGCCAAATACAAGCGGATCGCCAAGTAATAGCGACTGCGTCACAGCATTCACGGGGCCTGCGGGCCCCGTTCTTTTTGCTGCGCACAGGAAAGAACAAAGCCAGCCCCTGAGGCTGGCTTTGTTCTTTGCAAGTTTACATCCGGGTAGGGATGGTTGCTTGGCCTGCTTGCCTGGGTGAGGCAGAGGTTGCAGGGTGCGCCGCATCCGATAAGATGCCTTGCCGCCTCAGACGCCTGATTGGGCGTGGGCTTAACCACTTGAGTGAACTCATCATACCCCTGACACAGGGGTGAGTGGTTGCGAAGTTTGGCTATAAACGGCAAATGTTTGCAACAAATCACCCTAATTGATATACATTGCGCAATACAATCTCACTCATTAAGCAATCAAGGACATTATGCAGAAACTGGACCGCATCGATCGTAAGATACTGACCCTGATGCAGCAGGATGGTCGCATCAGTAATCTGGAGCTGGCCGAGCAGATAGGTCTCTCCCCTTCCCCCTGCTCGCGTCGCGTCAAGGCGTTGGAGGATGAGGGACTGATCCGTGGCCATGTGACTCTGCTGAACCCGGATCGCCTCAACCTGAAGCTCACCGCCTATATCCATGTGACGGTCGACAAGCACACCCCCGAGCGGCTGGAGAACTTCAATCGGGAGGTGAGCCAGATGCCCGAAGTGCTGGAGTGTGCGCTCATCACGGGGAACGATGCCGACTACCAGCTCACCGTCATGGTGCCGGACATGGACCACTACCAGCAATTCCTGCTGGGCAAGCTCACCCGCATCGAAGGGGTCAACGGTGTGCGCTCCAGCTTCGTCCTGCGGCAGATCAAGCAAAATACCGCCCTGCCCCTGGATCATCTGGAGTAATTACCCATGGCAGAAGCGCAAGCGCACAACGCCCAACCCAGGGTGGGGATAGGGGTGATAGTGGTTAACGCCGAGGGACTGATACTACAAGGACGGCGTAAGAACAGTCATGCCCCCTACTGGTCCATCCCGGGTGGCCATCTGGAGTTGGGTGAGAGTTTCGAAGCCTGCGCCATCCGGGAGGTGGCCGAAGAGACGGGCCTGGCCATCACAGCTCCCAGAGTAGTGGCGGTGAATAACGATCTGCTCACCTTTGCCGAGTGCGGCAAACACTATGTTTCCGTCACCCTGCTGGCCGAGTCGGTCTGCGGCGAGCCCAGACTACTAGAGCCTGATAAATGCGAAGGGTGGTGCTGGGTTGACCCTCACCACCTGCCCGAACCTCAGTTTACCGCCAGTCGACAGGCTGTGACCTGTTGGTTGTCGGGTAGGCTCTGTGAGTAGAAAGAGCTGATGACTGAACAGGATGCACAAGATCACAAGAGAGTTGTCGCCAGACTCCTTTGACTAGGCGTAAAATCAGCCACGAACCTATTTTATAAACAGGCCTAGGAGGCCCAATGCGTAAGCGATTTTTACTGTTGCCCCTGCTATTGACTGCCTGTGCGCAACAGAGTGTCGTCCAAGCCCCAGACCACCCTCAGCAGCAGGATGAGAGAGCCATACTGCAGATGACGGTCGTGGCCAGCTCATTGGATAGCTGGCCCTATCGCAATGGTGTCACCTTTGCCATTCCGGACGATCACCTCCATGTGAAGGAGCAGGGCAAAACCTGGCTGCCATTTATCCAGCAAGCCACAGCCCAGCGGCTGCAGGCGCTGGGTCTAAAACCCGCCCCCGCCAGCGAGGCTAATGTCATTGTGAGCATTGGGGTACTGGGCGAGAAGGAGAATGCCGATAGCCTGGTCTTTGCCAAGCTGGGCATGTCACCAGGAGGCACGGAGCTGAGCAAGGGCACCATAGCTCTGGTGATCCAGGATAGACAGACCCAGGCCAAACTCTGGAGTTCGGCCCTACAGGCCAATAGCAGCGCCCCCATCAAGGCCACTGAGGCCCGTGAGCGGACCGCTCGCAGCCTGGTTGAACAGATGACCAACAGTTTGCCCCCCGCACTATAAGCCACACCGCCGTCACCACAGGCTGACGGCGGTCATCCTTCTGTCACGAGTTTGTCATAGGGTTCGACCTGGATTATCACTATTGCCTGGCTAGCAAGGAGGCGACTGCGTGCTTACCCTGTTTACTCGATTTTTCTGGCTGGGGTGCCTGGGCTTTGGTGGCCCTCTGGCTCACATTGCCCTCTTTCGTCGCGAGTTGGTGGAGCGCCGCGCCTGGCTCACGGCCGACCAATTCGCCCACACTCTGACCCTCTGCCAATTTCTGCC
>JBOFBS010000492.1:0-7481 GCA_051645725.1 Aeromonadaceae bacterium | reverse complement strand
TGATCCGGCATACCGGTGGCTCAGCATTCGGACTAATCTCGACCAGATCAACACCCGCTTTCAACGCACGATCCAGAGCCTCTTCGATAGGTACGACACCAATAGGTTCGCCATCCAGATCAACGAGACGCACTTCTTTGCAACGGATCTCACCATTCATGCGGGTGCGGGGCGGTTGCTTGCCCGTTTTTTTAGCGCCGTTTATAGCTTATTCCTCCACTCTCTTTTGACCACGAGACGCAATCTCCTGTTGCAAGGCGGCAATCAGAGCCTCTACCTTGAACTTTCCGAGATCGGTCCCCTTGCGAGTACGCACTGCAATCTCACCTGCTTCAACCTCTTTGTCGCCGCAGACAAGCATAAATGGTACCCGCTTCAGGGTATGCTCGCGGATTTTAAAGCCAATCTTCTCATTTCTCAAGTCCGCTTTCGCTCGGATGCCGGCTTGTGACAGAAGTTTGACCACCTGTTTGGCATAATCAGCCTGGTTATCGGTGATATTCATCACCACTGCCTGTACCGGTGAGAGCCATGTTGGGAAGAAACCTGCAAACTCTTCGGTGAGAATACCGATGAAGCGTTCCAGCGAGCCGAGAATGGCGCGGTGGATCATCACAGGGACATGGCGATCATTGTCTTCGCCCACATAAGTGGCGCCAAGACGGCCCGGTAAAGCAAAATCAAGCTGGATGGTACCACATTGCCAGGCCCGGTCGAGACAATCATGCAAGGTAAATTCAATTTTTGGCCCATAGAAGGCCCCTTCACCCGGTTGCAGCTGATAATCCAGGCCATTGGCTTGCAGAGCAGCCTCGAGACCATGCTCGGCTTTATCCCACATTTCATCACTGCCGATGCGCTTTTCAGGACGAGTCGAGAGCTTGACCGCTATGTTCTTGAAACCGAATGTGCTGTAGGTGTCATACACCATTTTGATACAGCCGCTTACCTCTGACTGGATCTGATCTTCGGCACAGAAGATATGGGCGTCATCCTGAGTAAAGCCCCGAACCCGCATCAGACCATGCAATGAGCCTGAGGGTTCGTTACGATGGCAGCTACCGAACTCAGCCATGCGCAGGGGCAGATCGCGGTAAGACTTCAAGCCCTGATTGAAAATCTGCACATGTCCCGGACAGTTCATGGGCTTGATGGCATATTCGCGGTTTTCCGAGCTGGTTGTGAACATGGCATCGGCATATTTATCCCAATGGCCAGAACGCTCCCACAAGACTCTATCCATCATGAAGGGGCCCTTCACTTCCTGATAGTCATACTCGGTCAACTTCTCGCGGATGAAGGATTCCAGCTCACGGAAAATGGTCCAACCATCGTGATGCCAGAACACCATGCCCGGTGCCTCTTCTTGCATGTGGTAGAGGTCAAGCTGTTTACCAATTTTGCGGTGATCCCGCTTGGCCGCCTCTTCCAGACGTTGCAGATAGGCCGCCAGCTGTTTCTTATCGGTCCAGGCCGTACCATAGATCCGCTGCAGCATCTTGTTCTTGGAGTCACCACGCCAGTAAGCACCAGCCACCTTCTGCAGCTTGAAATGATGACAGAAGCGCATGTTTGGCACATGCGGCCCCCGACACATGTCGATGTACTCTTCGTGGTGATAGAGACCCGGGGTATCATCCTTGGCGATGTTCTCATCCAGGATGGCGACCTTGTAGCTTTCACCGCGACTTTCAAATACATCGCGGGCCTCTTGCCAGGTTACCTTCTTCTTGATGACGTTGTAGTCTTTTTGTGCCAGCTCCAGCATGCGGGCTTCGAGAGTCTGCAAATCCTCTTCTGAAAGCGGGCGATCAAGCTCCACATCATAGTAGAAGCCATTATCGATCACAGGACCTATCGCCATACGGGTCTCAGGCCACAACTGCTTGATAGCATGCCCTAACAGGTGGGCACAGGAGTGACGCAGTATCTCCAGCCCCTCGGGATCTTTGGCCGTGATGATAGACACAGTCGCATCGTGGTCGATGGGATCACAAGCGTCGACCAGCTCACCATCAACGCGCCCGGCAATACAAGCCTTAGCCAGGCCTGGCCCGATATCCAAGGCGACATCCAATACGGAGACCGGCTGCGCGAACTGGCGTTGACTACCATCAGGAAGCGTAATAACAGGCATGATTCATTCCTTTTACAGTGGTGACACCTACCAAGTGCCACTTGCTTTAGTACATTGAATTCTTTATGAGGAGAATTGACGAGTAATGTCCGCTACGTTTGGACATGTGGCTGACAAGTCTAAAGAAAAGGTTATGGCTTGGCAATTATAAGGCACCGCGGATGACCATTTGCCGCCAAAGCCAAACCAAGAGCCCTATTGGCAACTATACTTGGTTGAGAGCGGCTATCGAATGGGTCGGCGAGGAGGAAACATGTGGCAATCCATAGCTGAACAAGTATCCCGCACCTTGGACACGCCTTTTGTCATTCATGAACGCATAGCGCTCAGCAAGGAGCCCGATGCCCGACGCATGGTAGTCAGCAATGGGCAGTTGCAACTCTTCATCAAGCTGGCGCCCCGTGCCCAGCTCGAACTGATGGAGACCGAGCTGCATAACCTGCAGGCATTACGCCAATATGATGAAATCGCCCTGCCACGCCCCCTATGTTGCGGCACTGCCGCTGATCACTGCTTTCTGGCCCTGGAGTTTTACCCACTGCACGAGGGAGACAGTACCGAATGGGCCGAGTTAGGGGCCAATCTTGCGCGCCTGCATGCATGTGATGAACAAGCCATGTATGGCTGGGATGACGATAACTTCCTCAGATCCACACCACAACCCAACCGCTGGCACAAACAGTGGTCCACTTTCTTTGCCGAGCAAAGGATCGGCTGGTTGCTGCAACTGCTCTATGAAAAAGAACGCTTCCAGTGTGATATCGATGGCATTGTCGAGATAGTCGAACGCCGTCTTGCTCATCACGCCCCCCTGCCCTCACCTCTGCACGGTGAGCTATGGATCGGGAATGTGGGCTTTGCGCAAAGCGGGGGCATGCTGTTTGACCCGGCCAGTTATTATGGTGACCGGGAAACAGATCTGGCCATGACCGAACTCTTTGGCCGCTTCCCGGAGGCTTTTTATCAAGGCTATGAGGCCATCTGGCCGCTGGATGCCGGTTATGCCTCACGAAAGGAGTTGTACAATCTTTACCATAGGTTAAATCACTTCGCTCAGTTTGGTGAGAGCCACAGACATCAGGCCGAAACAGCGCTACAACAGCTGCTGGCCTGTTAGCGAATTTATGTCAGCCAGCTCCCAGTTTGCTGACCAAGCGAAGGTAGAATCGAAGGTGAACAGCCGATGTACCGGCCCGAGGCCTGGAGGTTACCATGCGCGATTTTATCACCAAGACCATTGTCTGCCCTCACTGCGGTTATCACACCCCAGTCGACCTGGATGCCAGCCAGGGAGATCAGGAGTATTACGAAGAGTGCATGGCTTGCTGCAACCCTATCCATCTACGGCTGCATCGAGATGAGGAACGGGATCGGATACAGCTGTTTGTCGATGCCGATGATGAGCAGATCTTCTAGCTAGCAACGAAAGGGCAGCAGATCACCAGGGCTCACTGTGGCCCACTTCAGATAAAATGGGGTATAGTGCTACCCCATTTTTAGTGAGGTGGTGCATGAAATATTTAGCCTGTTGTGAAAAGGTTCGCGAAGCCTATAGCCAAATTGGTGGCGGAGATCTGGGATACATTGCCAAAGCCATTACCGCAGCCATCCAGGCACTGGATGAAATCGCAGCCGATGAGTCACTCCCAGAGACAGTGCGCAACAAAGCCGCCTATGCGGCTGCGAATCTGTTGATGAGCGACTATAACGACAACGACGCCTAAACTCGCCAAGCGCCGCAACAATCCGCTCTATCATTCCCGTGTGTTCTTTGCATGACCCGCAGCGGTGTCACGTGACATCGCTGCACATCTGGCTTTAACGAGGTATCCGTGCAACGTTTTCTTGCTGAAAGTCGCCATCTGGTACGACTTGCCACCCCCATTCTGGTAGCACAGGTCGCTCAAACTGCCATGACGCTGGTTGACACCATAATGGCGGGACAAGTCAGTGCCACCGACCTGGCGGCGGTGGCCGTAGCCAGTAGCTTCTGGTTGCCGATTATTCTGTTTGTGCAGGGTCTGCTCATGGCCATGACCCCGATTGTCGCCCAGTTAAATGGCGCACAGAAACAGCAGGAGATCCCTGGCGCCGTGTTTCAAGGCGCCTGGCTGGGTGCCATAGCCGTACTCCCAACCATGCTGGTAATTTACTACTGTCCCCTGCTGCTGGCATGGATGGAGGTAGAGCCAGAGCTGGCCGTCAAAACGACCGGCTTCTTGCACGCCATCATGTGGGGGATTCCAGCCTATACCTTCTACCAGCTGTTGCGTAACTACACCGAAGGGCTCTCCCATACCCTGCCGACCATGTTCATCGGCTTTATTGGTCTGATGGTGAATATCCCCGCCAACTACATCTTCATCAACGGCAAATTTGGCATGCCCGCTCTGGGCAGTATAGGGTGTGGTGTCGCATCAGCCCTGGTGTATTGGGCCATGCTCATCAGCATGCTGATCTATGTACACTACTCGCACTTCTATCAGCGTTGCCGCCTGTTCGAGCACTGGGTAAAGCCTGACTGGAGCAAGATAGGTCGTATATTCAAGCTGGGTATTCCCATCTCACTGGCCCTGTTTTGTGAGGTCACCCTGTTTACGCTGGTCGCCCTTTTACTGGCCCCCTTAGGGGCGCAAATCGTAGCCAGCCACCAGATAGCCCTGAACTTCTCCTCACTCATCTTCATGCTGCCCCTCTCCCTGGGTTTTGCGGTCACCATACGTGTCGGCCACTCTATCGGCGAAAAGGAGCCTGCGCAGGCTAGAGTTGCCACCTTAACCGGCTTGGGTGTGGGCTTGCTACTCGCCCTGGGGACGGCACTGTTTACCGTACTCGCTCGCACCTGGATAGCCGATCAATACTCCAATGATGCGGCCGTCATCGCCCTGGCCTCCTATCTGATGCTCTTTGCCGCCGTCTACCAGCTTTCAGATACCATACAGGTGGTGGCCTCCGGGGCACTGCGCGGTTACAAGGATACGAAAGTTATCTTTTTCATAACCATGATCGCCTACTGGTGTCTTGGCCTACCGACAGGCATTATTCTGGGCCTAACCGACTGGTTTTGCCCCAAAATGGGGCCAAAAGGGTTCTGGATCGGCTTTATCGTGGGCCTAAGTAGTGCAGCCCTGATGTTAAGTATCCGTTTGAGAATTATTTTCCGTCGTTTTGCCGAAAAATAGACGTTTTTTCAACCAAAACGGGGAGTGAAACTCATGTTTTACTCCCCTAATAATGCATATCCAACCACTTTCCACCCCGCTTTATTTGCAAACAATTTAAAACTGCACATGCCGGCAAATTTAGATGCTTAATCCGGATAGCACGGACAAGTGCAGCATTTAAAAACAACATCAAGCCTGAATTTCTGTTTTATATCTTATATTTATAAGCCCTGTTTTTGCCTATCCCCACCAGGCACCTGCATAAGCAGTCACAGCCCTTAAATGGTGCAAACCCTTTTAAAATCAAATACTTGCAAGATTAACCCTCGAGATATAGAGTGATTACAGGCACATAACCGGGCTCGGCCCCAGGCAGGATTCTATGCATACAGCTAAGGCATCGGCGCTCGCCCTCTCGCGCCAGGCACTGGAGATCATCAGCAAAGAGCGACTCACCACGACAGAGGTAGAGTGGCTCAATGATCAAACCATTGATGGCTTTCGCAGCCATATCAATCCAGGGTTTCTCGAATACCGCAAGTCTGTCACGGCAGGTGGCCAATTTGCCGCTATCGAGTGGCGCGCCAGTGGGCCAAACACCCTGGTCGACACGTCCGGACGGGAATACATTGACTGTCTTGGTGGCTTTGGCATCTTCAACGTCGGTCACCGTCATCCCAAGGTGATAGCAGCAGTCGAACAGCAACTGAGCAAGCAACCGCTGCACAGCCAGGAGTTGCTGGATCCGCTGCGTGCGCTGTTAGCCAAGATGCTGGCCAGCATAGCCCCAGGTGATTTGCAGTACTGCTTCTTTGGCAACAGCGGCACCGAATCAGTAGAAGCGGCAATCAAGTTGGCCAAAGCCTACCAGTCACCCCACGGTAAAACTGCCTTTGTCGCCACCAATGGCGGCTTTCATGGCAAGAGCCTGGGAGCCCTCTCCGCAACCTCTAAAGCGGTATTCCGCAAGCCTTTTGCCCCCCTGGTACCTGGCTTCCGGCATGTCCCTTTCGGTGATCTCGATGCTATGCGCGATACCCTCTACGCCTGCCAGAATGCTGGCGATGGTGTGGCCGCCGTCATAGTCGAGCCTGTTCAAGGTGAAGGCGGGGTGATCATCCCCCCGGCGGATTACCTACCTGGCCTGCGCACGTTATGCGATGAGGTGGGAGCCCTGCTTATCATAGATGAGGTGCAAACCGGCATGGGTCGCACCGGTAAGATGTTCGCCTGTGAGCACAGTGGTGTCGTGCCTGATATTCTCTGTCTGGCCAAAGCACTGGGCGGCGGCGTCATGCCCATCTCGGCCACGTTGGCTAGCGAGAAGGTCTTCTCTGTGCTGTTTGACAACCCCTTCTTGCACACCACAACCTTTGGCGGTAACCCCATGGCCTGTGCCGCCGGGATTGCCACCATCAATGTGTTGCTCGAAGAAGCGCTGCCCGATCAGGCCGCACGTGTAGGCGCCTATCTGCTGGAGGGGTTGCAGGAGCTGGCCGAAGACTTCCCCGACCTCATAGACGCAGTCCGGGGACAGGGGATGCTGCAAGCCATCGAGTTCAAGCATAACCAGCTTGGCTATAACTTTGCCAAGGCGATGTTTGATGCCGGTGTTCTGGTCGCGGGCACCCTCATCAACGCCAAGACGGTTCGTATCGAACCCCCTCTGACCTTCAATGAGGCCCTGGTGGACAAGGTACTGCTAATTGCCGAGCGGGTGTTACAACAGATGCAAGATAAGCAGAACAATCCAGCCACCAAACCACAAACTGTCTCTGTCTAGCGAGCCTTAACCGGTTGTCCTCGCATATAAAAAGCCCGGCGCTATGCGTGCCGGGCTTTTGCGTGGTTGGTGCCTGGTGCCTGCGTCTCAGTGCATGGCTCCAACCGGATTGGCCACATCCCCCTGATTGAGAAATCCGGCCTGTTCACATTCACCATACAGCTGCTTGATGCTGCTCACCGCACTGGTCACGAATAACTCGAGCTGTTCGAAGGTCAACCCGGCCTTGATATGGATGGAGTCACAGATCATCAGACGCGGCAGATTATCATCCACCACATCCACAAAGATTTTCAGGGTGGGATAGCTCATGTTCAAGCGCCCCAGATCGGCGATCAGGGGAAGTAACCCGACAGGACGTATCTCCAGCTCAGTGGTGAACATCACCCCATCATTT
>JBOFBS010000491.1:0-2309 GCA_051645725.1 Aeromonadaceae bacterium | reverse complement strand
GTCAGCCGGGCCTGTGATGAAGTGATCCACATGGCTCTCAGCGGCCAGATGCATCACGGCATCCGGCTGGTGCTGGATAAACACCCGATCCAGCTCGGCGCGATTGCAGATATCAACCAGCTCAAACGCATAACGCTCGCTTGACGATACCTCGGCCAAGGATTCCAGATTGCCGGCATAGGTGAGTTTATCGAGATTGATAACGGAATCTTGGGTATCACGGATGATATGGCGTACCACAGCAGAGCCGATAAAACCAGCGCCACCGGTAACGAGACTTTGCAACATATTTAAGCGAGAATTTCTATTATATGAGGTCGGCTGACGATATATGGTTGAAGAGTATTTCCCTGATGAGGAGAGAGGATTGCTAACAGGCTATTTATGCTCAACATATCCTCTCTCTGTCCATCTATCTGCTCAGCTATTGACGCAAACCGCGCGCATGCCATAAGGCAAGCAGTTTATTGCATCGGCTGATGACTCTCTGAATCAAGAAATTCAATGTCCTCAACCACACTTAGACACGGTTCATGCGGCAAAGTGTTTTTGGCTTGCCACACCAGATCGCAGATCCCGTCGGTAGGATTAAAACCGGTCGGCATACTTAATAGCAGGCTTCGAATCTCTTCATGATCAAAGCGGAAACACGCACTATCGAGTTCGGCCAAAAACGCCCGCAGTTGTGGCCATGGCAGCATTAACTCGGAGGCTTTCATGATCCGAGGATGGGCAGTGCCCTCAACCTGTTCACCAATAAGCAGCTCCTCAAACAGCTTCTCACCTGGGCGTAAGCCAGTGATCTTAACCTCAATATCACCAGTGGGGTATTTTTCGCTCTTGAGCTTCAGACCACTCAAACGGATCATCCTGTGCGCCAAATCGATAATCTTGACCGGCTCACCCATATCCAACACAAACACATCCCCCCCCTGCCCCATGGCTCCCGCTTGGATCACCAGCTGCGACGCTTCAGGAATGGTCATGAAATAACGAATGATGTCGGGGTGGGTCAAAGTCAAAGGGCCACCATCACGGATCTGCTTACGAAACAACGGCACAACAGATCCGGATGATCCCAGTACGTTACCAAAACGCACCATGCAGAAACGGGTTTGCTGCTGCGCAGCAGCCAACGATTGCAACACCAGTTCGGCCAATCGCTTGGTGGTCCCCATGGTGTTAGTGGGACGCACCGCCTTATCAGTCGAAATCAACACAAAGGTTTCAACTTTGGCCCTGATAGCCGCCTGTGCACAATAAAGAGTGCCAAAAACATTATTGCGCACCCCCTCAACCACGTTATATTCAACCAGGGGGACATGCTTGTAAGCCGCAGCATGGTAAACCGTCTGGATTTGGAAGGTGCTCATCACCGCTTGCAAGCGATGTTGTCGCTGCACCGATCCCAGCAATGGCACTATATCAACCTGTACCCCTTCTTGCCGGCTAATTTCTTGCAGTTCTTTATCGATGGCATACAAGCCATATTCAGACAGCTCAAACAACACCAGTTGCTCGGGTTTGCAACGGATAATCTGACGACACAATTCAGAACCGATGGAACCGCCCGCCCCCGTCACCATCACCCGTTTGCCAGATATATTGGCATTGATCAGTTCAGGGATTGGAGCAACCGCATCACGCCCCAACAAATCCTCAATACTGACTTCTTTAAGCTCATCGATATGAGCATTCCCCTCAACCAGATCAGCCATACCAGGGATAGAGAGAACCTCACATGGGCACTGCTCCAATCGATTGATCACCGCTTGCCTCACGCTACGCGAAGCACTCGGCATAGCCAGCAAGATTTTTTTAATCTCAAAGCGCTCAATCAATGCCTCGATAGCGTCAGTACTGTAAACGTTAACCCCCTGAATCACGGTCTTAACCAATGCGGAATCATCGTCAACAAACGCCACTGGCAGGTACTCCTGACCTTGATTCAATGCAAGTTGCAACTGACGCCCGGAAGAACCTGCACCATAAATAAGCACTGCCACTCGTTGCTGACGATTGCGCTGAACTAACGCCCGGAAAAACAGCCTCACCCCACCGATCAGCAACACCGAAAACGCAAAATAGATAACAGATACAGTACGAGGAAGTGAACCCCCCATAAAAAATGCCAGCATAACCAACGACATCGTAGAAAGAAGAGCTCCAAGCGACACAGTCCACAACACCTTGAAACCGACATAGCGTAATACTGCGCGATAAAGCCCTAACCGCATAAAGATGACGATGGTTATCGGCAGTAACAACGCCAGCATTTGCCAATGCAGCCCACTCTGAAATGGAATATT
>JBOFBS010000490.1:0-1616 GCA_051645725.1 Aeromonadaceae bacterium | reverse complement strand
TATTCCACGAGGGAATACTGTTCTGCAGCGGTTTCCAGCTGATTAAAGTCAGCCCGGAACTGGCGCTGATCCTCCTGGTCTAGGTACCATCCAATATGTTTTCTGGCGAAGCGGATACCCTTATATTCACCATACAAATCATAAAGTTTGGTGAGGTGTTCCAGCATCACTTGACGCTGTTCTGCCACCTCAATGGGCGCTAGCTTATTACCCGTCTCCAAGTAGTGCTGGATTTCTCTGAAAATCCAAGGTCGTCCTTGAGCACCCCGTCCTATCATCAGAGCATCGACACCGGTGTAATCCAGCACAAAGCGGGCTTTCTCCGGACTGTCGATATCCCCGTTTGCGACAACAGGAATCGAGACCTTCTGTTTAATTGCTTTAATGGTGTCGTACTCGGCGTCGCCTTTGTACATGCATTGTCTCGTGCGGCCATGAACGGCCAGCGAGGCGATGCCACAATCCTCGGCAATCTGGGCGATTTGAACACCGTTCCTGTGTTCAGGCTCCCAGCCTGTGCGAATTTTTAACGTAACGGGCACATCTACTGCAGCTACCACGGCTTGTAAAATGTCTTTTACGAGGGATGGATTTTGCATTAGGGCTGAGCCAGCCAGCTTTTTATTCACTTTTTTTGCAGGACATCCCATGTTGATATCAATGATATGGGCGCCTTGTTCAACGTTGAACTGGGCGGCCTGCGCCATTAACTCTGGATCTGCACCTGCAATTTGCACTGAGCGAATACCTTCCTCACCAGAATGTGTCATACGCTGGCGGCTTTTATCTGTATCCCAAACCTCAGGATTGGATGAAAGCATCTCCGACACCGCTAAGGCTGCGCCATAACGAAGACAGAGATTACGGAAAGCTTGATCGGTGACACCTGCCATTGGTGCCACGATCAGCTGATTCTTCAGTTGATAGGGTCCAATCTGCATTTACTGTTTCACCTTAGCTCTTCAAAGGGGCGCTATAGTAGCCCTTTTTATTGGCCGTGAAAAGGTCAATAAATGACCTAGGAGCAATTTTTTTTCTTGACTTTTTAGCCTTGAGAAGTAATCGACAAAATAAGCCTAAGCCAGTGGTGGCGCATGTTGCGCCACCCTTTAGCGTTATTTGCGCGTACCTGTCAAGCGGCTCCAATCTTCTTTGTGAGCCGCTTCGTCCATGTCGAACCATTGGCTATAAAAGTCAGAGATTTCTTGCGCTTGCTCTTTTAGGAGTCCAGAGAGGGCTAATTTACCACCGGTTTTGACTCGGTCGGCGATAAGGGGGGCAAGTTCGCGCAGTGGGCCTGCGAGAATATTGGCAACTAATACATCGGCCTTAAGATCGGCGGGTTGATCTTCAGGTAGGTAGAGTTCGAGTTGGTCGGCAACATCGTTACGCTCGGCATTGGCTTTTGAGGCGTCAATGGCTTGGTAGTCGATGTCGATACCGGTGACTTTTTTCGCGCCCAGTTTTAGGGCGGCAACGGCGAGAATGCCTGAACCACAACCAAAGTCGATCACTACTTCGTTGCTCAGATCTAAGCTATCTAACCACTCTAAACAGAGTGCGGTGGTTGGGTGAGTACCTGTGCCAAAGGCAAGGCCCGGATCTAAGATCACATT
>JBOFBS010000489.1:0-2101 GCA_051645725.1 Aeromonadaceae bacterium | reverse complement strand
AAGGAGAGGGTCATTACGGTTGGGTGGGAGGCTGGATGCATTGCCGCCAAAAACGACCAAGGGGTTGGCATCATGATGATGCCAACCCCTTGTTTTATATGGCGCTCCCGACTGGAGTCGAACCAGTGGCCTGTCCCTTAGGAGGGGCGCGCAAACCAGTTTCATGCTGTCTAAAGGCATCCATCCTTTTAACTTTAAACTATTACTTATCAGTTGTTTATGATTTTTTCTGTCCAAGGCTGTACAAATTTATTTAACCTTATAGGATGCTAAACAAGTACGCCAACAAGTACGCCAGATTGGAGTTTTGATGCTTAACCAAGACCGAGAGATTGCGGCCCTTACTCCACCAGAGGGGAAGGACCGGATTGTTTGTGCAGTGAAGTCTCGCTATGGTTCCGGCCTGTCCGTTGAGGCCAGGTTTGGTAGACCAACCAAGAGCTGGCTTTATCGCTATTACATCGCCGGTAAGCAGCAAAAAATGACTCTCGGAAATTATCCGGCAATGAGTTTGGCAGAAGCAAGACAAGCTCATAAAGATGCCATCGCTCTGGTGGACAAAGGGATTGATCCAAGGCTTCAGAAAGCTGAAGAAAAAGCGGCTAACGAAGCTGTGTTAACGGTCGGAGTGGTGGTGGAACGCTGGTTGGATTTTCGCGAAGAAACTGGTGATTTGAAACCCCTGACTTTGCTGCGTCACCGCCAGCGCTGGGAGCGACATCTCAAGAAGCATCTTGAGAATGTACGCCTGTCTGATCTCACCACCGCTCATCTGGCTCAAGCTTTGGAATTGGCCAGGAGGGGGTCTAAGCCTGCATCAGGGAAAGCCCCCAAAAGCCGTGGAGAAGAAATCCGCAAAGCGCTCACGACGATCAGTCTGGCCCTCGATTATGCGAGAATTCACCACCTCATCCCGAATAATCCGGCTCGCTTATTACGGCCCAAAGATTTCAATATCGAGGCTCGGACTCGCGAACGTTGGTTGACCATCCCTGAACTGCGGCAGTTGTGGCAAGCCATTGATGGAGAGCTCGCGAACCAATCTGAAGTTGAAGGGGCCAAGAGGTTTAATCTCATCTCCCCATCCGCTGCGGCTGCGATCAAGTTGCTCATCTTGACGGGGGCAAGACGCGGAGAAGTAGCCCAGATGCAACGTTCACAAGTAGTGAATGGTGTCTGGACTATTCCTGAAACCAAAAATGGCAGAGCTCACACCGTATATCTGAGCCAACTGGCGCTAGATATCATCCAGACCCAGCGTAGTGGGGAGTTTGTTTTTGAATCAGCCAGAACCCCTGACAAACCGATATTGGAAGACTCGATCACCAGAGCATTGAGGAGACTACAGGCTCGATTACTGCCCGATATGGAACCTTTCACCGTGCACGACCTGAGGCGCAGTGCAGCAACGAATTGGGCTGAGCGGCTTGGTGCTGAAGAACGGATAATTGAAGTTTGTCTGAATCACCAGCCGGTCAACAAGCTTGTGAGGATCTACCACCGTTCCAAGCATGAAGAGAAGACTCGTGCGTTGTGGTTGCGCTGGGGGGAGCTTGTCGCCTCCGAGATAGCGATCAATACCATATGAGTCCACGCATCTTGTTTGAGTTACGATGTGCAGGCGTCTACGCCAAGCCCTGTTAATCTACCCCTCATTTATCGTCGTATCACGGAGTCCCCCATGGCAGCTTATTCCCCTCCCTTCACTCTGACCCATGCCATGTTGAGCCGGGTTGCGGAAATTGCTGAGTTGGTGGGACAGTGGCGGTCTGCTCAACGCTCGCAGGTGCCTATGTTGCGTCGGGAGAACCGGATCCGCACCATCCAAGCCTCCTTGGCTATTGAGCACAATACCCTGAGTGTTGAGCAAGTAACTGCTGTGATTGAGGGGAAGACGGTACTTGGGCTACCCCGTGAGATCCTGGAAGTTCGTAATGCGTTTGCTGCCTATGAGGCAATGCCTGATTGGGGTCCGGCTTCAGCGGAAGATTTACTTGGTGCTCATGGACTCCTGATGTGTGGACTCTGTGATGATGCGGGTCACTGGCGCAGCGGTGGCGTCGGTATCTATCGAGGTGAGCAGTTGGTGCATATGGCTCCC
>JBOFBS010000488.1:0-7582 GCA_051645725.1 Aeromonadaceae bacterium | reverse complement strand
CAACTTGCTTGACGAAGCCATCGGTCAGTTTCTGGATCTCTTCCTGGGCACGACGATCATCATCTTCAGAGATCTCTTTATCCTTGAGCAGCGCCTTCAGATCGGCATTGCAGTCGCGGCGCACATTACGCACGGCCACACGAGCCTGTTCCGCTTCGGCGCGAACCAGCTTGATGAGATCCTTACGGCGCTCTTCAGTCAGCGGTGGCAGTGGAACACGGATGGTCGTACCGGCAGAGGAGGGATTCAACCCCAGATCCGAAGTCATGATGGCCTTCTCGACCGCCTGGATCATGGAACGATCAAATACAGTCACCGCCAGAGTACGGGCATCTTCGGCCACCACGTTAGCTACCTGACGCAGCGGAGTTGCGGAGCCATAATATTCTACGCTGATACCATCCAGCAGTGCCGGTTGGGCACGGCCCGTACGAATCTTGGACATTTGACTCTTGAGTGATTCAACACTCTTGGTCATGCGCTCTTTTGCGTCTTGCTTAATATCATTGATCACTATGCTTATCCTTTTTCTATCGGCGGATGCTGACGCTATTCTAACGCGCCAATCGATCACGGAAAGTCAGGCTTAACGATTTTTGTGATGGATCAGGGTACCTTCCTGTTCGCCCATGATGACACGGCGCAGGGCTCCCGGCTTATTCATATTGAACACCCGGATAGGCAGATTGTGATCACGCGCCAGTGTAAAGGCAGCCAAGTCCATCACCTTCAACTCTTTATCCAGCACATCACTGTAATCCAGCTCGCTATAGAGCTCGGCATCCGGATTCTTCACGGGATCATCGGAGTAAACACCATCTACCTTGGTGGCCTTCAGTACACAATCCGCTTCGATCTCGATCCCGCGCAGACAGGCGGCAGAGTCAGTCGTAAAGAAGGGGTTGCCCGTGCCTGCGGCGAAGATCACCACTTTACCGGCACGCAGTTGGCTGATCCCCTCAGCCCAGCTGTAGGAGTCACAGATCCCCTGCAGGCTGATGGCTGACATCAGGCGCGCATTCACATAGGCACGATGCAAAGCATCCCGCATGGCCAACCCATTCATGACGGTCGCCAGCATACCCATGTGATCACCCACCACCCGGTTCATGCCGGCTTTCGCCAGCCCTGCACCGCGAAACAGATTCCCACCACCGATGACCAGACCGACTTGTACCCCGAGCTCAACCAGCTCCTTGATCTCCTGGGCCATGCGTTCCAGCACAGCGGGATCGATGCCGAAGCCCTCGTCACCCTGCAAGGCCTCACCACTCAGTTTCAGCAGAATTCGTCTGTAAGCAGCTTTAGGATTGGTACTCATCTTTTCTTCCTGGTCATAGAAAGACCGCGACATAGGTCGCGGTCTGAATTGGCTTGGCTAACTTTATCTCAGATTAGCTCTTCATGGCAGCAATTTGCGCCTGAACTTCTGCAGCGAAGTCAGTCTCTTGCTTCTCGATGCCTTCACCCACTTCAAAGCGGACGAATTCCAGCACGTCTGCGCCTTCTTTCTTCAGCAGATCGGCAACCAGAACGGAAGGATCCTTGACGAAAGGTTGGCCAGTCAGGGAGATGTCGCCAGTGAACTTCTTCATGCGACCTTCAACCATCTTCTCGGCGATCTCTTTTGGCTTGCCGGAGTTGATGGCGATGTCGATTTGAATCTCACGCTCTTTGGCAACCACTTCGGCAGACACATCTTCCGGCTTGACGAATTGCGGGCTGTTAGCCGCAACGTGCATAGCCAGATCCTTAGCCAGGTCAGCGTTGCCGCCCACCAGCTTGGTGATAACACCGATACGGCCACCGTGGATGTAAGTACCCAGGTTGTCACCTTCGACCACAATGATGCGGCGCAGGTTCATGTTTTCACCCAGCTTGGCGATCAGGTTGTTCAGCGTCACTTCAACGCTCTCACCTGCGGCGAATTCGGCAGCCTTCAGGGCATCCAGATCGCTGATCTTGTTCGCCACGGCAATGGTCAGAACCTGTTCGCCGAAGGCGCGGAAGGTGCTGTCCTTGGCAACGAAGTCAGTTTCACAGTTCAGCTCGATCATGACAGCTGTGTTGCCTTCGGCACGAGCCAGGATCACGCCTTCAGCGGCGATACGGCCAGCCTTCTTGGCAGCCTTGGCTTGGCCAGACTTACGCATGTTTTCGATGGCCAGTTCGATGTCGCCATTGGCTTCAGTCAAAGCCTTTTTGCAATCCATCATGCCCGCGCCGGTACGCTCGCGCAGTTCTTTAACCAGAGCGGCGGAAATGTTTGCCATGTCCTCTATCCTCGGTCTGAGTGTTTTGTATAAAAATGCAGGGGTCCTAAGACCCCTGCTAACCAATTACAATGGGTTAATAAGGGTGAACAGCGAACTGTTCCAGCCTTTATTAGTTGGCTTCTACGAAACCGTCTTGCTCGGCTTGAACTGCAATGTCCAGCTCGCGGGAGGCATTAACCACACCAGCGGCAGCAGACAGGTACAGGCTAACAGCACGGATAGCATCATCGTTACCCGGGATGATGTAATCAACACCGTCCGGGTTAGAGTTGGTATCAACGATAGAAACAACTGGGATACCCAGGTTGTTGGCTTCCTTGATAGCGATGTGTTCATGCTCGGCATCAACTACGAACAGTACGTCAGGCAGGCCGCCCATGTCCTTGATACCGCCCAGGCTCTTCTCCAGCTTTTCCATTTCGCGAGTACGCATCAGCGCCTCTTTCTTGGTCAGCTTTTCGAAGGTACCGTCTTGAGCCTGAGTTTCCAGATCTTTCAGACGCTTGATAGACTGACGAACAGTCTTCCAGTTGGTCAGCATACCGCCCAACCAGCGATGGTTCACATAGAACTGCTCGCAGCTGACAGCAGCTTCTTTAACGGCTTCAGAGGCAGCACGCTTGGTACCAACGAACAGGATCTTACCCTTCTTGGCCGCCACGCTGCTGATGAAGTTCAGCGCATCATCAAACATAGGAACAGTCTTTTCCAGGTTGATGATGTGTACACCGTTACGGGCACCGAAGATGAAAGGCTTCATCTTGGGGTTCCAGAAACGGGTTTGGTGACCGAAGTGAACGCCGGCTTGCAGCATGTCGCGCATTGAAACTATTGCCATTTTAAACCTCTATATTGGGGTTAGGCCTCCACACATCCCGCATTCCGACCCAAAGGGCACCCCGGAGAGCGTGTCGATGTGTGTGTGGTATAAGGATTTAAGTTTAGTGAGCCTGTCTAACATGACTCGGCGCGCTTTATACCATAAACCACACTTTGACGCTACCTCGCGCTGCGCCGGGAGCGATGAATTTATCTCTTAACGCCCTCTGCGCCCGCCCGCAATCGAAATTGTTGATCCAGCGCAGGAAACTGGAACTCCCCCCCCCAAACCGATACACTGCCAGATCAAACACGATGAGAAATAGGGTCTGAGCGCGAGTCGCGTTTGACCCTGCGTAGCGAGACGAGAGAAGCCATGTCTGTAGTGCTGAAAAAACCGGAAGAGATCGAAAAGATGCGAGTGGCAGGCCGTCTGGCTGCCGAAGTACTGGAGATGATCGCCCCTCATGTGCAGGTGGGTGTGACCACCGAAGAGCTCAACCAGCTCTGCCATGACTACATAGTTAATCAGCAACAGGCTATCCCGGCCCCCCTTAACTACCACGGCTTCCCCAAGTCCATCTGCACCTCGGTCAACGAAGTGGTCTGCCACGGCATCCCCAACCACAAGAAGTTGCGCGAGGGGGACATCATCAACATCGACATCACGGTGATCAAGGATGGCTATCATGGTGACACCTCCCAGATGTTTATCGTTGGGAGCACCTCGCCACGCAACCGCCAGCTCTGTGAGATAGCCCAACAGACTCTCTATGCCGCCATCCGCAAGGTGCGCCCTGGGGCCTGCCTCTCTGAAATCGGCGCCGTCATTCAACCTATGGCGGAAAATGCCGGCTTCTCTGTCGTCCGCGACTACTGCGGCCACGGTCTGGGCAAGGCCTTCCACGAAGAGCCGCAGGTGCTGCACTACCGCAACAACCACAAGCTGACCCTGCAGGCGGGCATGTGCTTTACCATAGAGCCCATGATCAACGCCGGCAGCTATCGCTGCAAGGTCGACCGCAAGGATGGCTGGACCGTCACCACCAGCGATCGCCAGCCTTCAGCCCAATATGAACACACCCTGCTGGTCACAGAAGAGGGGTGTGAAGTTTTGACCCTGCGTCAGGATGAGAGCCTCGAACGCTATATCCGTGGCTGACAAGCAGCCGTTAGCCGCATCGTGATGCGGCTAACAAGCTTGTTGGCAAAGCACAGCCACTGCTTTGCCAACACGCTTGGAGAAGGATGTCATGTTAGCGAGCGAGCCCAGCGCAATTGAACTGCCCACAGGGCCAATAGAGATCGCCAACGGCAAGGAGTGCCTGTGTCAATTTCAGGAGTGGTTGCGAAGCCGCTTCCTGGCCGGTGACAGCGTGGTGGAGCTGGTCGCCAGCCGCTCCCACTTCATCGATGGACTGCTCAGCCGACTATGGGAGCAATTTGGCCTGGCTGCTCACCCCCATCTGGCCCTGATCGCCGTGGGCGGCTACGGGCGTGGCGAGCTTCACCCCCACTCCGATATCGACATACTGATCCTGAGTCGCCAACCCCTGGCGGCAGCACTGGGTGAAACCATTGGCCAGTTCCTGACGCTGCTGTGGGATCTGCGCCTGGAGGTGGGCCATTCGGTGCGCACAATCCATGAGTGCGTCGAGCAGGGCAAGCATGATCTCACCATAGCCACCAACCTGATGGAATCCCGCCTCATCACAGGTGCCCTGGAGACCTATGCGGCCCTGAACCAGGCCATCCAGCCCGATCACTTCTGGCCCAGCGAACAGTTCTTTCAGGCCAAGCGAGATGAGCAGGAGACTCGGCACCAGCAATACAAGGAGACAGCCTACCTGCTGGAGCCTGACCTCAAGAGCAACCCGGGGGGCATGCGTGACATTCAGACGTTGGCCTGGGTGGCACGGCGTCAGTTTGGCGCCACCAGCCTCTATGAGATGACCAGTTATGGCTTCCTCAGCCGCTCTGAGTACCTGGAGCTACTCGATTGCCAGAATCTGCTCTGGCGTCTGCGCTTCGCTCTGCACATCGTCATCGGCAAGAACGATAACCGCATGCTCTTCGATCGCCAGCGTGCGGTAGCCGAGATACTGGGCTACCCGGGTCAGGGCAATGCACCGGTCGAGCAGATGATGAAGCGCTTCTACCAGACGGTGCGCCGGGTCGCCGAACTTAACGAGATGCTGCTGCAACTCTTCGATGAGGCCATACTGGGCAACGCCGCCAGAAGCGAGGTCCGCCTGCTGGATGAGCAATTTCTGCTGCGCGGCACCCATATCGACACCCGGGATCCTGAACTCTTCAGTCGGGACCCCAAGAGCATACTGGCCCTCTTCTACCAGATAGCCGAACATCCGGAGATCAACGGCATCTACTCCGCCTGCCTGCGTCAGCTGCGCGAAGCGCGCCGGCGTCTGATCGTCTCCCTGCAGGAGCTGCCAGAATGCCGCAAGCTCTTCATGCAGATATTGCGTCATCCCCGTGGCATAGGGCTGCCACTGACCCTGATGCATGAACATGCCATCCTGGCCGCCTACTTCCCGCAGTGGAGTCAAATCGTCGGTCAGATGCAGTTCGACATGTTCCACGCCTACACGGTAGATGAGCACACCCATAGGCTGCTAAAAAACATCTACCGCTTCATGCGACCGACGAATGAGAAGGAGCAACCCCTGTTCCGGGAGGTTTACTCCCGACTGGCCAAGCCTGAGTTGCTCTTTCTTGCCGCCCTGTTCCACGATATCGCCAAGGGGCGTGGGGGGGACCACTCGGAGCTGGGTGCAGGCGAGGCCCTCTACTTCTGCCAACTGCACGGGCTGGACCGCTACGAGAGCCGCCTGGTGGCCTGGCTGGTTCGTAGTCACCTGCTCTTTTCGGTCACAGCCCAACGCCGTGACATCTATGACCCGGATGTGGTGAATGATTTTGCCGAAAAGGTACGGGATGAACAGCACCTGGATTATCTCTACTGTCTGACCGTGGCTGATATCTGTGCCACCAACGATAACTTGTGGAACGACTGGAAAGGCACACTGCTGCGGGAGCTCTACTTCGCCAGCCAGAAGGCACTGCGGCTGGGGCTGGAAAACCCACCCGATCTGCGCCTGCGCATCCGCGAAAATCAGCGTCAGGCTCTGGAACTCTTGACCCATCAAGGTATTGCTGAGAGTGCCATCACCACACTGTGGCAAGAGTTTAAAGCCGACTACTTCCTGCGCCACAGCCCGGAGCAGATTGCCTGGCACACCCAGCACATCTTGCCGCATGATCGCAGCGAACCCCTGGTGCTCTTCGGTCAGCATGCCGCCCGCGGCGGCAGCGAGCTCTTCCTCTACTGCCGCGACATGCCCAATCTCTTTGCCACGGTCGCCGCCATACTCGATCACAAGAATCTCAACATCCATGATGCCCAGATCATGAGCTCCAAGGATGGTTATGTGATGGACACCTTCGTGGTACTGGAACCCAATGGCGATCCGGTTGACCCCGAGCGTATCCCTTTCTTGCGTAAAGGGTTGACCAATGCGCTCAACAACCCGGCCATGCCCCTGCCCAAACCCAAGGCTCTGTCGCGGCGGCATCGTCAATTTAACGTGCCGACCCGGGTCAACTACCTGCCCAACAAGGGTGACAAGAAACACACGCTCATCGAGCTTATCACCCTGGATAGGCCCGGTTTGCTGGCGCGCATTGGCGCCGTGCTTTTACACTGCAAATTCAGCGTTCACTCAGCCAAAATCACCACCATAGGCGAGAGAGCGGAAGACTTCTTCTCGCTCAGCCGCCCCGATGGCGAACTTCTGACTGAAGAGGATGAGAAGCTGTTGCGAGAAAAATTGGTCGCCGAGTTAAACCCCATCGACGATATGTGATAAAAAGAGTGCCGAATTTTTAAGGGAGATGAAAATGACCGAGTTACAACGCCTGATCGAGGACGCCTACGAGCGTCGTGATACTATTACGCCTACCAGCGTTGACGCCCTGACCCGTCAGGCCATTGAGCAAACCGTTGAGATGCTCGATGCCGGCCAAGCCCGCGTGGCAGAAAAGATTGCCGGTGAGTGGGTTGTTCATCAGTGGCTGAAGAAGGCTGTGCTGCTCTACTTCCGCATCAATGAAAACCAGATGCTGCCAGCACCCGGGACCAACTTCTACGACAAGGTTCCCTTGAAGTTTGCCGACTACACCCCGGAACGCTTCAAGGAAGAGGCTATCCGCGTCGTGCCTAGCGCCATTGTGCGCAAGGGCGCCTATATTTCCCGCAACGCCGTGCTGATGCCCTCCTATGTCAATATCGGTGGCTACGTAGGCGAAGGCACCATGGTCGATACCTGGGTAACGGTCGGCTCCTGCGCCCAGATCGGTGCCAACGTTCACCTCTCCGGTGGGGTCGGTATCGGTGGTGTTCTGGAACCCCTGCAAGCCAACCCGACCATCATCGAAGACAACTGTTTCATCGGTGCCCGCTCTGAAGT
>JBOFBS010000487.1:0-16271 GCA_051645725.1 Aeromonadaceae bacterium | reverse complement strand
CTACCTGTGACATCAGCCCCTCTTCAAGGGCACTCTTCACGCTCTGTTTGGCGGCATTGGCATTGAGCAGCGCGCCGGCCAGGCTCAGTGCCAGCATCAGCAGCATAAGCAAATTCATTTTGGTAGCCAGACTTAATCGCGCCATTGCGCGCATGGTCCTCGAGGGACCCTGAGCTGGAACATTTTCCTTACATGTTGGTGATAGCATCACACTATCCATAATTTATCTCACCCATATATCAAACACTCAAATCGAGCGGGCGGATTTTAGACAGTGGTCCGATCAGAGATCAATGAAACTTTGTTCAATTTTCATACTAATTGTTTAGGGTGGATATTGACATTCCCTGCTTATTTCCAGCTGAAACTCTTTTGATTCAAAATGGGATTCCTTTGATTATTGATCTTTTTTTGAACTATCTAGTGTCCATGCACTGAGGCGCAGAGGGTGGTGCTCTCACGTTGTAAAACCTGGGAGAGTCAATTAACCATGAGTTAACAAGTGTGTCGCGAGGGGAAAACAAGAAGAGAAAAAACCGGGCGATCCGCCCGGTTTCATTTGAATGTTATGCCTGGTTTCGCCAATGGAGGATACTCTTTTCTATCCCCTCTGCATCGAGCCCCAATTCGTGGTACATCTCCTCCTGGGTGCCCTGCTCGATAAAGCGGTCGGGTAGTCCCAGTGATAGCAGGGGTTTGAGCAGGCCATGGCGTTGCAGGGCTTCCCCTACGGCTGAGCCTGCTCCGCCCATCAGGGCGCCATCTTCCAGGGTGACAAAGGCATCATGGCTGGCGGCAAGCTCCATCAGCAACGCCTCATCCAGGGGTTTGACAAAACGCATGTCGACCACTGTGGCCTCCAGCGTTTCGGCTGCACCAAGGGCGTACCTGAGCAGCGGTCCGAAACAGAGCAGGGCCACTTTTTTACCCTCACGCACCACTCTGCCCTTGCCTATGGGCAGGCAACTCATGGCTTGCTCGGGAGCTATGCCGGTACCGCAGCCCCGGGGGTAGCGAACCGCCGCCGGGGCGCCCAGCTGGTAGCCGGTATAGAGCATCTGGCGACACTCGTTCTCATCGGAGGGCACCATGATGGTGAGATTGGGTATGGTGCGCATGAAGGCCAGATCGAAGGCGCCCTGGTGGGTCGGACCATCGGCTCCAACTATGCCGGCTCTATCTATGGCAAAGAGCACGGGCAACTTCTGCAGGGCGACATCGTGGATCAGCTGATCGTAGGCGCGCTGCAAGAAGCTGGAGTAGATGGCCACCACAGGTTTTTGCCCACCGATGGCCAGTCCGGCCGCCAGGGTCACGGCATGCTGCTCGGCTATGGCCACATCGAAGTAGCGATCCGGGTATTGCTGTGAGAAGGCGACCATGCCGGAGCCTTCACGCATGGCGGGGGTGATGCCGATGAGCTTCTCATCTTGCGCCGCCATGTCGCACAACCACTGGCCGAAGATGGACGAGAAACCGGGTTTACCGCCGGACTCTTTGGGCAGACAGTCATGATCCGGGTTGAACTTGGGAACACCGTGGTAACCGATCGGGTCTCTTTCGGCTGGTTCGTAGCCCTTGCCCTTCTTGGTCATCACATGGAGCAGTTGAGGCCCCTTGAGCTGGCGCATGTTGCGCAGCGTGGTGATGAGGGCATTGACGTCGTGACCGTCGATGGGACCTATGTAGTTGAAACCGAACTCCTCGAAGAGGGTACCGGGGATCACCATTCCCTTTAGGTGTTCTTCGGCGCGGCGAGCCAGCTCCTTGACGGGAGGCAGCCCTGAGAGCACCTTCTTGCCCCCTTCACGTATGGTGGTGTAGAGCTGACCCGAGAGCCAACGGGCCAGGTGGTTGTTGAGGGCCCCGACATTCTCGGAGATGGACATCTCGTTGTCGTTGAGGATCACCAGCAGATCTTCATGCAGATCCCCTGCGTGATTGAGTGCCTCGAAGGCCATACCGGCAGTCAGCGCGCCATCACCTATGATGGCCACGGCCTTGCGTCCCTTGCCCTCTTTCTTGGCGGCGATGGCCATGCCCAGAGCCGCACCTATGGAGGTGCTGGAGTGCCCGACCGAGAGGGCGTCATATTCGCTCTCTTCGCGCCAGGGGAAGGGGTGCAGCCCCTCTTTCTTGCGTATGGTTTGCATCCGCTCGCGGCGACCCGTGAGGATCTTGTGCGGGTAGGCCTGGTGGCCCACGTCCCAGACCAGACTATCGAAGGGGGTCTGGTAGACATAGTGCAAGGCGACTGTGAGTTCAACCACGCCAAGGCCTGAGGCCAGGTGACCACTGCTGCGGCTGACTGAGCGCAGCAGGTAACGGCGCAGCTCATCGCACAGCACACTCAGGCGCTCCTGAGGAAGCTGGCGCAATTCATCTGGCGTATTGGCCAGAGCCAGGGTCGGGTAATGGGCTATATCAAGACTCATCTGTGACTTCTATTCGCGTTCAATAGGTTCGCTCGACAATATAGTCGGCGAAGGCTCGCAAGAGGTGCGTATTGTAGGGCAAGGGGGCCAGGGCGGCTAATGCCTGATGGTGCAGGGCATGGGCCAGTTGCTTGGCTTCTTCAAGCCCCAGCAGCGCCGGGTAGGTGCTCTTCTCCAGTGCCAGATCCGAGCCTTGTGGCTTACCCAGGGTCGCGGTGTCACCTATGATATCGAGGATATCGTCCTGAACCTGAAAGGCGAGTCCAATGGCGGCGGCGTATTGCTGCAGGGCGGCTAACTGCTCACTCTGGATCTGGTGGTGGCAGAGGGCCCCCAGGGTGACGGCACACTCGATGAGCGCTCCAGTCTTGTGTCTGTGGATCTGCTCAAGGGCTGCCAGCCCCACGCGCTGTCCTTCGGCTTCCATATCCAGTGCCTGGCCACCACACATACCGGCGTAACCGGAAGCACGAGCCAGTTGACTCAGCATCTGGATCTGGTTGTGTGCCAGAGTCGGCGGCAAAGGGTGGTCGGCGAGAATGGTGAAGGCCAGGGTCTGCAGGGCATCACCAGCCAGAATAGCCGTGGCCTCATCGAAGGCCTTGTGGACAGTCGGGTGACCGCGGCGCAGGTCGTCGTCATCCATGGCGGGCAGATCATCATGGATCAGCGAGTAGGCGTGGATACACTCTATGGCAGCGGCCGGGCCATCGAGCAGCTCATCGGCGACCCCCAGCATGTTGCCGGTGGCATAGACCAGGAAGGGGCGAACGCGCTTGCCCCCCAGTAACAGGCCATGGCGCATGGCCGCCTTCAGATTCGGTGCAACATCACTCAGGCCATCGATATGCTGTTGCAACAGCCCATCTATGCGTTGTCGGTAGTGATGTGAAAAAGCATCCAGCGTCACTTATTCCTCTCCTTGGCTCGTGGTGAAGGGGGCCAGGTGCTCCTCGCCCTGTTCTGCCAACAATATCTGTACCTTCTGTTCGGCTTGGCTTAGCTTCTGCTGACCGGCGCGAACCAGTTGGACGCCCCGCTCAAACTGCTTGAGGGCCTCCTCCAGGGGCAACTCGCCCTGCTCCATCTGTTGAACTATGGTTTCCAGCTCATCCAGCGTGGCATCAAAAGTGAGGGCATCGACACGTTTGCCGACCATGGTGCTCTTCCTCGGTATCGGGGGCCAATTGTTCACATCTTAACATCTCTGCCGCCAATGGGGGAGCAAGCCGTGCTCAGACGCATGAGCCGCCTCTGCGGTTGGCGGATTTTTAGCCCGCTTTAGTGCTAATTCACACGCAAATTTTGGTCTTGCCCCTGGCTTGGGTATAATTCGCCGCCAATCTGAGATGATGTCAGGGGCTTGCCCGACCAGTCGGCTCAGCTCTCTGGCCCGATCCTGTTTGGTGTCAGGTCTCCCCTTTGTGGTTAATAAGAGCGTTCGTTATGAAATTTATCATTAAGCTATTCCCTGAGATCACCATCAAGAGCAAGTCCGTGCGTCAGCGCATGACCAAGGTGTTGCAGGGCAATGTCCGCAATGTGCTGCGCCGTATCGATCCCCTGGTGCGCGTGCGCATGGATTGGGACAAGCTGGTGGTCACATGTGATAACGAAACTGAGGCCAGCCGTACGGCCATGATCGAGGCGCTCAGCTGCACTCCCGGCATCCAGGCCTTTTTAGAGGTGCAGGAGTCGCGCTTTACCGATCTCCATGAGATCTACACCCATACCGCCGCCGGGTATGGTGATCAGCTGGCGGGCACGAGCTTTTGTGTGCGGGTCAAGCGTCATGGCAAACAGCCCTTCACCTCCATAGAGGTGGAGCGCTATGTCGGTGGTGGGCTGAACCAGAACCATGTCACGGGTGGGGTGCGTCTCAAGGATCCCGATCTGCAGATCAACCTGGAGATAGAGGATGACAAGCTCTATCTCATCAAACAGATCCACCCCGGGCTGGGTGGCTACCCCCTCTCCACGCAGGAGGATGTGCTCAGTCTCATTTCGGGCGGTTTTGACTCCGGTGTCTCTTCCTATCAGTTCATCAAACGTGGCTGCCGGGTGCACTACTGCTTCTTCAATTTGGGTGGCGCGGCCCATGAGGTAGGGGTCAAGCAGGTGGCCTACTATCTGTGGAGCAAGTTTGGCTCATCTCACAAGGTGAAATTTCTGGCTGTGCCCTTTGAGCCGATAGTGGCCGAGATTTTGGAAAAGATAGACAACGGCCACATGGGGGTGGTGCTCAAGCGCATGATGATGCGGGTGGGCTCACAACTGGCCGAGCGTATGGGTGTCGAGGCCCTGGTCACGGGCGAGAGTCTGGGACAGGTCTCCAGCCAGACGCTGACAAACCTCTCGGTCATAGATAGGGTGACCGAGACGCTGATCCTGCGTCCGCTTATTGTCAGCGACAAGCAGGATATCATTGATACGGCCCGTCGCATCGGCACCCTGGAGTTTGCCGAGACCATACCCGAGTATTGCGGTGTCATCTCCAACAAGCCGACCGTCAAGGCGCGGATGGACAAGGTGTTGGAGGAAGAGTCGAAGTTCGATTTCTCTATCCTGGAGCGGGTGGTCAACGAGACGCGCTGGATGGATATCCGGGTCATAGCCGAAGAGACCCGCGAGCAGGTACAAGAGGTGGAGACGGTGCAGGCGCTGGGCGCCGACGAGGTGATACTGGATATCCGCTCACCCGAAGAGCACGATGAGCGTCCCTTCAGTGTTGAGGGGCATGAGGTGCGGCATCTGCCCTTCTACAAGCTCGCCACCCAGTTTGGCGACCTGGATCAGAGCAAGAGCTATCTGCTCTACTGTGAGCGCGGCGTGATGAGCAAGCTGCAGGCCCTCTATCTCAAGGAGCAGGGCTTCACTAACGTCAAGGTTTACCGCCAGGCGTGAGTGTGTGAGAGGTGAGTAAAAAAGCCAAGGGCCCGACAGGGCCCTTGCTGTTTGTGATAGTTGCCAAGATAGGGGTTAAACCAGCATACCGGTGGCGACTTTCTGGGCCAGGGTTGGTCCTTCAAGCACTTGCAGGGCGGCCAAGGCAAAGGCAACGGCAGTACCGGGTCCCTGGCTGGTGATGAGGCGCTCGGCGTCATCAACCACCACGGGTTGGGGCACATAGTTGCTGAGTTTATCTTCGGTGCCCGGGTAGCCAGTCACATGAGCTGGCCCAATCAGGTGGTGGTAGGCTAGCACCAGGGCCGGGGTGGCACAGATGGCGGCCCGCCAGGCTCCACGCGCCCGCTGAGCCTTCAGCATGTCGATGAGCTTGGGGGTATCTCTTAGATACTCGGCACCGGGCAGGCCACCCGGTAGCAGGATAAGATCAAACTGCTCCTGGGCTACGGCATCGAGCAGCACATCGGCTACCAGTTTGACTCCGCGGGAGGCGGTGACTTGCAAACGGCCCTGGGGACAGACAGAGGCGACCGTGACCTTGACGCCGCCGCGCACCAGAACATCTATGCTGGCCACGGCCTCCAGCTCTTCACAACCGGGGGCGATGACGACGAGGGCGTGTTTACTCATGAGAATGCTCCTTGGCCTTGATGGCATGGTATAGCTGTTGTTGTAGCGGCAATGGAATATTCAGGGGTTGGGCCTGATGTATCAGGTAGCCGCTCATGTAGTCGATTTCGGTGGGGCGTCCGTGGGCGATATCCTGCTGCATGGAGGAGTAGTTATCACGGGTAAGGTTTGCGACTTTTAGCACCATCTCGACCCACTCCGTCTCGCTTTGGGGCAAGCCCTGCCGCAGTAGCAGAGGGTGCAGCTCGTGACAGAGATCCTCGACCTCCTCCCGACGCGCCAGCAAAGAGCCATTTTGCTGGCCACTCAGGGCGGTCAATGGGTTGATGATGCTGTTGATCACCAGCTTTTCCCACTGTCTTAGATGGATATCGCTGCTCCAACCCGCGTGGGGCAGGGCCTGGGCTAGCACATCAGCCAGGAAGGCATAGCCCTGGGCGGCGCTGTTGGCCGGGCCAATCCAGGTTTCGCCTGGGCCCGTATGACAATACTCATCGACTCCCAGACGCAGCGCACCGTTACTGGTGATACCCACCAGCAAGGGGTTGTGTGGAAAGGCGCGCTGGACCCACTCCTGCGTGCCCATGCCATTGTGGAGTAGCAGGATAGGCGTTTGGCTGGGCAGGCGGCCAATCAGTGGCTCCAGCGCGGGCTGTACCTGGTAGGCCTTGGTGGTAACCAGCAGCAGGGTGATATTGTCTGCATCCTTGGACTGCAGGAAGTCGGGTTCGAAGCGATAGCAGTGATCGTGCAGATCCCACAGTTGTAACTGCAGGGGAAGACGTACCGCCCCTCCATCTGTACGCAACAGGCTGATCTGATGGCCAGACTTGGCCAGCAATCCGGCCAGTACTCCGCCCAAGGCACCACAACCCAGCAGGGTCCAGTGTTTCATCTGTGTTGCTCCCATCGTAAATATCCGTGGCGCAGCAGCAGGTAGGCTGTGACGCCAGCCAGATCGGCTAACCAGTCAAATAGGCTGGGGGTATGTCGGGTGCCTATTTGTAATAACTCAATGAGCAGACCAAAGGCCAGCACCCAGCAGACCTGACGCCATAGCTTGCCAGGAAACGCCTGTTCGAAAATGGCGAACAGCAGGGCGAATACCGCGGCATGGACCCACTTATCCATATTAGGCAGATAATCGGGAATGACAAAGGGGCCGATACCACGCCATAGCATCAGGGTACAAAGCAATAGCAGCAGCAGGCGTGCGAGACGAGGAGGCATAACAGACTCTTATGTGGCTTTTGGCGGGATTCTAGCAGAGAGATCCATTCAGTGTGTTCCTCTTCTTATGCTAGATTATGGCCTTTTGTTGGAATAGACAGGAAGCACACCATGCCCTCTTTTGACATCGTTTCTGAAGTATCCATGAACGAGATGCAAAATGCGGTGGATAATGCCAATCGCGAATTGCAGACCCGTTTCGATTTCCGCGGCGTTGAAGCCTCTTTCGAGTTCACCAAAGAGTCTATCAAGATGGCCGCCGATGCCGAGTTTCAACTCAAGCAAATGGAAGACATACTGCGAGATAAGGTACTCAAACGCAACATTGATGCGAGCTCTCTGGATTTCGGTGATGTGGTTCACTCAGGTCGTCGCTATTCGCAAGAGGTGAAGATTAAGGAGGGCATCGAGACCGAGATGGCCAAAAAGCTGGTCAAGCTTATCAAGGAGTCCAAGCTCAAGGTACAGGCCGCCATTCAGGGTGATGAAGTCCGTGTCACCGGCAAGAAGCGTGATGATCTGCAAGAGGTGATGGCCCTGGTCCGCGGTGCCGATCTGGGGCAGCCGTTCCAGTTTACTAATTTCCGCGATTAACCATAGGGTGCATCGCCCGGTCGCAAACCGGGCCGCGCTTCGTGGCGCTTCCTGCCCGCATCGGGTATGGTAGCGCCACTCTTTTCTTACTGCCTCTACTCTCATGACTGCGATCTCCTGGCGCCAGCAACTCTTCTCCCGACCCATGCTGATCTGCCTCTTCACCGGCTTTAGCTCCGGGCTCCCGCTCTACCTGTTGCTCAACCTGCTGCCCGCCTGGCTCAAGAGCGAGGGGGTGGATATCAAGGCCATAGGTCTGATGGCACTCATCCAGTTTCCCTACACCTGGAAGTTTGTCTGGTCGCCGCTGATGGATCGCTTCACCGTGCTGCCCCTGGGGCGGCGCCGAGGCTGGATGCTACTCAGCCAACTTTTCTTGCTGCTGGCCATCGCCGGGCTGGGGCTGTTAAATCCCGCCGTCACCCTCTGGAGCATAGCGGCGCTGGCCTTTGGTGTGGCGTTTTTCAGCGCCAGCCAAGACATAGTGCTGGATGCCTTCCGCCGGGAGATCCTCTCCGACGAGCAGTTGGGGTTGGGCACGGCGCTACATGTCAACGCCTACCGTATCGCAGGTTTGGTGCCGGGGGCCCTGTCGCTGATTTTGGCTGACCATCTGCCCTGGTCCTGGGTGTTTCTCATCACCGCGCTCTTCATGTTGCCAGGGGTGATGCTCACCCTCTGGGTCAAGGAGCCGGATCTCTGCCGCCCTCCCAAGAGTCTGCGCGAGGCTGTGGTGGAGCCCTTCCACGAGTTTGTCACCCGCAAGGGATGGCGCTACGCCCTGCTGATCCTGCTCTTTTTGTTCCTCTACAAGCTGGGGGACAGCATGGCGACCGCGCTGGCCACCCCCTTCTATCTGGACATGGGCTACAGCAAGAGTGAGATTGGCATCATAGCCAAGAATGCCGGACTCTGGGCCAGTGTGGCTGGTGGCCTGCTCGGTGGATTGTGGATGTTGCAGCTTGGCATCAATCGAGCTCTCTGGCTCTTTGGCCTGGTGCAGGTGGGCTCGATCCTGGGTTTCGTCTGGCTAAGTGGTGCGGAGATCAGTAGCCAGGAGGCCAGTCTCTGGGCGTTGGGTCTGGTCATTGCCTTCGAGGCGCTGGGGGTGGGGCTCGGCACCGCTGCCTTCACCGCCTTTATTGCCCGGGAAACGGACCCGCGTTACACCGCCACCCAGTTTGCCCTCTTTACCTCGCTCTCTGCCGTGCCGCGCACCGTGGTCAATGCCACCACCGGCTATCTGGTGGCCTGGTGTGGCTGGCAGAACTTCTTCTGGCTTTGCACCCTGCTCGCCATCCCCGGCATGCTGCTGTTATTTAAGGTGGCGCCGTGGCGGGGGGAGGCAAGTGCGGCGACCCCAGAGGTGACGCCCTGACCTGAAAAACAACCGCCCGCAGGGTGCGGGCGGTTGTTTATCCATGAGGTGTTTTAGGGTAAGAGGGTGACCTGCTTAAGCAGTATGGGCTTTTGTGGCACATCCCCCGCCTGCAGGGCAGGATCAAACCCGGTCGGTTGCGCGGCTATCTTGTCTAGCACCTCGATGCCACTGACCACCTTACCAAAGACCGTATATCCCCACTCGGCTCCACCATCGAGAGGGGTATTGTTCTGCAGATTAAAGTAGAACTGGCGGGTGGCACTGTGCGGGTTACCGGTGCGAGCCATGGCCAGGGTGCCGCGGCTGTTGCTCAAGCCATTCTTGGACTCGTTCTCTATGGCCGGGTAGCTGGGCAGGGACTGGGCGTTGCTATCATAGCCGCCACCCTGAACTACGAAGCCCGGGATCACACGGTGAAACAGGCTGCCGTTATAGCTGCCATCCTGGACGTACTTGAGAAAATTCGCCACCGTCTTGGGGGCTTTGGCGCTATCGAGCTCGACAACCAGTTTGCCGTAGCTGGTATCCATTTCAACCTGTTGAGGTTTGCTGGCAGGCGTGGGCGTCTTTGTCTGTGGCTCGGCCACTACCAGCATGGGCACCAGGGCCAGGATTGCTAACCATGATTTCATCAGTTGCCGCTCCGTATGTAGTTGCGTACCTGGCTGTCACCCAGCATCTCGTTGATAAGAGTAGAGATCTGCTCGTTGAGCATGGCTTCAATATCACCCGTGCTCGGCTGGGTCGCACTCTCTTGCATGGCGGACTTGCGATACTCCTTGGTGATGTGGGAACCATTGTGTTCGGCCTTGAGCTTGACGCGGATGGCAACGCGGGTCTTGTAGACAAAGCCTGGCTTGGTCACCTCGGCCAGCAACTCCTCTATGCTCAGGGTCAGGTGGTTCTCGGCATCATTGGTGATGATGGCCCCTTGCTTGGCATAGCCTTTGGCTAGGCGATCGGCCAGCAGGGTGGCGGGCGCCACATTGTTGGGGATCAACACCTCGGGCTCACCCTTGATTTTGATCTTGATGATCTGGCTGCCGACCCGGCTATCATTGCTGTCCACTATGATGCGGGTGCCTTGGGGCAGAATGTTATCCGGCTGATCATTGATGATGGGGTTGAGGCTGGCCGATTCGGGCCAGGTGCTGCTGCAGCCACAGAGGGCAAGGGCGAGCAGGGCAAACAGTAGTGGTTTCATAGCGACTCCCTAAGATTTAATAGCTCGTAAAATAACAAATTTTTGATTGCTAGCGATAGTTTCCACGCGCTCAAACAGCCTCGGCAACTTGGCGTGATAACCCAGATGGCGATTGCCTACTATCCAGAGTTCGCCGCCAGAGACCAGACAACGTTTGGCATCGCAGAACATCTGCCACGCCAGATCGTCAGTGATAGTCTGTTGTTGATGGAAGGGCGGGTTGCACAGCACGGCCTGAAGCGAGTCGGCAGGCTGTTGCGTCAATGAGTTGCCCAACATAAAGTCGCAACGGCTCAGATCCTGAGGGCGGTTGTGGCTGACATTTTCCCGGCTGGAGGCGATGGCCATATGGGATTCATCGACAAAGAGCAGGCGGGCATCCGGGTTCTTTGCCAGAGCCGTCAGACCGATCACGCCATTGCCACACCCCAGATCGGCCAGGGTGCCACTCATGTTAGCGGGCAGATGTTGCATGAAGAAGCGGGCTCCTATGTCCAGGCTGCCCCGGGAGAAGAGGTTGGCGTGATTACAGATAAGCTCGCCGCTCTCCTCCAACTGCCAGCAAGTGGGATAGGGGTTGGTCACGTTACCGGGTTTGGTGATTTGACACTGGATTAGCCGGGCCTTCTTCCAGGCCAGCGTGGTGCGGGTGGGACCAATAATCCGTTCGAACAACTGCAGGGTCGAGCTGTGAATGTCCCGACTCTTGGCTCCGGCCAGGATCAGGGTCTGCTCTGTGACCACCTCGCGCAGCAACAGGAGTTGTTGTTCCAGCAGGGCCAGGGTTTTGGGCACCTTGATCAAGACCAGAGCCGGATTAGCTGGTAGCGGCGCCAACACATCCTGCTGTGGCAGGGGAGCCAGGCCGTTGCGCGCCAGATTGCGTCGAACGGCCTCTTCACTGAGGAATGAATCGCTCACCAGATGGGGATGTCGCCCATGCAGGGCACAAGCCAGGGCGCCGAAGTTGTCGTTGAGGATGAGCAGTGGGCCGGACTGGATAGGGGCCTCGGCTTCGAGCTCTGCCAGTTTTTGCAGCAAATATTCATCTGCCGCCTCCCACGCCTGCAGGCTGGCATCCGTGGTGGGTGGATAACGCTCAAGATCCAGCATGATTCCGGAAAGTTCGATGTGACTCATATTGGGCCACTCCCTCTGTGATGCCCTGTTTACCCGAAAGCGCTCAGACAAGCAGGGGGCTTAACTTTGCATAAAGTGCGCTATTCTAGCCGTCATCCGGCTATTTGACCAAAGAAGAGAGGTTGCCATGAGGGTGCAACAGCAGATAGAACAAAAATTGCAGCAGGCCTTTGCTCCCATTCATCTGGAGGTGCGCAATGAAAGCCATATGCATCGCACCGAGCCAGGCGCCGAGAGTCACTTCAAGGTGGTGCTGGTCAGTGAGCGCTTCGCCGGGGCCCGGTTACTGGCGCGTCATCGTCTGGTCAACGACGTGTTGGCCGAGGAGTTAGCCACTTTTGTTCATGCGCTGGCCTTGCACACCTATACCCCCGAAGAGTGGCAAGCCCAGGGCGTGGTGCCCCGGACTCCCTCTTGTGTGGGCAAGCCTGAGTAAAATGCGCAATACCGGCTACATTTGCAGCTATTTGCTCCTGCTGCCGCTCTCCACATTGGCGCGGGCCGACACCTTGGTGATGGCTAATGGTGATCGCTACTCGGGCAAGGTAACAGAGCAGGCAGATAAACTGCTCATCACCCTGGATTACGGCGGTTACTTGACTCTGCCGCGCAGTGCCGTGAGCCAGTGGCTGCGTGGCAAGAGTACGGTTGCGCAGAGTAGTGCGCCGGCGGTGTCGCCCTCGGCAGCCGTTACGCCACAAGGGCCGCTCTCAGAGGTTGCCAGCACATGGCGCCTGGGGGGAAGTGGCGATCTGGACCTGAGGTTAAAGCGCAACAGTACCCAGACCAACAATATCTTTTTCAAAGGGGCACTTGAGCTGGAAAAAGTGCAGTGGCGTCATACGCTGGCTGCCGAGTACACCTATGAGACCTCAGATGATGTCACCAAGACCCATAAGTACAAGCTTGAGCCGGCCATCGACTATTTTTTCAGCCCCAAGGCCTTTTGGCGGACAACTGTCTCTTATGATTACAACCTCATCTCGCCTATCTATTTGCAGATGGATTACCTGACCGGCCCCGGCTACCGTTTCTGGCATGATGCCAAGGGGAAGGAACGACTCGAGCTGATTGCGCAAAGTGGTGTGAGTAATATTAGCTGGAATGATGATGCCCCGGCGCTGGTGCTCTTTTACGAAGGGCATAAGGCTGATTACCCCGTTGCCAGATTGCAGTGGGATTATCGCCAACCCCTGTTGCAAGACAAGTTGGAACTCTTCAGCGAGGGCACCTATCAAAAATATCTAAATCAGGCTTCATCCTATATCTACATTAACCAGTCAATCGATGGTTCGGTCGGTTTGCGCTATTACCTCACTGACTACCTGCGTCTTGGGTTATTCCAGGAGCTGGAGTGGGATGATGCCTGGTTGAGGGTCAGCTCGACAAAATATCCGCTCAATGAGAAGGAGTGGCGGCAAAAGATTAGTCTCGGGGCTAAGTTTTAACTCCTTAAGCTGTATATAATCGACCCAATATAAGTGGAGTGCTCGCCTGGTCTGTATTTGGTGAACCGACAGCGTAGGTAAGCAGCAGGGATAGTAATGTTATGAGCAACAACCGGATTGCGCCTCTCTTAGTATTCGGTTTTTTTACGCTTGATGCCAGCCGACGGGTATTGGTGCGGCTCACCGCTAATGGCGAATCAATCGAGACCAGACTCTCCAGTGCCGAGAGTCTGATCCTCTGCCATATGCTTGGCCAGGCAGGAGAGATCTGCAGCAAGGAGCTGTTACTGAGTGTCGGTTGGGAGGGTAAACCCATCAGCCCCAACTCCCTGACCGTGGCCATTGCCAATTTGCGCCGTTACCTGACTTCACCCACCCCGGAGGTGGAGATCCGCAGCATTCCGAAAAAGGGTTATATGCTGAGCCTGTTCGTGCCGCTACGGGAGCGGGAACTAGAGGTCGTTGACTCTGCCAGAACCGCCATGCCGCAGAGTGCTATCGCCGAGCCGCAATTGCTCATAGTCGGGGATGATAGGCCGGCCTTTGACGGGCAGCTATCTTCGGAGCCTGTGGTCGAAACCATTGGGCCGATGGAAAATGTGGCCTCGCCACGCCCTGCTCGATGGCATTTACCGCACTGGAATGGACGTCGTGTGCTGATCTGGCTCAATCTGCTGAGCCTTCTCCTGCTTTTTACCCTGCTTCTGTTTATTCAGTTTGAGCGGCTGCATGTGACCTGTCGTGAACAGTCTGGTTTTTCGGTCTGCATCATGGATGAGAAGCATCCCTTTACGCCAGAGCCCCAAGCCGGGTTGGCAACAGAGGATACACTCTGGCTGGTGTCTGGTCAGCAGGCCATAGCGCTGAGTAAATCCGGGCTCTTGCACCCAACGGGAGAGGACGATGACGCTGAGTAAATCAAAATGGAAAACTCTGCTGCTCTGCTCCCCCTTGTTGCTCCTGTTGCTGGGAAGCACTTTGCTGCTGGTTAACAACTTTGGCTGCAACTACGAGATGACAATACAAAGTCGGGGGGTCGATTATCGCGGTGTCTGTCGTTGGGGGCGCTTTAGTTTTATTGAGGAAGAGCTGGCGACCAAGGTGAAGTGGCGCCTGAGCGGCTGGCAGTTGAATGTGGGGGATCAATTGACCTATCTAGTCACAAAGCGAGAGTTGCTGGCTGCAGGTAATGGCAATAAATCGCCTTTGACGAATTATCATCAAATCCAGTCCGAATTTGCCTTGGTCAATTATGCCTGGTTACCACTCACTGAGAACAAGATTGTCATCTTTCAGCGCACGCCCCACCATGATGTGATAGTGGCCAACCGTGAGGGGTGGCTGGATCTCTATCGCTGGTTCTTCCCGCCCAAACCCTTGCTTGCCAGCGATAGGGATAAGACGCTTGCACCCTGACTAAATAGGGGTCCCTACGGCCCCTAAGTGCCTAACTAGCTGTTCCAAATAGTCGGTCCACTCTCTTCACATTTTACCTGTTCCTTGGCCAACTTATTTCCAATCCCTGCGCGCGGTAAATAAGCGTGTTGCTCTTGGTGATAGACGTAATCAGTGTGCACCATGAATATGATGCAGTGGTTGCACAGCACCTATTTAAGTGCTTCATCTTGTATGGCATTTATTGTAGTGATGTGGCTTTTTATGCCTGAATCGCATAGCTGCCATACCTTAAGATTCGCAGGCATCTTCCCTAAGGCCTGGCACGACTTAACGGCTATTTCGTCACAGCATAGAGGGGGCTTTAAGTCCCATTCAAAGGAGTGACAGGATCAGAGCGATCGTGAGGTTATTAATGTTGAGGCCGGCTCAATCCAGGAGGTATTGGCTGGTGCTAGATTTTCATCTGATGCTTATTTCCTTAGTTGACGGTAAATAACAGCACCCAGCAAGGCTCCAACTACCGGTGCCAGCCAGAAGAGCCAGAGTTGCTCGGTAGCCCAACCGCCCAGGTAGAGGGCTACGGCGGTGCTGCGTGCCGGATTGACCGAGGTGTTGGTCACCGGGATGCTGATAAGGTGGATCAGAGTCAGACCCAGGCCGATGGCGATAGGGGCAAATCCGGTCGGCGCACGCTGGTCGGTGGCGCCCAGGATCACCAGCATAAACATCATGGTCATGACCACTTCACAGATAAGCGCAGAGTAGAGATCGTAACCGGCGGGGGAGTGGCTGCCATAGCCATTGGCGGCAAAACCACTGGCTCTCAGATCAAAACCGGGCTTGCCGCTGGCGATAAGATAGAGAATACCGGCGCCCGCAATCCCGCCAAGTACCTGGGAAAGCATCTAGGGTAGCCATTGGGAGGTGGGGAAACGCCCTGCCGCCCATAGCCCGACGGAGACTGCCGGATTGAGGTGGCAGCCTGAAATATGGCCAATGGCATAGGCCATGGTGAGTACGGTCAGACCGAAGGCCAGGGAGACCCCCAGCAAACCGATACCGAGATCGAGAAATCCTGCGGCAATCACGGCACTACCGCAGCCGCCGAGGACTAACCAGAAGGTGCCGATAAATTCTGCCATGTACTTGTTCATACTGTTGCTCCGAACTGAATGTAAAAAGTGGATTATTTCCGCTATCAGCCTTGTGGCTCATAGACGCTGAGTTGGTAGTGGGCATTGGCGTTGTGATCGGCGGCGCTGCCCAACAGATAGAGGCGCACCCGGTATTCGCCCGCACTGGGCAGTTGGGTGTTGAGCTGGTTGCCCGAGGTAAAGCCGACAAACAGGGGTTCCTTTCCCTTCGGCGGCAACAGGTTGAAGTAGTTGCCAGGATTGTCGGTATCCAGGGTCACCGACAGCAGCTGACCGGCTTCGGCCTTGATGGTGTAGTCAATGATCTGGGTACCGGATAGGGCTCCCTCTATGCGGGTTCTTTCCTTGCCTTGGGGAAATTCGATGGGCTGTTTTGGGATCTCCTGTGCGGCCATTGTCTGTCCGGCGGCAAACAACAGGCCAAGGCCGAGGGCGGTGATATAGCCAATCTTCTGCATGGGGGCTCCTTGGATCATTCTGCTTGGGTGTGGTATCAGTGAGCCCCTTTTGCCCTCTTTTCGAGTGAGCAAGCCAGGGGCCGTCTGAAGGTGGATGCAGTGTGTCGAAGCCGCCGCTCAATCGCTAACCATAAAAAATAATAAAATCAGCGCTCAGGGACATTCCAGGATTGGCTAAGATTTAGTAGAAAATAAATGAGTCTATTCAGTCTGTTATGTCACTGATAGCTGACCATAAACTGCATCATGGCGTTGGCGTGGCCGGGGGTGATTTGGCTACTGGTTTTCAGGT
>JBOFBS010000486.1:0-3034 GCA_051645725.1 Aeromonadaceae bacterium | reverse complement strand
CTCGTTTCGTCGGACGCATCAAGCTCATCAAGGATCGTCTCAACGTGGTTCCCGATCACCCCGTACTCAAAGAGGTGATCAAAGCGCGCCCCAGCAAGGGGCTGGACGAGAAACAGTTCCAGGAAGGGGATTGGGTCATCGCCCACCTCAAGCGCCACGCCCTGAACGATGGCAGCCACTTTGCCGAGATCAGCGAGCGCATCACCAGTGGTGATGACCCTGAGGCACCATGGTGGGTCGTGCTACGCCGCCATGATCTGCCCCGTACCGCACCAACCGAAGCCGAAGCCTGGCAACAGCAGGAGGAGGATCTGCCGCGCGAAGATCTGACGGCCCTGCCATTTGTCACCATAGATGGTGCCTCGACCAAAGATATGGATGATGCCCTCTATGTGGAGAGCACAGCCGAGGGGTGGAAGCTGACGGTCGCGATTGCCGATCCCACCGCCTACATAGCCCCTGGCAGCGCCATGGACAGCGAGGCCGCCAAACGCGCCTTCACCGTCTACCTGCCGGGTCGCAACATTCCCATGATACCGCGCAGCCTGAGTGATGAACTCTGCTCCCTCAAAGAGGGGGAGGATCGCCACACCCTCTGCTGCGAACTGCAGATCGGTAAGGATGGGGCCATAGCGCCCGAGTTCCGCTTCTTCGCCGCCACCATCCGCTCACAAGGGCGCCTCATCTATGATGAGGTCTCCGATTGGTTGGAGTTAGGGCAAAGCGCCAGCTTCGCCCCCAGTGAGACGATTGCCGCGCAGCTTCATGGCCTGAAGGCCATCACAGAGGCGCGCCATGCCTGGCGCAGTGCCAATGCCCTGGTCTTCAAGGACAAACCGGACTATGCGTTCGAGCTGAATGAAGCAGGTGAAGTGGTTGCCATTCACGTAGAGCCGCGTCGCATCGCCAACCGTATGGTCGAGGAGGCTATGATTGCCGCCAACATCTGCGCCGGTGAGCTGCTCGCCAAAAACCCAGGCTACGGCATCTTCAACGTCCACCCCGGATTTGATGACGAGAAACTGCCTAGTGCCATAGAGTTGCTCAAGGCCCACCAGGCGCCGCTGGCCGATGAGAGCATCAACACGCTCTCAGGCTTCTGCCAGTTGCGCCGCTGGATGGACAGCTTGCCTAGCCCCTTCCTGGATAGCCGTATCCGCCGCTTCCAGACCTTCTCCATCATGTCTCCGGTACCGGGTCCCCATTTCGGCCTGGGCTTATCCGCCTACGCTACCTGGACTTCGCCCATCCGTAAGTATGGTGACATGGTCAACCATCGCATCATCAAGGCCTTGATTAAGGGCGTGGATTGTCCGGCACAACCGAGCGATGAGCTATCGCAAACGCTGAGCGATGCCCGCCGTTTCAATCGCCTGGCTGAACGCGACATTGGTGATTGGCTCTATGTACGTTATCTGCTGCCAGCCGTAGGCACAGAACAACGTTTCGATGCCGAGATCATCGACATAGTGCGAGGTGGCATGAAGGTGCGCCTGCTGGAGAATGGTGCCGTCGCCTTCATTCCGGCTGGGCAGATCTTCAGCGATCGCAAGCGTCTGGAGTGTAGCTGGGATGATGGCTGCGTCTATCTGGATAAGGAAAAGCGCTTCGAACTCGGTCAGCAGATCCTGGTCAAACTCAAAGATGCCATCGAGGCGACCCGCTCCCTCGTAGCCACCTTGGCAGAGCCTCTGGATGCTCGAACCCAGAGCGAAAGCTTGGAAGAGCTGGAGCATGAAGTCAGAGAGGCGCAAGCCGACGAGCCAATCGTCATCGACGATGCTGGCGATGACATCTGATGATGTTTTCAGGCCCCATTCCTGGGGCCTGTTCTTTTCCTGTAACTAAAAAAGAGCCCGGCTTGCCGGGCTCTTTTCTTGCTAACGCTATTACTTGAACTCGCAGAGATAAGCAGTATCCGTGCTGACCTGAAGGTGAAAGGCGCTGTTGCCCGGAACATCAAATTGTTGACCAGCAGAGAAGGTGACCCACTCACTCTGACCTGGCAGTTGTACAGTCAAAGCACCCCGGATCACCACCATCAGCTCTGGCGCACCAGTGTTAAATGTATACTCTCCTGGAGCCATCACGCCCACTGTGGCCTTAGCCGCACCATTGGCAAAACCGATAGACTTGACCTTACCTTCAAAATATTCGTTCACGTTCAACATGCAATTGCTTCCTTGTTAGCATCCAAGAGTAGATAGATCTTGGCAAGGATATCACGGAAGCATCACCTCAAGCACCTGAGCAACAAGCTAGAACAGATGCTCATTCCGACCTGTCACATCTGCCACCAGTCGAGCATTTGTGACCGACCACCTACATGTCATTCACACTTTAGCTACATAATGAAGAGGTGAAATGGCGACTCAAGCGTGAGGATAAGCCAAAAGCATTAGTTGATTGTGATGATGGTCACAATGAAATCGCTTTCTGGTTTGTTATGATGGCCAGGCAAGACTTTCGCATTAGAGACATATCGCAAAGATAAATTGATAAATAATATAAGGAGCGCAGCGATGGATAACCACCTTACCGAGATCAGTAACTCTTACCTGTTCAGCGAGTACCTCAGTTGTCTCGGGGTGGCCATGCCTAAGTTCAAAGAAAACTGGGAGTTAAAGCGGGGAAATCGCGTCTTGGCCAGGGTTCGGATGAGTGCAGAGGGCCAGGCCCGCTTTTATATTGCAGCCTCACAGCTATGCCAGCGAGCCAACAGCTAACGAGACAACGCAGTGATACAACAAGAGTGATCTTTGGTATCGAGCATGACAAAAAGCCCCGATATTGCTATCGGGGCTTTTTTGTTGACCGTGTAGGTCTAATGGCGTTGCCTGCGAGCTATCTCTACTCTCGCTGACTGACCTTGCGGTCTAATTGGGTGCCTGGCAGTGTCCTACTCTCGCATGGCGAATGCCACACTACCATCGGCGCTACAGCGTTTCACTTCTGTGTTCGGCATGGATACAGGTGGTTCCACTGCGCTATTGCCGCCAGGCAAATTCTTCATCTGAAAAAAACTGATTCTGCT
>JBOFBS010000485.1:0-5004 GCA_051645725.1 Aeromonadaceae bacterium | reverse complement strand
ATGCTCGATGGCACCTGGTCTGAAGCCAAAAAAATGTTCAAGAAGAGTCCCTATCTGGCACATCTTCCCGTATTGTCTATCGATGCACCTGATAGCTCCGCTTATCAGTTGCGGCAGGCGGCTACTGCGCAGCAGCTCTGCACCGCCGAGGTGGCCATCAGGCTACTGGAAATGAGTAATGAAGCCGCCGCAGCCCAAGGGTTGAGTCTGTGGTTTGAACAATTCAGGGACCGCTATCTGGCGGGAAAATATCAAACAGCAGCAAGGCGCGACTCGGCTAGCACTGAGCCCACAGCCTGATCACCCCATGCTGCAGGGATGCACTAGCGCATTATATTGAGGCAATATGGAATTTGAACTCACCACCCTTGCACTGCTGGCCTTGAGTGCCCTGGTCGCCGGTTTTATCGATGCCATAGCGGGCGGCGGCGGGCTTATCACCCTGCCGGCCCTGCTCGCCGCCGGCTTGACGCCCGCTCAGGCGCTGGGCACCAACAAGTTGCAAAGTTCGTTTGGCAGCTTCTCGGCCACCTGGTATTTCGCCCGTCGTGGCCATATCGATTTTTCCCAGATGCGATTGGCAATTGTACTGACCTTCATCGGCAGCGCCCTGGGTTCACTGCTGGTGCAACGGCTCGATGCCAGCGCACTCTCCCGGGTGATCCCCTTTTTGCTGATTGGCTTTGCCCTCTATTTTCTGCTCTCACCCCGGGTAGGGGACAAAGATAGCCAGCGCCGTATCTCCATCACGGCGTTTGCCTGCAGCATAGGGCTGGGCATAGGCTTCTACGATGGCTTCTTCGGCCCGGGGACCGGTTCATTTTTCGCCTTGGGATTTGTCGCCCTGGCGGGCTTCAACCTGGCCAAGGCAACGGTGCATAGCAAGCTGCTCAACTTCACCTCCAACCTGGCCTCTTTGCTCTTCTTTGCCTTGGGCGGCAAGATAGTCTGGGTCGTTGGCTTCTCCATGGCGCTGGGGCAGCTGATCGGTGCCCGTTTAGGCTCAAAGATGGTCATCCATCAGGGAGGAAAGCTCATCAGGCCGCTTATCGTCATCATGTCTCTGCTGATGTGTGGCAAATTGCTTTACCAGCAATATGGCCTGGCAGGGTAAGGCGAGGGCGCAGCATTCGAGGTGGTGTCATCAAAACTTCATCTTCTCGACCTTGATCTGACGCACTTCTACCGCAAGGTAGGTGGGGTAACACACAACGAGGTTATCCCATGAAAGTGAAAAGAAGAGCAGCCCGTCATCGTCACCTCTGGTTCTCCGTATGGAATCCGGATCAAGTGGTAAGCCCGGACGCACATCTGGAAAAACCGGCCAAAGTCAGCGGACGCTAACACAATTCACCCTGGTCGCTGGTAAAAGGGGCAAGCCTTTGCCACCATGAAAAAAAACCAGCGGCCAATGCTATGTATCTGGAACATGTAGATATTCGTGGTTTTCGAGGGATCAACCGTCTCTCGATTGGTTTGCAACAAACCACAGCCCTGATAGGGGAAAATGCCTGGGGTAAAACCAGTCTGTTACGGGCGCTCTGGTGCCTGCTGGGGCAAGGCGAGGTCCCTTACCAATTTGTAGAGGATGATTTTCACCGCCCTGAAGAACTCGATCAGCCTCCCTCGACTCATCTGCATATCACTCTAACCTTCAGTGAATACCGTCCGGATATGTGCTCCCACTCCGGGCGCTTGTCGCGCCTGGCTCCAGTCTGGGTCAGGCATCGCGACGGCTTGCATCGTATCCACTATCGCGCGGCCGCCAACATAGCGGCTCAGGGAGCTATCCTCTCGGAGCATGGTTTTCTTGATGAAAATGGCCACGAACTGCCGTTGCCTGAGGTAAAGAGCCTGCTGCACCTCTTGATGCTGATGAACCCAGTGCTGCGACTGCGCGACGCCCGCTCTACACGCACCGGTGATCTGGACACAGGCGAAGGATGGGAGAAGACACTCGACAGTTTTTCTTCCAAATTACTGGATGATGAAAGCCATATCATCGACCCCTCCATGTTGCGAACCGGGGTAGAGGCGGTACAACACCTGATGGCCCACTACCTAAACAGTGTGCCACCTATCAAAACCAGGCCTCGCAATGCGCGTGACATAGTGACCAAACCGGCCAGTTTGCGCGGACTGGGCGATCTGCACGCCCTGTTGCGCAGCGCGGATCACCACGCGGTTCAACTGGCTATGGCAGGGCTGGGCGCCGCCCTGTTACAAGCCCGCGGCGATCGGGAAATTGAGGCCGAAGCGCGGCCCATTCTGATACTCGAAGACCCTGAGAGTCGTTTACACCCCACCATGCTGGCTCTTGCCTGGGGCCTGCTTGAGCAGTTGCCCGGCCAGAAGATCCTGACCACCAACTCGGGAGACTTGCTGACCTCTATGCCGCTGGGACATATCCGTCGTCTGGTGCGTCACCCCCATGAGACCCGCTGTTACCGGCTGAATGATGAACAACTGAGTTCCGATGATCTGCGGCGCATCGCCTTTCATGTCCGCATCAACCGCCCCATGTCACTCTTTGCCCGCTGCTGGTTGTTAGTGGAAGGGGAAACCGAGATCTGGCTACTCTCAGAGCTGGCGCATATCTGTGGCATCAATCTGCGCGGCGAGGGGATCCGCATCATAGAGTTTGCCCAGTGTGGCACGGGCCCCCTTATCAAGGCGGCCCGTGACTTCGGCATACAGTGGCACCTGCTGGCCGATGGGGATGAGGCAGGCACCAAATATGCCAGCGGGGTGCGCAGTCAACTGCGCGGTGATGATGAAAGGGATCGTTTAACCCTGTTACCGGCGAAGGACATTGAGCACTTCCTCTATCACCACGGATTTGATGAGGTGTACCGTCGTGAAGCCGGTAACAACAGGAATAACCGTAACCCCTGGCTGTCAGCCACTAAACTCATCGAGCGAGCCATCAGCCACAGGAGCAAACCGGGCATGGCTCTGGCGATAGTCGAAGAGGCCGAGCGTCGGGGGCAAGAGAGCATACCTTTGCTGCTGCGGCATATGTTCAGCAAAATATTAGCCCTGGCGCGTAGCCAGGGCTAGTGTTCAGCTCTTGCCGTGAAACGCCCCGCAGACAAAGAGACAAGTTGAGCGCGGGGCTGCTGTGTAGTTGGTATCCACCATCTCCAGCGGCTCACCCAGTGGCACTATGTCATGGGGGGGCGGCAGGGAGGTATCCAGGATGCGGCACCAGTTACCCTCTATGTCAGGAGGCGGTAAGGGCAGGGTGAAGGTCAATGGCTCCCAATAGCTATTGAAGATGAGATAGATAGCCACTTTGACATCCAGCGAGATGGCCGACATGGCCAGCGCATGGGAGTTGGGCGTCCAATCCGGGGTATAGGCGCGAACTCCATGCCAACAGATTTCGGCACGGTGTAAAATTTCGGCCAGTGACATCATGAGCCCCATGTCCCGATTGCGGCTAAAGAGATATTTACGGTATTTGATAAGCTCGGTGACAAAGCGCAGCATATGCTGGGAGTTGGCAGCATGATGCCAATTGAGCCAGCTCAACGCATTGTTCTGACAATAGGCATTATTGTTGCCATGCTGAGTACGCAACACCTCATCGCCCATCAACAACATGGGGGTACCGATAGAGAGCAGGGTCGCCGTCAGCATGTTTTTGCACTGCCGCTGCCTTAGGCTCTGCACCTCCCGATTAGGGGTGTCCCCCTCATGCCCATGATTCCAGCTGTAATTATCCGTCATGCCGTCCCGGTTATCCTCACCGTTGGCATAGTTGTGCTTCTGGTTGTAACTGACCAGATCCCAGAGGGTAAAACCGTCATGACAGGTTACGAAGTTGATGCTCTTCTCCGGGTCAGCATGGTTGTACTGGTAGATATCCGGGCTGCCTATCATACGATTGGCAAAGTGAGTGACTGTGCCCTCATCCCCTTTGATGAAGCGACGCACATCATCGCGGAACTGCCCGTTCCACTCCCGCCAGCGCGATCCGGCCAGCGAGCCAACCTGATAGAGGCCGCCGGCATCCCAGGCTTCGGCAATCATTTTGCAATCGGCCAGCACAGGGTCCGTATCAATAGCCAACAGGGTGGGAGGATAAACTAACGGTTTGCCCTCTTCATCCCGTGAGAGGATCGAGGCGAGATCAAACCGGAAACCATCCACATGCATGTGTTCACGCCAGTAGCGCAAACTGTCTATGATGAGGTGCTTGGTGACGGCATGGGAGCCGTTTAGCGTGTTGCCACACCCCGAGTAGTTGGTGTTGCTGCGCGTCACAGGGTCGAGAATGTAGTAAGCCTCGTGGTCTATGCCGCGGAAACAGAAGATGGGACCATCATCTCCCCCCTCAGCCGTGTGGTTATAGACCACATCCAGAATGACCTCTATACCTGCTGCATGCAGCGCCTTGACCATGTCGCGAAACTCATTGAGCGGCCCCTTGATCCGTTTGTCACTGGAATAACCGGCATGGGGAGCAAAGAAGGACATGGGGCTGTAACCCCAGTAGTTATCCTTGCCACTTGGCGCATCCTGAGGATCAAACTGAAAGATGGGCAGCAGCTCCACTGCGGTGATCCCGAGGGATTGCAGGTATGGGATCTTCTCGATAAGACCTGCGTAGGTCCCGCGATGTTCCTTGTTCAGACCACTGGTGGGGTCTTTGGTGAACCCGCCGACGTGCATCTCGTAGATGATGGAGCGGGACATGGGGTGAGAGGGGGATTGGTCATCCCCCCAGTCATAATTGGATAGGTCGACGACCGCACTCTTGGCGCAGCAGTGCAGATTGCTGCCGGGTCGACAGGCGGCCCAGCGGTCATAGTGATCACCCAGCACCACCTCGCGGCCATAGGGGTCGAGCATCACCTTTTCCGGGTCAAATCGTGTCCCCTCATAGGGGCGCCAGGGCCCATTGATGCGCCAGCCATAGAGTTGTCCGTCACCTATGTCCTCTACAAAAACGTGCCAATAATAGGCGGTACGATTTTGCAAAGGGGAGAGGCGGATCAC
>JBOFBS010000484.1:0-29238 GCA_051645725.1 Aeromonadaceae bacterium | reverse complement strand
CAACCACAATGGGACAGCCACCATAGAGACTGGATGGCTGTCCCTTTTTAATAACGATAACGACACTTCTTAACGGTGAGCTGGTAGGGCGCTGCACTCCCCCTTAACTGACATGCATTCGCCCCCCTTTCTGCTTTTGGTTTGTAAAAAAATCCCGGCTGATGCCGGGATTTCGGGGGTCAGGGGTCAGGATTCAGTCACCGGCATTCTCAGCGGCTCTGCTGGGGTATCCAGCTCTTGCTGCATCTGACAGAAGCGATTGTAGATGGCAACCGAGGGTTGTTTGTCCAGCAGGCTGAAGAGCACTATGGCCACCATGCCGAGGATAAAGCCCGGTACCATCTCGTAGAGACCAAACCAGGCGCCATTACGCCAAATAATCACGGTGATGGCACCGACCAGCATACCGGCCAGTGCGCCGTTGCGGGTCATGCGTGGCCACATCAAAGACAAGAGCACCACAGGACCAAAAGCCGAACCAAACCCGGCCCAGGCATAGCCCACCAGACCCAGCACCTTGCTGGCGGGATCCATGGCGATCACTATGGCGATCACGGCAACCAGCAACACCATAAAACGACCGACCCACACCAGCTCCATTTGCGAGGCGCGCGGGCGGATAAATACCTTGTAAAAATCTTCAGTCAGGGCAGAAGAGGAGACCAGCAACTGACAGGAGAGCGTACTCATGATGGCCGCCAGAATAGCCGAGAGCAGAATACCGGCCACCCAGGGGTTAAAGAGCAGTTGAGACAACTCGATAAAGACAGTCTCGTGATTGCCTCTCACTTCAGTGGAGTGCTCAGGGTGCGCGGCGAAGTAGGCAATACCGAAGTAACCCACGGCCACAGCACCACCCAGACAGAGGATCATCCAGATCATGCCGATACGGCGCGCCTTAGGTATGCCGCTGGCAGAGTTGATGGCCATGAAGCGCGCCAGAATATGCGGTTGCCCCATATAACCCAGGCCCCACGCCATCAAAGAGATGATGCCTATGATGCTGGTTCCGTGGAACAGGTCGCTGTACTTCATATCAATGGCATTGATGGCAGCAACCGTGGTATCCAAGCCACCATTACTGAGTATGACTATGGTCGGCGTCAGCAGCAGGGCAAAGATCATCAGGGTCGCCTGTACCGTATCGGTCCAGCTGACCGCCAGAAACCCACCGACAAACACATAGAGGATGGTCGCCGCCGCCCCTGCCCAGAGTGCAGTCTCATAGCTCAGGCCAAAGGTCTGCTCGAAGAGGCGAGCACCCGCCACCATGCCTGAGGCACAGTAGATGGTGAAGAAGATCAGGATCACCACTGCCGCTATGACCCGCAAAACCCGGGAGTTATCCTCGAATCTGTGAGTCAGATACTCAGGCAAGGTCAAGGCGTTATTCGTGATCTCGGTGTAGATGCGCAAACGCCCGGCAACAAAGAGCCAATTAAACCAGGCACCCAGGATAAGACCAATGGCAATCCAACTCTCGCTGATGCCGGAGGCAAAGACGGCACCGGGCAACCCCAGCAACAACCAGCCACTCATATCCGAGGCCCCGGCACTCATGGCCGTAACAAAGCTACCGAGACTGCGACCACCCAGAATGTAATCGGACAAATTCTTGGTATAGCGCCATGCGGCAAACCCAATCCCGATCATGGCCAATATATAAACGACGAAGGTTATCGTCGTTGGAGTACTCATATTCATGGACGTCCTGTCTCCATTACCAATGTTATCGTGCAGCAAGCAAAATGCCCGCCACTCTTACGCTTGAAAATTCTACTCTACAGAATACCCCGCTAGCGAGCCAGCTTTTGGCCGGCTTATTAGCTGGATACACTACAATCTGCGCCAGTGCAGAATTTTATGCTGATGTTGATCGAATAAATGCATGCGGAACAGAAAACAAAAGATTCGGACGCAACCCAAAAAGGAGCGCCTTAACCCCACAATCGACCCTTACTACGCGACTGGCCTCCCTCCCTGTGACCCAGATTGGGCTGAGATGACCGCATGTGAAACCTCATCGTTCAAATCAACGCCATGTGGCCGAGCCTCGCAGAGCGTCTACGGCTTACTCAAGGTGGATCGCCTCATCAAACCTTCATCTCATCAAGCCCACTCAAGGAGGCACTCAAGGTGGGTGTCCAGATTAACAACCAAGAGAGCGTATATAAAAGCAGCACCTTCTGAGCGAAAAACGCCAATCCTGCTCAAGCTTTCAGCAAACAGTTGTTTGGCACACATTCTTACGGAAAAGAGTGTTGACTTAAGGGGCGTGAATCGGTTTAATTACGCCCCGTCGCCCAGATAGCTCAGTCGGTAGAGCAGCGGATTGAAAATCCGCGTGTCCGTGGTTCGATTCCGCGTCTGGGCACCATATAGAGCAAGGCCTCACAGCAATGTGAGGCCTTTTTGCTATCTCCGACCGCCACCACTCTTCACCAAACTAGACAAATATCCCGCCCCGCATAACGGTGACGAATATAATTAAAACAACATATACCCGAGCCAAAAGCCAAGGATTGTGATGCCATCATCCAAGCCACCCGCATCCATGCCGAAGCGCTACTACTGGCACGGCCTGCCCTGGTTGATACTGGTTATCGGCACACTCCTGAGCTGCGTTCTTTTTGCCAGCATACGCCAGCACAACATGGATGTGGTACAGCATGAGTTTGCCATTCGCACGGGTGAACTCGTGGCTGGCTTCGAGCGAAGGATAGCGGCAAATAGTCAGCTACTGTCTGGTGTGGGGGGATTATTTGCCAGCCGGGGCAACATTACTCGCCATGAATTCCAGCGCTATATACAGGAGTTGCAACTAAGCGAAAACTACCCGGGGATCCAGGCTATTGGCTATGTGGCGCTGATACCCGCCGCTCAAAAGGAGTACCATGTAAACGCCATGCATGCCCAGGGCTTTGCCAACTACGAGATCCACCCCGCCGGAGATCGGGAGAGCTACGCTGCCGTGGTCTATATCGAACCCTACACCCCGCAAAATCAACAAGTATTAGGTTTCGACATCTCTCAAGCCCCCATACTGCAGCAGATAGCAGAGCAAGCCAGGGAGAGCGGACTCGCTACCATGACTCCCAAACTCATCATCCCGGCGCATATAGAGCAGCAGATGCAGGCTGCGGTTCAGCTCTTTGTCCCTGTCTATCGAGCTGCAACGCCCCTGTTGAACAAATCGCAGCGCAAAGCGGCACTGCAAGGCTGGCTCTACTCGCAACTACAAATTGGCCCATTACTGGATCATTATCTGGCTCGGGAATATCCCAGCCTGGGGCCAAAAATAGCCATACGCCTCTATGCCAGTGCGCAAACCACACCTGCCACACTGATGTATAGCTCCTACCAGGATCCCGGCGAATTACTCCCCAAGCATGAGGTCACCCGTCACATCACAGTAGGTGGAGCCACCTGGAGTTTCACTCTGATACCACGTACCAGTTATCTAAGCGGAGAGTTGAGCCAACAGAATGGCTTATTGGTGCTCTTGGTCGGGCTGACCCTCACCCTCTCTTTCGCTCTCATCACCCTGATAGTGGTACGCAGCCACCAACGCATCATAGCTAGCCTGACCCTGGCCACCGAAGCCAATCGCAACCAGGCCAAACAAGAGAACTTGCTGCGGGCCATCTACGATAACTCAGGCATAGCCTTGGTCTTACTGGATATACAGGGCCATATCGCCTTCGCCAACTCCCGCACAGCTGAGCTTCTCCATCTCTCCCCTGACACCGACCTGACGGGTAAAGACTATTACCAGATCCTCTCGGAAGAGGAGCGGGACGAAAGCTGGGCTCTACTGCAAGAGCTGCTTAATGGCTCAAGTCAGGTGGTGACAAGAGAGCGTTGCCTGGTGCGTCATGACCAGAGCGTATTCTGGGCCGCCATCACCAGCCGAATCTTTCTGGATGCCAACGGTGAATCGGCTGGCGTCATAGTCGTGATTGAAGACATCACAGCACGAAGAGAGAATGAAACAGCCATGCGCCTGGCGCGAACCGTGGTCGAAGCGAGCCCTGGAGGCATAATGGTCACGGATGCCAATCACAGGATTGTCTCCGTCAACCCGGCTTTTACCCGGATCACTGGCTATCGCCCCGAAGATGTCATAGGTAAAAACCCTAAGGTCTTGGGCTCTGGCCTGCAAAACAAAGCCTTCTACCATCGATTGTGGCAAAGCATAGAGCAGACAGGTTATTGGGAAGGAGAGCTAATCAACCGCCATAAAAACGGCCATCTGGTCCCGGAGCTGATGTCGATCAGCCGGGTACGCAACAGCAGCGGTCAGACAACCAACTATGTCGGCATGTTTATGGATATAACGGAACGGCGCAAAGCGGAGGAGCGGATCCAATACCTGGCCCATCACGACTACCTGACCAATCTGGCTAATCGGGCCAGCCTGGTTGATCGGGCGGAACAGGCATTGCTTCTGGCTCAACGCAATCAAAGACGGATGGCGATCATCTTCATCGATCTGGACAGATTCAAGCCCATCAACGATCTCTATGGCCATGATGTGGGCGATCAGGTGTTATGCACCATAGCCGAGCGGTTGCAAAAAACGGTACGTTCATCAGATACGGTCTGCCGCCAGGGGGGCGATGAGTTCGTCATCCTGCTTCCGGAGTATCAGCAACAGGCTAATCTGGTACAACTGGCAAACAAGCTGTTGATGCATATAGAACAACCCTGTGCCATCTTGGGCCACCACTTGAGCCTGTCGGCCAGTATCGGCATTGCTACCTACCCTGAGGATGGCCAAGTGCTGGATGACATCATACAACAGGCCGATGCCGCCATGTACCGAGCCAAGAGCCATCCGGAGAATCATATCTGTTTTGCCTCCTGGCGGTAGTCCAGAAGCTATGCTCCCCTCTGGTGAAGGCTAGCCACGCGAACGACAGTTTAATTAATTTTAAGGAAATAGAGATTATTGATTGCAATCTCATAAAATAGCGCGTAGATTGCCTGTTATGTCTTGTTTAAGACAGAGAAAAAGTAACAAAAATAGTTGTCCTTTCTTGCCTTGCGTACTTCTAGCGAAGTTCCGTCATTCCAGAATACTCCTTCATTGTTAACTCCTTTATCTTTGTCTCTTACAGAACGTAATAAAGTAACACAGTTGCATAAAATATTCAGGAGACATTATGTCTAGCACTACCGGTACCGTTAAGTGGTTCAATGAAGAAAAAGGTTTTGGTTTTATTTCTCAAAGCAATGGCGGCCCGGACGTTTTCGTTCACTTCCGCGCTATTGTTGGTGATGGTTACAAGTCTCTGGCCGAAGGTCAGCGCGTAACCTTTACCGTAGAAAACGGCCAGAAGGGCCCACAAGCTGCTAACGTAGTACCAGCTTAAGTTTCTACATAGAGGGGAGGATGCCCGGCATCTTCCCTTTTACTCTCTAACCTTTAACTTACTGTTCACCCTGTCGCGCTACTCCCTCGCCAGTGAAAACCTTTGTGCATTCCGCACACAAAAACCCAATCATTTATAAAGAGTTCCTATGCTATTAAATATTAGTAATACCCTATGTGTTTCAAAACACTCTTCTTTGCACAATGCCAACTGGATTTGTTATGAACCCTGCATTGATGCTAATAACAAAAAACGTCAGACGTGGAAACGAGTCACCGGCTTGATGTCAGCCTGCGGTATGCATGCCTGGTTAAGTCAAAATTATCCAGATGCAGCCCTGGCCAATACTTTTTTATCGATTGCCAATCGCTAATATTGCACCGATAGATTAACCCTAATTTTTATATCTTTTTTTAGAACAATCTCGTTTCACTTATCCTCTGATTACAGCTGGCTGTCATTAACCATGACGAGGAAACCCTTCATCGCTAGCTGTCACCGCCAGACCTCTTTACCCATCATGCAGCCCATGACTAACCCTCAGGTTACCCCTGATCAGGCTGCAGATGAACGCTCCCCAGCTTAAGATAGACAAGGCTCACGATAGCCGCTGTAATGGCTACCATAGCGACAGGTCGCGCCTGCTCCACTTCTTGATAACGCCCGAGCTGAGAGGTTTCAATGGACACCAGAACCCCTATTACTATGCCACCTCTTGCCAATGAGCACTGGTCTTCACAACTCCTGCGCCATATGCGAGCCCATCCACTCACCGCCATAGGTCTGGCACTGGCTCTGACTGCCATGCTTTCGCTGCTTGTGCAGAGTCTCATCATGGTATTAGGCGGCCAGACCAGTGCCGGAGCCCGTTATGGCCTCATAGGCGGGCTGGCTGGTTTTGCCACCACAGCCCTCGGCGCTCTGCCCGCGCTGACACTCAGATCCATCCCCCAGAGAGTAGAAGACGCCATGCTAGGCTTTGCGGCTGGCATGATGCTGGCAGCAAGTGCCTTCTCCTTATTGCTACCCGGGCTTGCTAGTGCCGAAGAGCTAACAGGGCATAGTGGGCTTGCTGCGGCTGTCGTGGTCTTGGGTATGACATTGGGTGTGCTCTTGATGCTGGGGCTGGATCAATTCACCCCTCATGAGCATGAGAAAACCGGTCCCTGCGGCCCTGGCTATGAGACCTGCTCCCGTGTCTGGTTATTTGTCTTTGCCATAGCCCTGCATAACCTGCCTGAGGGGATGGCCATAGGCGTCAGCTTCTCACAAGGCGACATGTCCGTAGGACTCCCTCTCACCAGCGCCATAGCCCTGCAGGACATACCCGAAGGATTGGCGGTTGCCCTGGCCATGTGTGCCGCCGGTTTTCGTGCCCCCTTCGCCGTGCTGGTGGCAATAGGCAGTGGAGTGCTGGAGCCTGTAGGCGCACTGATAGGTATTGGGCTAGCCAGTGGGCTTGCCATCGCCTACCCCATAGGCTTGGGATTAGCCGCCGGAGCCATGCTATTTGTGGTCTCCCATGAGGTCATCCCCCAGACACACCGCAATGGCCACCAAACCTTTGCCACCTTGGGCCTGATGCTCGGTTTTGCGCTGATGATGACCCTGGACACAGCATTAGGCTGACGATGAACAGGCCAGAGCGACAGGGCGGTCGCTTAGACGCGAGGCTAGTGCTCTTAAAGGAGAGAGAAACTGGCCCCAAGGTTCGTCGAAGTGCCCCTCAACGGCAATAGGGTCACATCATATGAGCCAGGTGGCTGCCCTATCAGCCACCAGGAGGCCCTGCGAACGCCCACCAGCAGGCATCAATCGACTCAAATCAAGGTGTGTAGGCTTCTCTTTGACGCTGAACCCTATTGCCTCGTCACATCTTTAACGCGTTACGAAAGCTTTACGCAAGCGTGATCCAAAAGAGGCTCGGTTGACCTCCCTTCTTACGTACTTTAGTGCAATAATTTGGCCAGAGAATAACCCTGAGCTCACGCCAAATGACACACATACTGGATCATGATGAAGTCGCAGCACTACTCGAGGTCGAGGCGTTTTCACCCTCACCGGGTCGTCGACTGCTGCAAGGTGGGGCGCTAGCCCTCTTCATCGCGGCATTGGGTTATCTCCTCACGACTGTGCTGGAGAGTGAGCAACAACCTCAGGCCCCCTTGATGAGCTGGCAACAGGGGCGATTACAACCGCTAGATAACCCCCCACTCTCTCGTTGCCTGCTCAGATGGGGCTCTGCCCGTGCCCTTCCTGGGCCTCACCACCTGCTTATCAGCCAACAAGCTGACAATTGGACCCTGGTGTGGTTGAGCGATGAGGGCAGTGACAACTTCACCCTGCCAGGCAAAGTCCGGGAGCTGTGCCCATGAACTGGCGTTACTCCAACTGGCTGATCACCCTGTTACTGCTGGGCTCCCTACTGGTGGTGGCACTGAGTCTCTGGCTGACATCAGATCAGCGGCTTAGCCAGCGCGTGGGGGGGCAGCTGTGGAGTTATAAGCGGGAAACCTATAATCAGGCTGAACTCGCCAGCCTGCTGCTGAGTACACGTATTCATTACTGGCAAGAGCAGGGGCGCCTGCGCCTTCTCAGCAATCATGGGGCGCAGATGGATATAGAGTTGACCTTGATGGAAGATCATGGCCCGGCCAAACTGTATGTCTCCATTCAAGGTAACTGGCAACTGAGCGATAACTACCTTATCCTGAAATCTGATCACTACAGCGCTCTCCCCCTGGATGAAGCAGGGCAGAAAGTACTTAAAAATCACGCCTCGGCACTACAAGATCTCTGGCTGACCCTATTCAATCGCAGCCGGCTCCTCAGCCTGCTAGGAAATAATAACCTGCTACTTAGCAATGACGGCGGAAGACCCTGGGTTCTGACCAGACAAGTCGCCATCCCTTGATTTACTGTGCCATTGAAGGCTGCCAATTGTTGCCTTGAGAGCACCCGTGACTCCGTGTTATTACTTACCCCTTTGTCCGATGAAGGAGCTTTTATGCGTAAACTATCCACACTGGCCCTGATCTTGAGTTCCGCCAGTTTGTCACTCCAGGCCTCGGCCTCTGACGACATCAAGATGTTTCCGGCTCCCACACCAGATCAACAACGTGTAGTGATCCGCCTGCCTGCCCTGGCCGATGAGAGCAGCAGCAAGGTCGAGGTGATGATAAGCAAACAACTGGAGACAGACTGCAATCGCCAACGCCTGGGCGGCAACTTGCAGGAAAAGAACCTCGAAGGATGGGGATACAACTACTACAGTCTGGAGAAGGTGACAGGCCCCATCAGCACCATGATGGCCTGCCCAGAGCAGAGCAAAAAAATCAGTGCCGTCCCTGTCGTTGGTGACGGCTACCTATTGCGCTATAACAGCAAGTTGCCGCTGGTGATCTACGCACCCAAGGGTGTCAATGTTGGCTATCGCCTGTGGCAAGCCGAGGCGACCACTCACCCGGCCGCGGCCGAATAGGCTTACTCCGCCAACCTAAGGGGCAAACGACGAGGCCCCCATATCCCCGGCTGGGCCTCAAAATAACCGGCCAGGGGGCGAGCACAGTGTGGGCAGACACCATTGGTCAATGCCCACCTTCCCAACTGATACCAGTCGCGCTCGATCAGCAGAGTCCCACAGCCAGGACACCAACTGCTCTCTCCTGCCTTATCATGGCTATTCCCCGTGTAGACATGATGCAGACCGGCGTTTAATGCCAACTGACGGGCTCGCTGCAGGGTAGCGGCGGGCGTAGCCTGAATATCCAGCATCTGAAAATCAGGATGGAATGCGGTGAAGTGCAACGGCACCTCGGGCCCCAACTCACGACCTATCCAGTCGCACAGCGCGAGGATCTCGGCATCGCTGTCATTCTCTCCCGGAATTAGCAGTGTCGTCAGCTCCAGCCAGACCGAGGTGTGATGATGCAGGTAGCGCAAGGTCTCGAGCACGGGAGCCAAGTGACCACCACAAACCTTGTGGTAAAAACGTTCACTAAACGCTTTCAGATCCACATTGGCGGCATCCATACCCGCAAAAAACGCCACCGCAGGTTCGGGGTTGATGTAACCAGCTGTCACCGCCACCGCCTTGATGCCCACCTGATGGCAGGCCTCCGCCACATCCAGTGCATACTCCATGAAAATCACCGGATCATTGTAGGTAAACGCCACACTGCGACACCCATACTGCAGCGCCGCATGCGCAATCTGGGCGGGTGAGGCGCTGGCACACAGCGTATCCATCTGACGAGATTTACTGATGTCCCAATTCTGGCAGAAGCGGCAGGTGAGATTACACCCAGCCGTTCCAAACGACAGCACAGGCGTGCCAGGCAGGAAGTGAAAGAGGGGTTTCTTCTCGATGGGATCGATGCAAAAACCGCTGGACCGACCATAGGTGGTGAGCACTATCTCCCCATCCAGCGCCATGCGGACAAAGCAGACCCCACGCTTTCCTTCCCGCAACTGACAGAAGCGGGGGCAAAGGGTGCACTCGACCCGGCCATCATCCAGTCGACGCCAGTAGCGGGTTGCACAGATTCCTGCGATTTCTGCCATATCTCCCCCTTGCTCACACTATAATACTAGGGTATGAGATGAACTGTGGCTAAATCCCTTGCTGGGTCTGATCGGTATTGAGGAGCACAATGAGCACGATTCGCGCAGCCGCCGTAGCGGGAACCTTCTATCCAGCCGATACCGATACGCTGAATAACTGGCTGGATGAACAGTTGCCACAAGCATCCGTAGAGTACAAAGCCCCCCGCATGCTGCTCCTGCCCCATGCAGGTTATGGTTATTCCGGCAAGCTCGCCGCACTGGGGGTAAGCCAACTCTCCAGCCACCCCTACCGCAGGGTCATCATCCTGGCTCCGGCGCACAAGATCTATCTGGAGGGGGTCGCACTTCCTGATGAGACGTGTCAGAGCTTTGCCACTCCGCTGGGTGTGGTACCTCTCGATCGAGAGGGCATCACAGCCCTGCAAAAACAGGAGGGGGTCTGCCAATCGGCCCCGGCTCATGAGCTGGAACATGCCATTGAAGTCCAGCTGCCGCTGCTGCAACGCCAATTAACGCATTTTGAGTTGCTACCTCTGGTGGTGGGTAAATGCCAGCCAAGGGAGCTGACCAAACTACTCGCCCCTCTGCTGGACAATGAAACCCTGCTCATCATCAGCAGCGATCTCAGCCATGAGTTAAGCTGGCAGGAGGCTCGAGAGCAGGATACCTTCACCCTGACCCAGATCCTGACCCTGGATAGACGTCACCCCCTGACTGGTGAGCAGGCTTGTGGCCACTACAGCATCAACGCGGCCCTGCACCTGGCCTCTGACCACAAATGGCGCCCACGCCTGCTGGGGCACTATAACTCAGGTGATGTCACTGGCTACAAACTCAGAGTGGTAGGCTATGCTGCACTCGCCTTTTACCCCTGAGCCGGCGAGCCTGCCTGCGCTGCCCCTGGAGCAACAACAGAGCCTGTTACGTTTGGCCCGGCTTGCCATCGCCAGCCACTGGCAGGAGTCAGCCCAAATCGAGTTGGATGAGCTTGCACCTCAACTGCACGCTATCGATTTGCCCACAGCCTGTTTCGTTACTCTGCATGACGCGCTAGGGGAGTTGCGTGGCTGCATCGGCACCCTGCAAGCCGAGCGCCCCCTGCTCGCCGCGCTGCACTTTTACGCTCGCGCTGCCGCCTTTCATGACCCGCGCTTCCCACCGCTCTGTGCTGCAGAGTTACCTCAGGTAAGCCTCGCCATCACGCTGCTGGGGCCCCTCACCCCAGTTGCCGCTAGCAGCCGGGAAGAGCTGATAGCCGGGCTAACACCATATCAGGATGGTCTGGTACTGCAGGCTGGGCAGCGCAGTGCCACCTTTCTGCCTGCCGTGTGGCGCCAACTGCCCACCCCCAGCCAATTTATCTCAGCCCTGCTGCGTAAAGGGGGCTGGCCAAGCGATGGCTGGCCACAAGGGATCCAGGCATGGCGCTATCCGGGCCTGGAGTTCAGCGAAATCGCCGAACAGCACTAAGCCAAAACCGATCCCCCTCCCTCTTGCCAATACAATAGTGCTATTGCGCCCCCCTCAGCTCAGGCTAGAATTCCTCTGTGTCACGACAGAGTTGGATCTGCATTGTTAGGGATAGATCGATCACCGATCCGCCATAGACGCAGAAGAAGGGGAAACAAGGATGAAGCTACTCATAATGATCTTGGTCGTTGCCGGTTTGCTCTATCTGGGTAATGACATGTTGCAACGATTCATGCAGCCAGTTGGTAATGTGCGTTGTGTCGAGGTCGCCGATGCTCAACAGTTTATCGGGAATCATCTCAAGCTCTATGGTCAAAGCTCAGAAGAGATAGTTCCGCTCTCTGAGTGCCAAGTGCGCGATACCGAGCGCGATGGCAGTAACGGCGGACGCCAGGGACGCATCCGCTGGGCCACATGTAAACCGGATCAGGAGTGCAACCAGGCTGGCAACGACTAAGCTATAAAGAAGATATAGCGTTGACCAAGCCAAGGAGTCCCATGCTGCCGCTCTCCCGACATGGCTACTATGCCATCGAACGCATGGCATATGGCATACGCCTTACTCTGCGCGAAGGGCTGAACCTGGAAGCCGTCGCCGAGTACGGGTTAGATATAGCCAAACATCTGCTTGAGTTAGAAGGCCGCCCTTGGGGCATGCTGCTGGTTGTCGAACACGATGCCCTGCTCACACCGGAAGGGGGACGCCGCCTGCAGCAGACCATACAACCACAATTTGCCATGGGACGCTGTGCCACCGCCATTTTGCTGCGCGAATGTCGAGCGCAGGCCCTGGTCACCGACTTCTGGGGGCGGATCTACCAAAGCGCCAACCTCCCCTACCGTTTTTTCACCCAGGAAACAGAAGCCCAAACCTGGCTGGAGTCGCAGATCATCCAGGCCCATGCGAACGCCGCCCCCCATGTCGGAGCAGAAGAGCCCCAAACGCCCACAACAGAGGGCCAAGCACCAATTATCGCCCAAAAGCAGATTGACAACGCTCACCACAAACAGGTCTAATGCGCGCCACGCCCAGATAGCTCAGTCGGTAGAGCAGCGGATTGAAAATCCGCGTGTCCGTGGTTCGATTCCGCGTCTGGGCACCATATACAAAAAAGGCCTCACAGCAATGTGAGGCCTTTTTGCTATGCGCGTCTGGTCGAAATCTGGCGAATTCCGGTCGGTCTTACATCCTCGGGTCACAGGACTGAAAATCGCGGCTCAGCAGCTCGTTCATGGCCGAGATTAATGATAAACCAACCATCGAAAACCATGCCAGCATCAGGGAAGGTGCGAACCTGTCATGAGTGGCGGAGCAATAAAACCATAACACATTGATTTTTAAGCGATAGCCCACGCTTAACAGCGCAACGGGTTCTTATTAGCTCATCCCCTCAGGGGCTTGCGTCTCTGCATTGGGATTCTTTTTACGAAAGAACATCCGCCGATAATCAGAGGGGGACGTGCCCAACTGGGCGCTGAATTGTTGCCTTAAAGATAAGGATGTTCCGAAACCTGCTTCATCTGCAATACATTCAATAGGCAAGTCAGTCGTTTCCAATAGCTCCTGTGCTCTGACAACACGCTCGGCATTTAACCATTTGGTGACAGTGCTGCCGGTGGCATCGCGAAACCGGCGAGTAAAGGTTCTCCTGCTCATCTTTGCCCTTTCAGCCAGAAGATCCAGCGACAGATCACTGGCCAGATTCTGTCTCGCCCATGTCAACACATCGGACAGATGAGTCTCGGTAGCGAGTCGGGGGACAGAGTGTTCAACGTATTGTGCTTGCCCACCCTGCCTATGAGGAGGGGTTACCAGAAGCTTTGCGGTGCGATTTGCAGTTTCAGCACCGAATCGCTGCAGCACCAAATGCAAGCAGCAGTCAATCGCTGCCAGGGTTCCAGCAGAGGTCATTATGTTGTCGCTACTCGCGTACAGCACCTCGGGCCGAAAACGGGCCTTAGGAAACCGTTGTGCAAAAATATCGCGCGCGATCCAATGGGTCGTCGCCTCTCTCTCATCCAGTAAACCGGCATCACCGAGCACAAACGCACCTAAGCATAACCCCACAATCAGCTTGCCTTGGATATTGGCGAGTTGAAGCGCAGCCACCAACTGCGTTGATGCGACAACCGTCGGATCGCTCCAGGCTGGAATGACGATGACATCAGATTCCTGCATCAGCTCAAGCCCGTGGGTAACGGCTATGGCGATGCCCTGGTCACTCACTACCATGCCCGGAACCTCAGCGCAGTAGCAGATCTCGTATTGCGGTTCATTCTCTGCGGTTTGAACGGTTCCGAATACGAGTCCAGGCACAGACAGATGAAATAGGCTCACACCATTGAAGGCAAGCACAGCAACACGGATGGAGGACATAGGTTAGACTCAGCTTGACTCTCGATGGCCCAATTCTATCGAAAGCTGTCATTTTGGCCACTTTTTAACGCATTGCGATTGAGCAAAAATGAGCGCCTCGAATCATAGACAGGACCAATCACATGAAATTCAACGCACTTCCCCTCGTACTCTCCATCGCGTTTGGCGTGGTCACCGATCCTGTGTTTGCAGGAGACCGCGACGCTCAGGCCGCCACGTCCGCTCATAAAGTAGAAATGCAGCAGATCCGCAATGCGACGGTTAAGATCACTTACGCAGGCACTAGGTTCTTGATCGATCCTATGTTGGCTGAAAAGGGCGCTTACCCTGGGTTTGAAGGTACCTATCGCAGCAACCTCCGCAATCCGTTGGTGGAGTTACCCGAATCTGCAAAGAACGTCATTTCAGATGTTGATGCTGTCATCGTTACTCACACTCATCTTGACCACTGGGATGATGCGGCACAAAAAGCATTGCCGAAAGACATTCCGCTGTTTACGCAACATGAGGCGGATGCACAGCTGATCCGCTCCCAGGGCTTTAAGAATGTACGCGTCCTGAGTGACGAAACCGAATTCGGCGGAGTAAAAATTACCAAGATCGGTGGCCAGCATGGCACAAACGAAATGTATGCCGTTCCCTCTCTGGCAAAACTTCTTGGCGAAGCCATGGGCGTTGTTTTCCAAGCGAAAGGCTATAAGACCCTTTACCTGGCCGGGGATACTATCTGGCGTAAAGAAGTAGACCAAGCCATTGAGAGATATCATCCGGAAATCATCGTACTCAACGCCGGGAAAGCAAAACTGATCGGGTTTGATGGTTCGATCATCATGGGCGAGGAGGACGTGCTGCGCGCAACACAGGCTGCTAAAAACGCCAACATTGTCGCGGTACACATGGAAGCCGTTAATCACATGTCCTTGAGCCGTGAAGCATTGCGAAGTTACGTCAGGAAGCAGGGTATCGCGAGCCGCGTTGATATCCCGGAGGACGGAGCTTCGTTGGCGTTTTGATTAAACTCGCATTGCATCATAGTAAGTCACCTGCATATTCCAATATCGGTGCAGATCTGGTTATGACCTGACGACAACCCAAAGGCCCCCATAGCAAAAAAGGAGAGCCAACCTCAGCGGTTGGCTCTCCTTTTACGTTTGCATTGACGTATGGGGGCTACTCATTCGATAACACGACAGATGCCAGCAGCCAAGCTAGCCTTTGACGGCCTCGGCCACCAAGCTGCGCCACTCTGTAGTCGGGCGAGCAATAAGTTGGCTAAGTTGGTGGCTATCATCAAACAGGCCACCCTGGCTGGCCCCCCTATCCGAGTCGGCCAGCAAACTGGCCAAGCCATCCGGCAAGCCGACACCCAGCAGGGCTGCACGATAGTCGGCCTCGGACATCTCCTGATAGACCACGGGCTTGCCGGAGGCCTTGGCCACTTCGGCAGCCAGTTGCGCCAGGGTGTAGGCTGCATCGCCAGCCAGTTCATAGAGGGCACCCGATCTCTGCGGCGTAGTCAGAGCCACGGCTGCAGCCTCGGCATAATCCGCCCGCGCCGCTGAGGCGATACGCCCCTCACCGGCACAGCCCAGTAGCACACCATGAGCCAGGGCAGCTGGGATAGCCGCCAGATAGTTCTCGGTATACCAGCCATTCCGCAATATCACATGCGCCAACCCTGAGTCGCGGATCAGCTGCTCGGTCTGCTGATGCTCGGCTGCCAAGCCCAGCGGTGAGTGGTCAGCATGTAGCAGACTGGTATAGGCCAGCAGCGCCACCCCTGCCTGTTTGGCGGCGGCGATCACGGCGGCATGTTGGGCCACCCGCTGGCCGACTTCACTGCTGGAGATGAGGAGTACCTTTTGCGCCCCGGCAAAGGCGCCGATCAGGGAGTCCGGTTGGCTATAGTCCGCCTGACGCACCTGAACACCCAGTTGGGCCAGGTCGGCAACGCGGCTCGGATTACGTACCGCCGCCACTATCTGGCTGGCTGGAACACGCTTGAGCAGGGAGTGGATGACCAATCGGCCCAGTTGGCCAGATGCTCCAGTAACCACGATCATAGAAAAGCTCCTTGAGTTATAGAGTCCGCACAAGGACAATAACCCTCTAACAAACTTTTTGTAAGTACGCACAAAAAGGTAAGTATCAAATGCGTGATAATCAGGATCAAGCTTCTGCCCAGGCCCTGCCGCTGGCCGAACTGATGCAGCGTGGGGTGCTGTTTTCAGAAAAATGTCCCTCCCGCGAGGTACTAAAGCATGTCACCAGCCGCTGGGGAGTGCTGGTATTGGTCGCCCTGTTGGGGGGCACTCACAGATTTAGCGATCTACGCCGCAAGATAGGTGGTGTCAGTGAAAAGATGCTGGCCCAGACTCTGCAGTGGCTGGAGGGGGATGGTTTTGTGCTACGCACCGCCTACCCTGTGGTCCCGCCTCATGTGGAGTACAGTCTGACGCCCCTCGGGTTGGAGGTGGCCCAGCGGGTTGAGGGGCTGGCCGACTGGATTGAAGAGAATTTGCCGCGGATCTTGCAATCCCAATCAGGCTCCCCATCAGCGACGACGTGACGGGTGGAAGCGGCAGTACCACGCCACACAGCACAAGGCCTCACCGACAAGATGAGGCCTTTTTACTCGGTATGGCGTGGCTCATCCATGCCTAACCACGCCTTTGCATCGCAGTAGCCAGCGTTTTTATGCTGCCCCCGCTAATGCCTTATTCTCCCCCGCCAGTGATTGTTGGCTACTCAAGGTGAACGCCGAGAGCAGGGTGACACCCAGAGTAACCAGCCCCAAAATCAGGTAGGTGCTCTGGAAGCCAATCTGGTCATACATGCGACCGGCAAAGGCCGAGAAGAAGATGGCGCCGCACTGCTTGGAGAACTGGAAACCAATCAGGTAAACCGTGGCCGACAAGCGGGCATCAAACGCCAGGTTGATGTACTTGAACGCCCCCACCAGCAGGAAGGGAACTTCCAGTGCGTGCAGCATCTTCAGCAATACCACTTCATAGACAGAGGTGGCGAAGGAGGAGCCAATGATCCGCATCGTCATGATGGCACCCGCAATCAGCAGAGTATTCTTCGCACCGATGCGATTAATGACCCAGGGGGCGCAGAACATGATCATGGCATTGGCCACCTCGCCGGCAGTGGTGACATAGCCAAACACCTCGTTGCCCTGCTGCGGTGAACTGAAGAAGCTCTTGAAGAAGGTGGCGAACTGCTGATCAAACACCTCATAGATACAGGCCACGCCGATCACATAGAGGATGAACATCCACATCTTCGGCATCCGGAACAGATCCAGAACCATCTTCATCGAAAATTGATTGTGATTGGCACCCAGTGCATTCATGACTTGGGCAGTCGGATGTTGTTGCGGTTTCGCCAGCACCAGCAGGAGCATCATCAAGAGTGCCGCCAGCGAGCCCATCCAGAATACCAGGGTCGGATCTATGTTGAACAACAAGCCGGCACTGGAGGCACAAATCCCCCAACCGAGACACCCAAACATCCGCGCCTTGCCATATTCGAAGAGACTTTGCCGACTTACTCGCTCGACATAGGCCTCAACTGCACCACAACCAGCAGAAAAGACAAAACCGATATAGACGCCACCGGCCACAGCCCCGAGCAGGATGCTCTGTTTGAGCAGAGGAGCAAAGACATACAAAAAGAAGGGGGCGAAGAAGAACAGCAGGATGGCGATCACCCAGAGCAGATTTTTCTTGAGTCCCAGTTTGTCAGAGAGCATCCCCATCATAGGCTGAAACAAAATGGCGAACAGCGAAATCGAGGAGAAGACCAAGCCGGTATCCGTCTTGTTCAGGCCAATGATCTCCGACAGCCAGATCGGCAGAAACGGAAAGCAGGTGGCCATGATAAAGAAGTAAAGAAAGATAAAGGCACTAAAAATAAAGAAGTTGCGATTACCCAGATAGAAACAGTTGTCACTTGCGATGTTATTGGCAGTCATACCATTTACCTCATCCACAATGATGTCACGCGCAGGGAGCACCTGCCCCCTGCAGGCACTTACTGACGTTCCAGGCCAATCAGGATGGCGCTTTCCGGATCCAGTATCGGTAGCGCCAAACCAGCCTGAGCTAACCACTCCCCGCTAAGGGTGATCGGTTCGCACATCCAGGCCGGTAGCACACGCATGGTGTGCCCGCCTTCCAGAACCGCCCGAATATCTGGGTGATCCAGCAGCGTGACCCGATAACGAGAGCCAGGCTCCAACCCCGGGATGCGCACGACCCCGGCCAGGCTGTAATCCGGCATGGCCAGCTGAGCCACCATGAAGAGTGCCCGATCCCGCTCTGGCGTGATGATCCCCTGAACTTGGGTGGTCGGATCCGGCATATCCAGACGCCAGAGATCACCGCCGTGGATCAGAGTCCGCCACTGCTTATGCAGCGCCACATAGTGGCGAAACCCAGCCAGCTCGCTGGCATCCGCCTTGACGGGATCCAGTTCGATACCCATGTGACCGAAGAGAGCCGTCAGACCCCGAAAGGCAATGCTGTGCTGGCGGCAGGTGGCATGACAGCGGCTGGAGCCTATATGCGCCCCCATGACCTCGGGCGGAAAGAAGTAACTCATGCCGCGCTGTATGGTCTGGCGCTCCAGGGCATCATTGTTGTCCGAGGCCCAGAAACGATGAGTCCGTTTGAGCACCTCGTAGTCGATACGTCCCCCCCCTGAGGCGCAGGACTCAAACTCGGTCTGAGGAAAGCACTCCCGCAACCGATCGAGTAATTGATAAAAGCGCAGCGTATGTTCATGGGCGGAAGCCCGACCACCATGGCAGGCCTGCACCAGCTCCCGATTCATGTCCCATTTGACGTAATCGATGGGGTACTGCTCCAGGATGGCGCTCAGCCGCTCCAGCAGATAGGCAAACACCGCATCGTTACTCAGATCGAGCACATACTGATAGCGACCACTCGGTTGCTCGTAGCCCGGCAACGCCAATAACCACTCCGGATGGGCCCGGTAAAGATCGGACTCCTTATTGATCATCTCGGGCTCAAACCAGATGCCGAACTCCATCCCCAAACCACGAACGTGCTCGATGACCGGCGTCAAACCCTGGGGATATTTCTGCTCATCCAGATACCAGTCTCCCAGCGCGGCTCTGTCATGATTGCGCCCTCGAAACCAGCCATCATCGATGATGAAGCGCTCCACCCCGACCCGGGCGGCTTCACTGGCCATGGCCATGATGTAGTCAGGATCGTGGTCAAAATAGATCCCCTCCCAGGTATTCAGATGGACAGGACGCACCTTGTTCTCGGGGAAGCGGATGATCTCCTGGCGCAAGAAACGGTGGAAGTGCTGGCTCATGCCATTTAGCCCGTTGGCCGAATAGGCGGCATAGAGCCAGGGGGTATGGAAGGTTTCCCCTTCCGCCAGCTCTATCTCGCCAGGGAAATAGAGCGCTTCTGCCTGCAGCAGGCGACGGCCATCTGTCTTCACATCGGCCCGCATCCTGTGATTACCACTCCAGCCCAGGTGAGCGCCCCACACCTCTCCCTGCTGCTCACTGAACCCACTGGGGCCCAGCACCAGCGCTGGGAAGTACTCGTGGGAGGTTCGGCCACGGCGGTTCTCCTGCTGGTAACCGCCATGCTCGAGGCGAATTCGGTGGGGCTGAAACTCGCGGATCCAGCGGCCATGAAATGCCATCACCTCGGCGGCCCGCTCCGGTATGGGCAACGTGATGGCAAACCGGCTCAACTGCCAGGGCGCGCTGCGCTGATTTGTCAGCCCATGACGGATCTGCAAGACCCCAGTTTGTGGATGCAACCTGAGCTCGCTGCACAGCAACAGACCGGCGACCGGATCCCGAGCCAGGATCTGCACCCCGTTATCAAGCTCGGTAACTGCATCCGTCTCGAAGATCGGGAAGGCATCTTGCCCCTGCCTATGCCCTTCAATACCCGGCGAGCCGAATAGACCACTCCCATTCTCGGCAGCCAGGGTGAGCGGGGTATCGATGTCGAGTCGGCCATTGGCCACCGGGCGTTGCAGGCTCTGCATATCTTCAGCGCAAAAATTCGCAAGGTGTGGCCCCCAATAGACGATTTCCGCGCGCGGCTGACAACGGATCACCAGATCAGTAGTGAGACTTTGCAAACGAACAATAGATGGATTCATTCTGCTTCCTCCTGTTTATGCCACTGATTCTCGATCCAAAACGTTTTGGATTTAAACCGAAACGTTTTGGATGCGTGATTCAGCAAGCGTTTTCAGAGGGGAGTCCCAGGGGTTCTGTGAGCCAACGCAAAATCCATGATCGCATCACTGCGCCATGCTGCGACGGCCGGAGCAACGAGCAGAAGGGGAAACAAAAGGCTCTGTCCCAGTTATGCGTTGATAGGTCCAGCTCAAATGTTGGCCTGAAATCCGGACGAGCACAGACTCGTCGTAAATACATCCTTGTAGACTCGATGCTGGCATCCCTGCCACCAACGGTCTGCTTTTCGTCTAGACTCCATTCCTCTAACGAGCGGTTCTGATTCATCACAGCGACTTAGGTAGCGCTAAGCTGACCCTCTGCGCCAGGGATGGCGCGGCGGAGCCCCCAGGGATGGGTTCACGGCGTGTCAGCGTGCGCCACCTTGTCGGTGTAGCAGAGATCCCCAACAGGTAACTGGGACAGAGCCAAACAAAATGTGTGACCCAGCATCGGCTATCAGCATACACAGATGACGCCGACCGAGTCAGACAGGAGGAGTGATCGTCCGGTGATTAGACCACCGCAGAGGTGGTGGCCCCCAGGCGCAGCTGAGGTTGCCAGAGCACTTGCAGCTCGCTCACAGGTCGGCCATTGAGCAGCTCAAGCGCCATGGTCGCGATCTGCTGGCCGACCTCGCGGCGCGTAGCCTGGATGATGGCGCTGACATCCGTTGTGATGAGTGAATCAGCCGGCAGGCCATCGTAGACGATCAGCGATATCTCACCGCCCAGATACCCCAGCTCATGCAGAGCCTGGGCCGCGCCATCACCCAGCATATTGGTCGTGGTGACTATGGCGGTGGGTCGGCTGCGAGCAGCACACAGCGTCTTGGTCGCCCGATAACCGAAGAGACGGGAATTTCGTGCCGTGATGACATCCCCCGCCAATACCTCGAGCCCAGCCGCCGCCATCGCCTCAAGATAACCATGATGACGCTGGCTGACATAGGCCTGCGGCGAATCTTCCTTGAGCAAGGCAATGCGTTTATGACCGAGGGCGATCAGGTGATTGGTTGCCATCTGGATGCCCTGGTAGTTGTCAAAATCAAACCAGGCATAGGGTCTGGCCAACTCACTGCGGCCGAGGGCAATAAAGGGGAAATCATGCTGTTGCAACAGTTGCAACCGCGGATCCTTGGGCAAGGTGTGTGCGACGATGAAGGCATCCACCCGCCGCCCCTGCAGCAAGCGCTTCAAGTTGCCGGAGCCCGTATCGCTCTCATCGGCAATCAACAGCAGATCGATCTCCTTGCAGGCCAGTTCATGGCTGATTGCGGTCACCATCTCCAGCAAGATGCCATTATCATGTTGCAACGAGGAGACCGGGCAGACCAAACCAATCGCGTCTATCTTGCCCATCTTCAGCCGACGCGCCATGGCATTGGGCCGATAACCGCTGCGCTCGACTTCGGCCTGTACCCGCTGCCGCGTCTCTTCGGCAACATCATCATAGCCATTCAGAGCACGGCTGACCGTGGTGATCGATAGCCCCAAAGACTTGGCTATTTCTTTCAATGACATAGTGACTGACTCATACCGCTGCGATTGGGATTCGAGTATACCTCGCCCCCCCAGCTGCCAAAACCACTTCCACCTTTTTCGAGCCAGATCGAGCTGTGCGATCTCGGCAAACAGGAGCCATTGCTCGGCATGGTTGGAGTTGCCGCCCTAGTCCAGGCCCGGGCGGCCCCCCACAGCGCTGGAGCTCAACCATGGGGAACCGGAACCGCCCCCCTGACCCGGCTCAACCTCTGGGCTCAGTTAACTCTGGATGTCCCCCCCTTCTTTGATTAAAGTGTGCGCATTTTGTGACGCTTAACAAGGAATGTGCGATGCGGACAAATGGAGCCAGATGGCTGGCGCTCCTACTGCTAGGGCTCGGCCACTCATCGGCTGAGGCGAGTGGTATCTCGCTGGATGATGTGGTGCCAAACTTTTTTGGCGTCGGGGCTGGCGTCACCACCCAATGGTATGGTTCCAAAGAGAGCATGGCCGGAGCCATACCGGGTGCGCGCATCGCCCTGGATAAGGGGCGTTTCGTTGAGTGGTACGGCCCCTACCTGGGAATGAATCTGGTGCAGGACACCCACTGGGAGGCCGGGCCAGTACTGAATGTGCGCCTGGGACGTAGCGAAGTCGATGACCCGGTGGTGGCCACCCTGCCAGAGTTTGGCATGGGGCTGGAAGCTGGCGGCTTCGTGGGCTGGCACTACCTCAACACCGAAGGGATCCCCTACCGGGTGCGCACCGGTTTGATGGCGATCACCAGCGTGGCCGGACAAACCGAAGGCAGTTCGCTCAGCCCCTACGCCAGCCTCTGGGTACCATTGAGCCGCACCCTGTTTGTCGGTCTGGGCGGTGGTGCCACCTGGTCCGATGATGACTTTATGCAACAGTTCTTCAGCATAGATGCGGCGGGCTCGGCCGCCAGTGGTCTCGCCCAATTTCAGGCCGAGGCTGGTTTTCGCCAGGTTTATATCTGGCCGGCCCTGATGTGGCGAGTCTCGGAACAGTGGATGGTCGGAGCCGGGATCTTTTGCCAGCATCTGCTCGGCGATGCGGCAGCCAGCCCCATAGTGAGCGAACGAGGTGATGAGAATCAGTGGTCCGGCGGCGTAGGGATAGGTTATCTCTGGTAACGAGGTAAGTGGGATCAGCTAACAACCAGAAGATCTCAACACAGGGAGTGTGAGTCATGTGGCGCAAACGTTGGGTAGTGTTACTAAGCACCTTCTGTTTACTGGGTCTCCTTGCCTGGCTATGGATAACTCATGGCCAGAAGAGTGAACAGGAATTTTCACAGCTCGTTGCTGAAGCGACCCGACAAGCCCTCGACGAAACGGCCTCGGATAGCGAGGTCGCTCAACGAGCCGAGCACATCCCCGCCTTCTGGGGCAAGCTGCAACACCCCCTCCTGGGTGACTGGCCCCAGATCCGGCAACGGCATATATTACGGGTGCTGGTGCCCTATGGCCGCACCTTTTTTTACCATGATAATGGCCGCACCCGCGGTATCAGTGCCGACCTGCTGGCCGAGCTTGAGCGCTACATAAACCAGAAACTGAAAACCGGCCGGACACCTATCTCGGTACTGGCCATACCGGTGGAGCGGGATCAGCTGATTTCCGGGGTCACCAACGGCTTGGGCGACCTGGCTGTGGGTAACCTGACCATCACGCCGCAGCGCCAGCAGCTAGTGGATTTTGTCCCTCTGCTCGGGCTGCGCCAACGAGAAATAGTCGTCAGCAGCCCAACTGCCCCACAGATTACCGACGAACGGGATCTGGCAAGCCGCAGCCTGGCTGTGCGCCACTCTAGCAGCTACTTCAGCAGCATAGAGAAACTCAATGGCCGTTTGGTGCGGGCTGGCCGTCCTCGTGCAGAAGCCCTGCTGGTACCCGAGGCTCTGGAGGATGAGGATCTGCTGGAGATGCTGGACGCCAGCCTCATCGACTTTGCCATCATGGATGAGTGGAAGGCCAAACTATGGCAACCCGTCTACCCCAATATTCAACTGCACAGCGAGGTCGTGCTACGCCAGGATGCCCAGATCGGATGGGCCATTCGCAAACAGAGTCCACAACTGGCCAAACTACTCGAGGGCTTCAGGCTGGATGTGAAAAAGAGTCACCTGTTCGAACTCAAATTTGCCGAGTATCAACAACGGATCGCCCGCTTAGGCTCGGCCACCAATGTGGCCGAGTGGCACAAAGTCGAGCGGGTGCACACCCTGTTTCATCGCTTTGCCAGCGACTACCAGTTTGATCATCTTATGCTGCTGGCCCAGGGTTATCAGGAGTCTCGCCTGGATCAACGTCTGACATCCAAGGCCGGAGCCATAGGCGTGATGCAACTGATGCCCGCCACAGGTCAGGCCATGCAGGTGGGGGATATTCGAGAGTTGGAGCCCAACATCCATGCTGGGGTTAAATATCTGCGCCAGTTACATGACAACTACTATGCCGATGCAAGAGTGGATGATTTAAACCAGACACTCTTCTCGTTTGCCGCCTACAACGCAGGCCCCACTGCGATCAATAAGATGAGAAAACTGGCTCGCAAAGAAGGGCTGGACCCCAATCGCTGGTTTGGACAGGTAGAAGTGGAGGTTGGCAAAGAGTTAGGCATGGAGACGGTGCGTTATGTCCGCAACATAGTGAAATACTATGTGGCCTACCGTCAGCTGTTTGTTAAACAGCAAGCGCGGGCCGAGGCCAAGACCACGCTCTCCCATCATTCGCCTCCGGCTCGGTAACCCGGAGGCATGGGGACGGAGGCATTGAATTGCCCACCGAGGGGAGAAGCAGGGCTATCCTTTGCCCTGCTTGGCAAAACTCAAGATCTCTGCTGGAAACTGCGTTAAAGGGTAAATGGCATCGGCGGCCCCCAACTTGATCGCCTCCTTGGGCATGCCAAATACCACACAACTGGCCTCATCCTGTGCCAAGGTGTGAGCGCCGGCCTCACGCATCGCCAGCAGACCCCGAGCACCATCATCCCCCATGCCTGTCATGATGATCCCCAGAGCATTGGGGCCTGCCGCCTTGGCCACAGAGCGAAACAGCACATCCACAGAGGGTTTGTGCCGATTCACGGCCGGGCCATCGGCTACATCGACACAGTAGTGCGCTCCGCTGCGGCAGACCTGGGTATGCAAACCGCCAGGTGCGATCAGCGCCACGCCATCCATGATGCGATCGCCCTGCCTGGCCTCTCGCACCTCAATGGCACACAGAGTGTTCAACCGCTCGGCAAAGGCGGCGGTGAACTTTTCCGGCATGTGCTGCACTATGACAATGCCAGGCGAGTTAGCCGGCAACGCCGTCAGCACCACCTCCAGCGCCAAGGTACCGCCAGTGGAAGTGCCGATGGCGATGACCCTGTCCGTGGTGTGTACGACACCACGAGCGGGCATAGGTATCGACTCTTTTGCTCCCCCTCTCTGCTGGTTCGGCATGCTCAGGCGCGAAGTGTGTGCACAACTGGCCTCACGCACGGCCCGCACCAGCTCACTGGCAATAGTTTCCAGATGTTGCCTGACGCCTAACTTGGCCTTGGCAAAGACAGCAACCGCCCCAGCTGCCAGCGCCTCCAGCGTCAAGGCCGCCCCTGCCTCGGTCAACGACGAGCAGATGACAACGGGTGTTGGGCGTGTACTCATCAGCTGACGCAAGAAGGTGATGCCATCCATTCTTGGCATCTCCACATCCAGCACTATCACATCGGGCCACCCCTGCTGAAGTTTGGGTAATGCGGCAATCGGATCCGTTGCCGAGCCAACCAACTCCATGTCACCCTGGCTCGATACGACTTCTGCCATGAATTGGCGAACCAGGGCTGAATCATCTATCACGAACACCCGGATTTTGGCTACCATGCAACCACCTCCATAGCCAGACGCTGTGGATGCCCCAATAGTTGAATCCCATAACGCCCAAGCTGACCATCCACAACCAACTTACGGTGATAGCAACCACCGGAATCCTCTTTGGTAATTGCCACGCCTAATCTATCCACCAACCAACGCACCTGCTCCACATTGCGATAGCCAATGCTCCGCCTGTATTCATCCTGCGCAAAGAAACGGGAGCTACCACCAAACAGACCGATTCGGAACTCTATCGGAAACGCACGAGCCGTGCGCAGATCCGAAAGCCAGCGATCCATCATCACATCGGCATAGCGAGGGTCCCAACCACTCGCCCCCTCGGGCGCCTGTGGCAAGATCACATGGCTGACCAGGGTCAAGTGTCGCTCTGGATGCCAGGCAACCAGAGCGACACAAGAGGCAAGCAGAGTGGTAATGGGGTGAGTGGGCACCCCAAAATAGTAATCTCCGGGAACCAGGAAAGGACCGCTCATGGGGACCGGCAATAAACGGCAGAGTCACAAGGGATTAACGGCAGTGCAAGCCCCTGCAAACTCTCGGAATGACCAATAAAGAGCAGGCCATCTGGTTTGAGCCGTTGCGCGATACGCGCCAAGATCGCCTGCTTGGCTGGCATGTCAAAGTAGATCAGGATGTTGCGTAAAAAAATCACATCAAACATCCCAATCTCCAGAGGCAGAGACTCATTGAGATTGATACAGCTAAACTGCACTCGACTACGCAGAGTCGATGCCACCTGCAAGTATCCCTCCTGCTCGCCCACCCCCTTGAGGCAATAGCGCTTTAACCAGGCTTCGGGAATTCCCTGAGCCCGACTCATGGGATAGATACCCTGCTGTGCCTTGGCCAACACATGACGGCACAAGTCTGACCCCAATAGCTCCCAGCCACCGGCTGGCCTCGCCTCCTGTAACACCATGGCCAGAGAGTAGATCTCCTCGCCTGACGAACAGGCCGCACTCCAGACCCGCAGTGGCAGCGTTGTTCGCCCCTCAAGCCAACGCCCAAGATAGCGAAAGTGCCCCTCCTCACGGAAGAAGAAGGTCTCATTGGTGGTGAGCAGATCCACGGCCAATCGCCTCTCCTCCTCACTGGTTGGCGCCTTGAGGATCTGCACATATTCATGAAACGAGTCGCATGCATGCTCCCGTAAGCGTTTCAACAATCGCCCCGCCACCAACTGCCGCTTGTGGGGGGCCATCTTGATGCCGGAGACCCTGCTCATCAGCTCACGGATCTCCAGGAAGTCAGGCTCACTCAATTCAGGCGTATTCATGGCAGTTACTCCACCAGAGCCGACTCCAGTTGCGCCATCTCCGGTTGCAAAGAGTCCAGATCCAGCAACTTGTCGACCCGCAATATGATGAGAAACCCCTGCTCGCGCCTTGCCATGCCCAGAATAAAGTCACTGCGAATGGCGGTGCCAAAGCTGGGCGGCGGCTCTATCTGTCCAGGCTCCACATCCAGCACCTCATCGACGGCGTCAACGACCAGGCCGACCAGGGCTGACTCGGTGGATCTGGGGAGCTCGAGTATGATGATGCAGGTCCGCTTACCCAGCTTGGTCGCTCCCGCCCCAAAGCGTGCCGAGAGATCGACCACGGGAACCACGTTCCCCCTCAGATTGATCACCCCCAGCACATAGGAGGGCATCATGGGTACGGTCGTCAAATTGCCATACTCAATGATCTCGCGAACCCGACTGATAGGCAGAGCCAGCGCCACATTCATGCAGTGGAAGGAGAGGTTCTGCCCAACCCCTCGCTCCACCTTCTCAGGTTCTTGGGATAACGTCATGAGTTCATTCATGTTTACCTCCTAGAACTGCACGAAACGCCCATCGGCACCATCGGCACTCAGTTGGGGGGAGATGGCTATCTGGCTGCCACCGTTATAGCTACTCTTGGCCATGGCCGGACGGCTACGCACAGCCGGAGCACTGCTCTCGCCCCCCACCTTGAAGTAACTGACCAGCTCCATGAGTTGAGCAGCTTGTGCATTCATCTCTTCGGCCGTAGCGGCCAGCTCTTCGGAGGCGGATGCACTCTGCTGGGTGATCTGATTGAGCTGGTTCATGGCCACGTTGATCTGGCCTACGCCGACACTCTGCTCCTGGGAGGCAGCCGTGATCTCCTGAACCAGATCCGAGGTGCGCTGAATGTCCGGCACCAACTGCTCAAAGAGATGACCCGCCTGCTCAGCCAGAGAGACACTATTGGTCGCGACCTCCCCTATCTCCTGTGCCGCAACCTGGCTGCGCTCCGCCAGTTTGCGAACTTCAGCCGCCACCACAGCAAACCCCTTGCCATGATCGCCGGCTCGAGCCGCTTCGATGGCGGCATTGAGCGCCAGGAGATTTGTCTGATAGGCGATATCATCTATGATGCTGATCTTACCGGCTATTTTCTTCATGGCGGCGACGGTTTCTCTCACCGCTTCCCCGCCACGCTGAGCATCGTTCGCCGCCTTGGCCGAGATACCATTGGTCACCTTGGCACTCTCGGTATTTTGTGCAATCGAGGCAGACATCTGCTCCATGGAGGCCGAGGTCTCCTCCACGCTGGCAGCCTGTTCACTGGCCCCCTGACTCATGGACTGGGAAGTGGCACTCACCTGCTCAGAAGCACTGGAGAGCGCATCGGCGGAACCTCGCACCTCACGCAGGGTATGGCCCAATTTTTCAACCATCTCTTTGATGGCGTAGAGCAAGGAACTCTTGTTGTTCTCATCCAGGGCTATCTCGATATCCAGCTCACCGGCCGCGACCTGGCGCGTGATACCCACAGCGTAGTCAGGCTCCCCACCCAGCTGATTGACGATGCGATAGGCAATAAACAGACCCATACCAATACCCAGCACCACACCCAGACCTATGGCGGTAAACATGATAAGCGTGCTCTGCTCATACAGACTCTGAGCGGCCTGAGCCTGTTCAGCAGAGTGTTTGAGCTTTTGATCAACAATCTTGGCAACCAGCCCCATCATATTGTCTACAACTGGGGCAAAACTCCCCTCTAAATACGCATTAGACGCGGCCGTTTCCCGCAAGGGTTCCGCAAGCAGCATCTTTTCAATCTTATCTATACCCTGCTCATACTCGGGCCAGAGATGATCAAATTCAGCAAAAAGCGCCTTACCTTCAGCCGAGATGAACTTGGGCCGAGCGGAATCAATCGCCTCTTTAATATCAGCTAGACTCTTACGGCTATTCTCTATGTGTTTCTGCCGTAATGCCTCGGTGTCAGCCAGCATGGATGCCCGCAAATAACGCCCAGTCGCCAGGAAGCTGCGCCGCGCCTTGGCCGCTTGATCTAACCCCAGTAGGTCAGAACTATAGATACGGGTGGTCATGTCATTAATTTCACGCATATTGACATATCCCACCATGCCAACAATCGCCGCCACCAGCGCCATCAAGACGAAGGCAAGAATCAATCGGGTCTTAAGTTTCAGGTTTTTGAATAAATTCATCTCTGTTTCTCCCGTTCCCTATTTTGGCTATGAGTCAAGATGACGCGCACCCAGCTCTTGCTCATGCATCCGCTGCAACATGCCCGGTATATCGAGGATCAGGGCAACCTGCCCCGACCCCAAAATACTGGAGCCGCTGATATCCCTGAGTTGAGAAAAAATCGATCCCAGAGGTTTGATCACAATTTGTTGTTCACCCAACAGATGATCGACGACAAGCCCCAGATGATTCTTGCCATGACTGACGACCACTATGTTTTCCCGCTTGGCTCGCTCGCCCTCGATTTCAAAATGGCGACGCAGATTGATAAGAGGCAGTGGACGTCCCCTTAACTCGCGATAGG
>JBOFBS010000483.1:0-2595 GCA_051645725.1 Aeromonadaceae bacterium | reverse complement strand
GATCGTGACCACAGACCATGGCAATGCGCTGCCTTTGCATCCTGATTCGGCGTTCCAGCCCTTTGCACCGATCAACAATGCTGGTACCGGCAATGTACCGCTGGATGATACCGATGTGCGCTACTGGACTACCCAGCACACCAACGAGCTGGCACGTCTGTGGGCCAAGGGGACAGGTACCGACAAGTTTGCCGATTTCGTCAAGGGTGCTGACTATGGTTTTGCCAAGGTCGTGGGGCATAACGACACCGGTTACTACGTCGATAATACCGATATCTTCAATGTGGCCAAGGCGCTGATCACCCACAGCGGTGAGTGATGACCAAAGCGTTTAACTGATTGAGTCGGCACATTTAACCTAGGAGCCGAGCGATCAAATGACCGGAAGTGGGCTATCACTTCCGGTCATAGTTTGTATGAGGAGGAGAGATGAAACGAAAAGGTCTGATTGTGAAACTGGCGACTCTCTTGCTGGGCGCATTGTGTGGTGTGGAGGCTACCGCTCAACTCTGTCGGGACCCACAACAACAGGATAAACCTACGCTACTGGTGGCAAAAGAAGGTGAAGCCTCCAGGGGCCAACGTTTTGAGGTGCTCGATGAGCATAGGGTCGTGGATCGGCAGACTGGGTTGCAATGGCAGCGTTGTAGCCAGGGGCTATCTGGGGCACAGTGCCAGCTTGGCCAACTGGAGCGCTTTTCTCTCCCTGGCGTCATGGGCGTGATGGCGCAAATCCGTCGTCATGGCTGGGCCGGATACACAGACTGGCGTCTGCCCACCCGCCAGGAGCTAGGCTCTTTGCTCAAGCCCGACTGCATCAATCCATCAATTGACACGACTGCCTTTCCCAACACCCCTGCCACAGGCTTCTGGAGTTCGACAGGTAGACAGCATGCTTATATCTACGTGGACTTCATGGATGGTCATACGGATGAAGATGATATTAATCTGGCTAACCCCATCCGCCTGGTTAGGAATGGGCAAGAAAAGAGTGAGCTTTACTGAACAAGAACAACAGAACAAGGGACATATATGGTCACTTCGACAGGTAAGCGGGACCAGGTAAGCGGGACAGCCACTCACTGGGCAGATAAGCAGGATAGCCACTTTCTCTGGAGGGACAGCAGGGGAGGACAGCCACGTTCTGAAAGGAGAAACGATGGGGTATCAACGCTAGTTTTCTGTATGTAAAAACAGTGTCTATACTTCCAGTGTCAACCTCTGCTGGAGTTCATCATGACCTTGCCTCGTCGCCAACTGATATGCCCAGCCTCCACACCTTACTATCACTGTATCGGTCGCTGTGTGCGCCGAGCCTTCCTGTGTGGTGAGGATGTGGTGACGGGTAAAGATTACAGCCACCGCAAGGGGTGGGTGTTAGCGCGGTTGGCCTTGCTGGCCGAGGTCTTTACCATAGAGCTATACGCCTATGCTGTGATGTCCAATCACTACCATCTGGTCTTAGAGATCAATCAAGAGAAGGCCTTATCTTTGACTCACCACGAGGTCATCTCCCGCTGGAGCAGGCTGTTTCGAGTGCCTGAGGTGGTTGATCGTTGGCAGCAAGGCAAGGTGCAAGAGGGTGAGAATAAGCTGGTCGATAGGTTGATTGCCCTGTGGCGCAATCGCCTGGCGGATGTCTCTTGGTATATGCGCTGCCTAAATGAATACATAGCGCGTGAGGCTAACCGTGAAGATGGTTGCAAGGGGCGCTTCTGGGAAGGGCGTTTCAAATCCCAAGCCATACTGGATGAGAAGGGTCTGATGGCCTCCATGGTCTATGTGGATCTGAACCCACTGCGCGCCGGCTTGGTTTCCACGCCTGAAGAGTCGGCAGATGTCTCCATTCATCAAAGGATACAGGAGTATCAGCGGCAGAGTGTAACAAACAGCACAGCCGCCGAGCCCGAGGCCAATCACCCCTGGTTGCTCCCTTTTGCCACGGCAACCACCCAGCCTGAGCTCGCCAGCCTGCCCTGTACCTTCAGCGATTACCTGCAACTGCTGGATTGGACGGGCAGGGTAAGGCGAGCTGATAAACCAGGATCGATAGCTGCCGAGGTGCCGCCAATCCTCTCTCGTTTGGGGATTGATTGTTACAGTTTCCTGTCGCAACTGGCGGCAAAACAACTCTCGCGCGGCACTGTCATAGGGTTGGTAACGAATGCCGCTAGTTTTGCGATGATTACGGGGCGGCAAACTGTTAGAGGCAGTTTGCTAGCCCATATTGTCCGATGATCACCAGCTTGTAACTAGAGCTGTGCCATAAGCAACGCGAAGAGCTGAGAGGATAGAGGGGGAATGAGTTTCAGCCTCCTCTGCTTTTGCTATACCGTTAGCGTTCCATGTGATGATTAAACCTCTATCTCCTTAGACATCGGTGAGAATTGCTGTACCTCTAATCCTCGACGGTTTCGCTTCACTTGAATGTCCCCTAATCTCTTCGATGGATGTCCTTCGATGCTATTCCGTTGAAGCTAAACTCAGCTAAGTGGATGTCCCGCATTACTTCCCGCATTACTTACTAAGTGGATGTCCTGCATTACTAATCAAAGAAATCGCTGATCTCTTTTTGCTCGTAGTCGGCCAGCTTTT
>JBOFBS010000482.1:0-6998 GCA_051645725.1 Aeromonadaceae bacterium | reverse complement strand
GGCAGACCAAAGCCCATGGTGCCGAGGCCCCCTGAGTTGATCCACTGGCGTGGTTCGGCAAAGGGGTAGTAGAGCGCCGTGAACATCTGGTGCTGACCCACATCGGAGGCCACATAGGCCTTGCCATCGGTCACCTTGTAGAGGGTCTCGATCACCTGTTGCGGCTTGATGATGCTGCTGCTCTTCTCATAGGAGAGGCAACGCTTGGCTCGCCAACCATCGATCTGCTCCCACCAGTCGGCCAGGGCACCATCATCTATCTCAATCCCCAGTTCGGCCACGGCCTCGAGCATCTGATCCAGCACCGTATCCACAGCGCCCACGATAGGCACATCCACCTGTACCGTCTTGGAGATAGAGGTGGGGTCGATATCCACATGGATGATCTTGGCATTTGGACAGAACTTGGCCACGTTGTTGGTGACGCGGTCATCAAAGCGCGCACCCACACCAACGATCAGATCGGCATTGTGCATGGTATTGTTGGCTTCATACGTACCATGCATACCCAGCATGCCCACAAACTGGCTATGGTTGCCCGGGAAGGCACCCAACCCCATCAGTGTGCTGGTCACCGGCAGGCTGAACAGCTCGGCCAGGCGACGCACCTGATCCTTGCCGTTGGAGAGCACGGCACCGCCACCTACATAGAGGACTGGCTTCTTCGCCTCGGCCAGCATCTTGACCGCGCGCTTGATCTGTCCCTTATGTCCAGCCTTGCTCGGGTTATAGGAGCGCATGCTGACCGACTTGGGATACTCGTAAGGGAACTTCTCTTTCGGGTTCTGCACATCTTTGGGCAAATCGACCACGACAGGGCCGGGGCGACCGGTGGAGGCAATGTAGAAAGCCTTCTTGATGGCCATCGGAATATCGGAAGCCTTCTTGCACAGGAAGCTGTGTTTCACCACAGGGCGTGAAATACCTATCATGTCCACTTCCTGGAAGGCATCCTCGCCTATCAGGGTGGTCGGCACCTGGCCCGAGAGGATCACCATGGGAATGGAGTCCATATAGGCGGTGGCAATACCGGTAATACAGTTGGTTGCACCTGGGCCCGAGGTCACCAGCGCCGCCCCGACTTTGCCAGTCGAGCGGGCATAACCATCGGCCATGTGAATAGCCGCCTGCTCATGGCGCACTAACACATGCTCAATCTTGCTATTTTCAAAAAGGGCATCATAGATATCGAGCACCGAACCGCCGGGATAACCAAAGATATGGTCTACCCCTTCGTCTTCCAGCGCACGAACCACCATCTCCGCGCCTGATAACATCTCCATGATTCAAGCCCTCCAGGCTTTACTTTGTAAGGTCGGTGGGATATTTCCCTTGCGCCAAGCTCGTTTGACAGGTAAGGCTATGCTCAATCCCCTGATTGGGGCGACTCAGCATAACCTTTTGAATAGACGGGTTATTATTCGAGCAAAACCCTGTCAGATGCCGAGAATGGGAAATTGACCTTACCCCGCTTCGTGCGGCTTGTCTATGGGTTTGCCGCATCATAAGAGTGCACTCTCTCCCCATTCTTGCACATAAAACCAGACTCACCAGCGTCCGGCGATATATTATCCGGCTTAATAGAGAAAAGCCTTTATCTATTTTCCGCAAAAGGCGCTTTTTACAGATAAAAACAAAACGCCCTCTACCCACCCCTTAGCGCAGCGGAAGCCTGACTCACCCAAGATAAAAAAGTAAAAAGCCCGGTGCAGAACCGGGCTGTTTACAGACACATGACTCAGATAGTGCCGTCACTTTTCAGGATTTACTTCTTCAGGGCCTTCATCTTCCCAGATCTGATGCTCCTTATCAGACTCTTCGATGAGTTGGATGGACATTCCCATCATGGCCAACTCCTTGAGCGTCAGATTATCGGCCAGATGCACCTCTTCACCCCGTTGGTTTTTGAACATCATAGGTCACCTCCTGGTGTTGGCTTCCCGTATCGGGCTGATAGTCACCAACACTCTTAGCCTAGCAGAGAGTTGCTCATGGCTCAGGCTTTAAGCGGCAACGCACATCCCATGCTCTCAGACATGCCTAACTCAGCAAGGCGATCGCACACCGGCTCAGGGAAGGTGACTCGCCGCCACATGCGTTCAATCAGCTGGCTCATGGGCTCATCACTACCTGACGCCAGCCAACTGGCTATGCCTTCGGCCACATCCGGGTACGCCACGCACCCCAGCGCCTCGCTGTTGAGCCAACTGCGTACCGTGCCAGGATCCAGACTCTCCATCACCTCGGCCAACCCCAGCATCTCCAGGGTCATGGCATTCGTGCGTTGTTCAAATTGCCCCTGCAGCGGCTTGAGCAGCAGCTTCTTCCCCAGGCTCAACGCCTCGGAAGCCAACTCAAAACCCGCATTGGAGAGGACGCCACTGCAACGCGCTAACGCCAGTTTGAACGGCTCTCGCCCCTGGGGGGCATAGTGAATATTGCCTGCCGTATGGGGCTCGTGAATATCGGGGTGGAAGCAGCGGAACTCCACGCCACGAAACCGCGACAACAACTCATGGATGGCGCGCGTCGATTCAAAAGGCAGGTAGACGAGCACGCTGCCATCCTCTTGCTGAGGTTCGATATGATCTATGATGGGCGGCAAGATGGGAAAGCCGAAGTGGAACCAGTGCAAACCTATCGCCGTACTCACGGGTGCATAGTGGCGCATTATGGTGCGCGAGAGCAGATCCTCTCCGGCCCGCGGTATGTCATAGGCAAAGGCCGCCTGATGACTGATGCCGATGGCGGGCACCTTCTGCCGCTTGGCTGCCCAGGCGGTCAAGGGCTCAAAGTCACTGAAGACCTTGTCATAGCCGGTGAAGTCGAGCCCCTGCAAATCTTGCCAGAATTGACGCGGGCGGTTTTGCCGCAGGGTTTGCCACACGTCAACCTGACCATCATGGCTGACGAAGGTGAGGCCAGAGTAGGCGCGATACTCGCCAAAGGCCTGCATATCGAAGTAACCCTCAGCCGCCCGCCCACTAAACAAAAAGTCCACTTTCAGTCCATGCCGCTGCATGGCCACGGCTAAAGAGCGGCAGCGGCTGATATGGCCATTGCCCGTTCCCTGCACCCCGTAGAGTATCCGCATCAAGACTCCTTACAGTAGAACCAGCCAGGCACACCCGGCACCCAACAGGGCACCGGCAATAAGATCGGTCAGGTAGTGCACCCCCAACAGGAGACGCGAGGCACCAATAAAGAGAGCCCAGAGAAACGCCCCTGCCGCCGCAACGGGATAAAAATCGGCGACCAGAGACGCCATGACAAAGGCCGCGGCCGTATGACCCGACGGCAGACTGTAGCGATCCGAGGGGCGGATAAAGACCGGCAAGCCGCTGGGGCGCTCGCGCTTGATCCGGTTTTTCAGCAAGAGATAGAGAGGGAGTTCGATGGCAAAGGTCGTCAACCCGCTCAACAGGAAGAGTTGGCCTCGGGCTCCATCCCACCAGGCCAGCCCCAGCGCCAGCAACAGATAGAGGGGGCCGTCTCCGGTACGCGATACCAGGCGGCTGAGCCTGGCCTGCAACTGGTTATAGTCGTGTGACAGACAGAGTCGGCTAACACGCAGATCCCAACGTGTGATGTGATTCATGGCTTGCCCTCCTGGTGGCTACTCGCTCTCCAGGGTGTTATTCCGCCGGGACCACTAAATTGGCGTATTTTTCACCCCATAGTGGCGAGAGTAGGCAACTCAGATGACAGCCCCTTGACCGAAATATCACATCTTGATGACAAGCGCCGTGGATAGATCAGTTGACTTTTGCCATGAAAATCGCTATTGCTATTAGCCACTGCTCAGAAGGAATTTGCTTAATTATGCGCTTTGCTTATCTGCTACTACTACCCGGCCTAAACGTGGTAAATCGCGCGGGTTAGTCGTAGCTGAGTGTCAGCAGACCAAATTTCTCACAAACCCGTGCGCCAGCACGGGTTTTTTATTACAGCTTTCTGGCGCACGGACGAATAGACAAGAGAGGAAGTCACCATGTCAGATCGGGTTATCATTTTTGATACCACCTTACGAGACGGCGAACAGGCACTCGCCGCCAGCCTGACGGTCAAAGAGAAGCTGCAAATCGCACTGGCACTGGAGCGGCTGGGGGTTGACGTCATGGAGGTGGGCTTCCCTATCTCCTCCCCCGGCGATTTTGAATCGGTGCAGACCATAGCCCGCCACATCAAGAACAGCCGGGTTTGCGCCCTCTCCCGCGCCCTGGAGAAGGATATCTTCGCCGCCGCCGAAGCACTCAAGGTGGCCGAGCAGTTCCGCATTCATACCTTCCTCGCCACCTCCACCATTCACGTCGAAAGCAAGCTGCGCAAGAGCTTTGACGATGTGCTGGAAATGGGTACAAATGCAGTTAAATATGCAAGAAAATTCACTGATGACGTTGAATTCTCCTGCGAAGATGCGGGTCGGACGCCGATTGACAATCTCTGCCGCATGGTAGAAGCCGCCATCAAGGCCGGTGCCACGACTGTGAATATCCCCGATACCGTGGGTTACACAGTGCCATCCGAGTTCGGTGGCATCATACAGACCCTCTTCAACCGGGTGCCAAACATCGACAAGGCCATCATCTCGGTACACTGCCACGATGATCTGGGTCTCTCGGTGGCCAACTCCATCAGTGCGGTGCAGATGGGAGCCCGTCAGATCGAGTGTACGTTAAACGGTATCGGCGAGCGGGCGGGCAACTGCTCCCTCGAAGAGGTCGCCATGATCCTCAAGACCCGTGCCGACATACTGGGGCTCACCACTAACCTCAAGCACCAGGAGATCCACCGCACCAGCCAGCTGGTGAGCCGCCTGTGCAACATGCCCATCCAGCCCAACAAGGCGATAGTCGGGGCCAACGCCTTCTCCCATAGCTCCGGCATTCATCAGGATGGCGTACTCAAAGCCAAGAACACTTATGAGATCATCACCCCCGAGAGCATAGGTCTGAACCAGAACACCCTGAACATGACCTCCCGCTCCGGCCGCCATGTGATCAAGCATCGCATGGAGCTGATGGGCTACGCCGAAGGGAGCTATAACCTGGACGAGCTCTACACCAGCTTCCTGCAGCTGGCCGACAAGAAGGGGCGGGTCTTCGATTACGATCTGGAAGCCCTGCTCTTCTTCAGTCAAATCCAGGAGGAGCCTGAGCAGTTCAAGCTCGACTACCTGAGCGTCCTCTCCGGCGGCAGCGTGATGGCCACCGCCAGCGTGCGTATGAAGGTGGGCGGCGAGATGGTCTGTGAAGCGGCCACCGGCAACGGCCCGGTCGATGCGGTCTACCAATGCATCAACCGCATCACGGGTTACGATCTGCGCATCGATAAGTATGAGTTGAAGAGCAAGGGTGAAGGCAAAGACGCTCTGGGTCAGGTGGACATAGTCGCCGAGTATGAGGGGCGCAAGTTCCACGGCATGGGACTGGCCACCGATATCGTTGAATCCTCGGCCCAGGCCCTGGTCCATGTGATGAACAACATCCACCGTGCTTGCCAGGTGGCTGAGAAAAAAGAACAAATTTCGCAAAAATCCAAGTTGGAGACTATCTGATGACAGGAAGTTACAAGATTGCCGTACTGCCCGGTGATGGCATTGGCCCCGAAGTAATGGCCGAGGCCCGCAAAGTACTGGCTGCCGTATCCACCACCTTTGGCATCGGCTTTGAGTTCAGCGAACACGACGTGGGCGGCATCGCCATCGACAACCACGGCTGCCCGCTGCCCAAGAGCACACTGGAAGCCTGTGAAGCCGCCGATGCCGTACTGTTCGGTTCGGTCGGTGGCCCCAAGTGGGAGCACCTGCCACCCAACGATCAGCCCGAGCGTGGTGCCCTGCTGCCCCTGCGCGGTCACTTCAAGCTCTTCTGTAACCTGCGCCCGGCTCAGATCCACCAAGGGCTCAACGCCCTCTCCCCGCTGCGCGCCGATATCTCAGATCGCGGCTTCGATATCGTCTGTGTACGCGAGCTGACCGGCGGCATCTACTTCGGCCAGCCCAAGGGTCGTGAAGGCGAAGGCGCCATGGAGAAGGCCTTCGATACCGAGGTCTATCACAGATACGAGATCGAGCGCATCGCCCGCATCGCCTTCGAATCTGCCCGCGTGCGTCGCAAGAAGGTCACCTCCATCGACAAGGCCAACGTGCTGCAAAGCTCCATACTCTGGCGCCAGGTCGTGACCGAAGTGGCCAAGGAGTATCCGGATGTCGAGCTGGCCCATATGTATATCGACAACGCCACCATGCAGCTGGTCAAGGATCCGGCCCAGTTCGATATCCTGCTCTGCTCCAACCTCTTTGGGGACATCCTCTCCGATGAGTGCGCCATGATCACCGGATCCATGGGCATGCTGCCCTCCGCTAGCCTCAACGCCGACGGCTTCGGTCTCTACGAGCCAGCCGGTGGTTCCGCCCCGGATATCGCAGGCAAGGGTATCGCCAACCCGGTAGCCCAGATCCTCTCCGCCGCCCTGATGCTGCGCTACAGCTTCAAGCTCGAAGCCGCCGCCCAGGCCATAGAGCGCGCCGTGGCCGAGACCCTGGCCGATGGCTACCTGACCGGCGATCTGCTGCAGGGCAAGAGTGGCAAACATCCGGTGCAAAGCACCTCCGACATGGGTAGCCAGATCGCTGCCCGCATCCGGGAGATTTAATCCATGGCCAAGACGCTTTATCAGAAAGTATTTGAAGCCCATGTGGTGTATGAAGCCGCAGGCGAAACGCCCATCATCTACATAGACCGTCATCTGGTCCATGAAGTGACCAGCCCCCAGGCCTTCGATGGCCTGCGCCAGATGGGCCGCAAGGTGCGCCGTACCGACCGCACCTGGGCCACCATGGATCACAACGTCTCCACCCAATCCTGCGACATCAACGCCTCCGGCGAGATGGCCCGGGTGCAGATGCAGACCCTGATGCAAAACTGCAACGACTTCGGCGTGCCCCTCTATGGCTTGGGCCATAAGTGGCAGGGCGTGGTTCACGTCATGGGCCC
>JBOFBS010000481.1:0-1978 GCA_051645725.1 Aeromonadaceae bacterium | reverse complement strand
TTCGTCTGGGCGGGGATGAGTTTGCCCTCTTGCTGCAACCGGCCGATGCCTGTGCGGCCAAACGTGTAAGGGCCCGGATCAATTTTCATCTGAAAAATCACCCTGAATTGCAGCAATGGCAGGTGGGTTGCAGCATAGGCTACGCGAGCTGGCAACCAGGTATGGGCCCATGTGAGCTCTACCAAAAGGCCGACACCAAGCTTTATCAGCAAAAACATCTGCGTCGCTAGCAGAAGTCAAACCAGGCCCGGTGCGATTCCACACTGGGCCTGAGGCAATTAACGCATCACGACGATTCCGCCTCCGGCCACCAAAACCAGGCCGACTCCCCGGGCATGGCGACATACTCCTGGCAGACAAAATAACCCAAGGCAGCCACCAGCACATTGCCATAAAACAGCAGTGGCACACGCCCTCGTAGCCAGGGGGCAACCTCATACTCCTGCCACAGCTTCTTCAACTCTCGGGAGCCCTGACGCCCCGAGGGACGAGCCCGCAAGCTGCCGGCCACGCCAAAACGCAGGGTCACCGCATCACCATGCGCCGGCAGCCGGATCCACTGGCCATAGGCACGACCATCACACGGCACTATGTGTCCGCACCACTGGCGTCCATCTGCTAGTTCCACACGACCGCTCTCAACACTCAGGTGCAGGCAGGCGGGTAACTCAGGCAGCTGATGTGGCACCAGATAGAGATGACCAGCATAACGGCGAAGATCACCGCCTTGCCAATGGAGTTGCGGTGAGGCATCCGCTCTGGCCAACGCCACTTGCGGCCAGATCTGCAACAACTGCTCTCGAGATGGCACCAAGCCCGTCCGTTGCCGCAACCAGTGCCGCAGCAGATTATGGCGCCTGGGCAGACTCAAGGTTGCGAGGTTTGCCAGCGTCAAACTTCCGTCGGCGGCCTGACATTGCTGCAGATCGGCAACGGCTAGCTCAAGAGCCAGGCTCTCCTGCTCGGCACACAACTCACTGCTCCGTTGTGCCGTAGCGGCAAAACTGGGCCAACGCTCCCGTAACAGAGGCAGGATGCGGGCACGCAAAAAATTACGATCAAAGCGTTCATCCTGATTGCTGTCATCCTCCACCCAGGTCAGCTGCTCCTGCTTGGCCCACGTTGCCAATTGCGCACGACTCACTCCGAGCAGAGGTCGCACCAACTCCCCCCCCGCCACCAGATGAGCGGCGAAAGGTTGCCGAGCAGGCATAGCGGCAAGGCCCCTGGGCCCGGCCCCCCGCTTGAGCGCCAGCAGCATAGTCTCCAACTGATCATCTTCATGGTGTGCCGTGACAAGAGCCCCACCGGGTGCTAATCGTTTTGCCAGCGCCTGATAGCGGGCTGCGCGCGCCTGGGCTTCGAGACTCTCCCCCATGCCAGGCGCGATAGAGACCCGCTCGACCACGCAATCAAGCTGCAGCCGGGCACAGACCTGCAGACACTGCTCCGCCCAGGCGTCAGCCTTGGGATTAAGACCGTGATGAACGTGACAAGCCTGCAGCGAAAAGCCAGGTCGCTCACGCACCAGGCGCGCCAGCAGGGTAAGCAGCACCAGCGAGTCCAGCCCGCCACTAAAGCCCACCAACAGAGGACGCGGTAGCAGCTCATGATCGAGCCAGTGCGCCAGTTTCTGTTCAAGAAGGAAGTCAGACATGGGGATCCGTATCCACAAGGTTAGATAACGTCAGAGTACCAAAGCCGCTTAAGAGGATGCATGCACAAGAAACAGTAAAGGCACCCGCAGGTGCCTTCATCAGCTAAACAGGCTCGATTTAGCAGTAACCAAATGACATCAGGCGCTGATAACGCTCATCCAGCAGCTGCTCTGTGGAGAGGCGGCGCAGCTCAGAGAGATCGGCCAGCAGGCGCTTACGCAACAGGGCCGCCATCTCGTCATAGTTACGATGGGCACCACCCAGCGGCTCGGGAACCACATGGTTGATCAGCTTCAGCTGCTTTAACCGCGCAGCCGTGA
>JBOFBS010000480.1:0-3203 GCA_051645725.1 Aeromonadaceae bacterium | reverse complement strand
AAAGCACATGATCAGCCTATTAAATTGTTCATGTTTGTATATCTGGCAACATCACATTTTTTGGCAATTTATAGGGGAAGAACGCTCTTTTTTAATGCCAATGCAACCAGTTAAAAAATAAAGAATTAAAGAAGTATTGCCCGTTTGAAATTTAGATCAACACCACATACTGCTTTTAATATTCAGCAACCTAGAGCTCGAGAGTTTTGATATTCAACCCAAGCAAGGAATCCAGCTCAAATGGAGCCGCACCTTTTCCTAAATATAAAAACAAACCGCATCCATAACAGATGCGGCTTTAAGTATTCAGAGCTAAAAAGAGCATGCCATATATTTCATGCATGCTCTTACCTTTGGCTTATTTTAGGTAAGGACCAGGCTCACCAATCTTACCGGGAGCCGGATTTCCAGGCAGGCTCAACACATAGACGCGCATGTTGCCCTTACCACTCACAGACACAGAGAGGCTACCATTGGTGACCGTCTTCACATCGCCGGTAACCACATCGGTATAAGTACCGTTCGGGATCTTGTTGAAGGTGGCACCGTTAGAGACAGTGATCAGCGCAAAGCTGTCGATGTTCTTGGCCGGGTTGGTGAAACGGCGCTTGTAAGCCAAGTTGTTGCCAGAGATATCCTCACGAGAGTACTGCCCCTTCTGCAGCGCCGGAACGGCACGACGGATCTGGTTCAAGCGACTCAAGTGCTTGGCCAAGGGTGAGTTGAGGGTCGCGGCCATGGCACCGGTCGCATTGCTCCAAACACCGAAGTCCTTGACGGTCACATCCCCTTCCAGGTGATCACCATAGTAAGCCCGGCCCGTAGTGCTCAGTGGGCCAGTGGCACCAATATCGGCACGCGCTCCCTTCATGAACTCGATCTCGCTACCGTAATAGATGGTTGGAATACCGCGGAAGGTCCACATGTAGCTCATGTTTTCCGCCCAGGCATCCGTCCCTCCGGCATAGCGATTGTCGGTATTGGGGCCGTAGTCATGAGAGTCCACGTACACCACGTTCCAGGTAGCATCGTTGTAGACAGCGTCCTGGCTGGCGATGTTGATGGCTGAACCCGCATCGCTGAAGTTCCAGTGCATGGGGAAGTCGATCACCGACAAGCCGGAAGCATTGGAGTAATCCGGCGTATGATAATCATTGCCGCGCAGCGCATGGTTATCTGAGGTCGGTTGGTTATTCACCCCCTTGCCATTTTCCCAGTCATAAGCCTCGTGTACCGCCTTGAGATCATCAGAACTATAGGTGCTACGTTCAGCCCAGGTATAGAAAGGGGTGGAAAGCGGGGCAACCCCCTTGTTCCAGACCTCGTTGACCCGAGTGGCTACCTCACCAAACATGTAGAAATCTGGGCCACCACACGCCTTGAAGCCCGGCACAAAGTGACGGTTAAACATCAGACGGTTAATGTGCTTGACCGTATCGATCCGGAAGGCATCCACCCCCATCTCGATGTAACGGCAATAGGTATCAATGAGATACTGCTGCACCTTGGGGCTCTCGGTGTTCAGATCCGGGAGATCCTCATGGATGGTAGAGTTCTGGGCCGTTTCATCTTCCCAGTTTTTCAACCAAGTCTTGTGGAATAACTCAGGGTTGAACAGCGCCAGATCCGGCCACTGATAGGCATAATTCCAACGGCCTGTCTTGTTGTTGAAACCTGTCTTCTTACCCCAGTTGGGCAGGTCTTCACCCCAGGGTTGTACCGGCTTCTCCGAGGTCCAGAGGTCACCGTTGTAGTAGTTCTTGCCAGAGCCAGGTTCAATACTCACGCCATCATAGGTAAACGACTGGTTTTCGTTGTCGTAGTACCAACCCCACTCTGCGTCCTGAATACCGAAATAACGCACCTTCTGCAGATTCACCTCGCCATAACGGGAGGTGTGGTTCAGCACCACGTCCATGACCAGCTTCATGTCACGCTTGTGCATCTCGGCAATCAGACGCTTGAAGGCCTCATCGCCACCGAGTCGCCCATCAATCTTGCGCATATCCCAGGCATGGTAACCATGGAAATCATAGTCACTGCGGTTGAGCACAGGCGGCGTGATCCAGATGGCGGTAAAGCCCAGCGCCTTGATATAGTCGAGCTTCTTGATCAAGCCATCAATATCCCCGCGCCAGGCAGGATCCTTGTTAGCCTCGTTGCCGGCCTCTTTATCCAGACGGGCATAACGATTGTTGCTCGGATCGCCATCAAAGAAACGCGAGGTCATCAGGAAGTAGATGGACTCTTCACGGAAATCTCGGCTCGCCGTGGGTGAGGCACCAATATAGTAGGTGAAGGTATTGCTCGCCTTGTTACCCGATGCATCTACCGCCAGGGTACGCACCGTCAGATCGGCCCCCTTGCTGACGATATCCGTAGCCGGCAGGCTTTCACCCTTATAAAGGGTGGAGCTGGTGCTGGGCTCACTGCCATCTATTGTGTAATAGAGCTTGGGCGCCTTGTCCATGTTGTCGGTCACCACCAGCTTGATGTTCTGCTTGTCGGTATAGGCTCCCGAACCTGGGGTTGCCGTCACGCTTGGCGCTAGCACATCCTTGTTTGGATCGACACCCTGCTCTGTGGTGGTCACCGCCTTGCTGGCCGGGTCGATACACACCTTATAGGTGGTGTCGGCTTTCACCTTCACATCCGCAGCCGGATAGTTCTCGGTCCAGTCACCCTTATGGTCTATCTTGAAGCGCGGATCGGTACTCGCCGCACCAAACGCCTGGGTCAGGCAGAACAGTGTTCCCTCCTGCAACATGGCCGTCTTACCCCAGTTGTTCGGGGTGCCGCGGAAATACCAGGTATCGGTTGAAACAGGCACCAGTGTGTAGACGAAGCTATAGACTTGTTTGTTACCGCTGGCATCCAGCGCCAGCACCTTGACCGTGGTATTGGTGCTGAGCACCAGAGTCTTACCTGCCTCGTACAGAGCCGATTTCTCACTCGGCTCGCTGCCATCCAGGGTGTAATAGAGCTTAGGCGCGGCATCCTTATCATCTGTCACGCTCAGGGTCACACTCTGCGAACCGCTATAGCTTCCCGCTGGCAAAGAGGGCGTCACAACCGGAGCCTTGCTATCCGCTGCACTGATCACATAGGCAAAGCTGTAGCTCTTCTTGTTACCCGCTGCATCCACCGCCAGCACCTTGATGGTGGTCGTGCTAGCCAGGGTGAAGGTGGTGCCGCTGTAGAGG
>JBOFBS010000479.1:0-2639 GCA_051645725.1 Aeromonadaceae bacterium | reverse complement strand
TGGACGCTGGGGATGCGCGAGGTGCCGGTGGAGATAGAGGCCGTGCTCAGTGACAAGGCCAGCTTCTGGCCCCAGATGCGGGCCCACCACTGGGCCTGGCTCAAAGACGAGCAGGGTCAGGCCATCACGCCAGAGCAGTTGCCAAGCCACATAGCCCTGCTGCCCGATTACCCCTACCGCTCCCTGGCCGGTTACGCCGAGGATGCCGGTCTGTTCCAGAAGCAGGGGCAGATCTACTTTATCGAGTTTGCCTGGGCCCAATATCTAGGCGAGAAGCTCAAGTGGCGCCCCGTGACCCGGGACAATCTCCCCACCCTGCTCAAGGCCAGCGAGATCCTCGCCTGCCTGCCGGATGCCGCCACCCTACCTGGCTACCCGGGAGAGAGCTGTAGCCATTAGCGATAACAAAATCAACGGCATCATCAACCCCATAACGGATCGGCTGCCATCCTGGTTACCAGAAAATCCACAAAGCTGCGCAGCAAGGGCGACATCTGCTTACGGGTGGCATACACGGCGTGGATCCCCATGCTGGTGGGTGTCCATTCGGGTAATAACGCCACCAGTTGCCCCTGTGCCAACAACGAGGCCACCGAATAGCGCGGCTGCAAGGTGATGCCATGGCCCTGAAGGGCTGCGCCCAGCAAGAGGTTGGAGATATTGGCGCTAAAGGTCCCGCTCACGGGCACAGACTCGGGCCCATCCGGCCCGGTAAAGGCCCAGAGGCTCTTGCCAAAGTAGGTGTAGGTTAGACAGTTGTGGTAAGCCAGCTCCTGTACCTGTTGTGGCACACCATGGGCCTTGAGGTAGGCGGGTGAAGCACAGACCACGGAGTGACAGGCACCCAGACGCCGGGCCACCAGATTGGGATCCAGTTCATTGCTGATACGCAGGGCAAGATCCATGCGCTCCGCCACCAGATCCACCGTCCTATCCTGCACCAACAGATCGATGGCGGTCCCCGGCCACAGGGCCAGATAATCGTTGACCGCCGTCACCAGCAGGGCCTCAGCCAACGAATAACTACAGGTGAGGCGTAGCTGTCCCCTGGGCGCGGCATTCTGGCTCGCGGCAACCTGCTCCATCTCCTCCCCCAACGCCAGCATGGCCCGTGCCCGGTGCAGTGCCGCCTCACCGGCACTGGTCAGACTCTGCCTGCGGGTGGTTCTGTGCAGTAACCGGGCCCCCATCCAGCTCTCCAGCTCGGCCAGATAGCGCGAGGCCATGGCACGGGAGATCTCCAGCTGTTCGGCTCCGGCACTCAGGCTGCCACGCTCCACAATCGCCACAAACACGCGCAGGGCGGTCAATCTGTCCATGTTATTTGCTCGATATATGCAACAGTCATGTGCTTATTATGCCGTATATGTGATTAAGTCGATCAAATAAACTTCTCTCATCGCCGGTAGCGGCCCACACCATGAGGAAGCAGAAGATGACTAACACCCTGAGCCTGAGCAGCCTGACACTGATCACCACACTGGCAGCGGGTAACACCCTGGCGGCGCCGCTAAACGTAACCCTCTATAACCCGGGCGCAAACGCCATCTTCCCTGTCTCCTCCTCGCTGATCAGCGGTGAAAAAGAGGCCATTCTGGTGGATGCCCAATTCAGCGTGGCGGATGGCAAAGCCCTGGTGGATCTCGTCAAACAAAGTGGCAAGCGGCTGACCATGGTCTTTATCAGCGGTGGCGATCCGGATTTCTATTTTGGTCTGGAGCCTATCCAGGCCGCCTTTCCTGACGCCAAAATCGTTGCGACGCAACAAGTCATAGACCATATCCAGCACACCAAGGCCGCCAAGCTGGCCTACTGGGGCCCCATACTGGGTGAACAGGCTCCCAAGCGTCTGTTTGTCCCCACCCTGCTCGGCAGCAGCACCCTGACGCTGGAAGGAGAAACCATCGAGATCCGCGAGCGGGACACCCACCAGGCCTACCTCTGGATTCCAGGTATCAAGACCGCATTGGGTGGCGTCCTGGTCAGTGCCGGGCAACACCTCTGGACCGCCGACAGCCAGACGCCGGCTGCCCGACTGGAGTGGTCAACGGCGCTGGAGCGCCTTGCCGCCCTGCATCCTGAGCGCGTGGTACCGGGCCACTTTCTGGGCACAGAACCCCAAGGGAGTGCGGCCGTCACCTTTAGCCATGAGTATCTGAAGTTCTATGAAGAGGCGCTACGCCAGAGCAAGAGCTCAGGTGAGCTTATCCAGAAGCTCAAGGCCGCCTACCCCGCGCTACCTGTGGATGAGGGCATGGCCATCAGTGCCAAGGTCAATACTGGCGAGATGAAGTGGTAAGCCTGCGGCTGGGCCTGACGCCCGGCCGCTTTCTATCACCCGACCACTTTCTATCAGCTGGCCACTTTCTATCACCCGGCCATTTTCTATCAAGCAACCCGCAGTGAGGTGAACATGCAGCCAACCCGATTGCACTATATTTACGACCCCCTCTGTGGCTGGTGCTACGGTGCCGCGCCACTGCTCCAGGCCGCCAACCAACTAGCCGACCTGGAGATTGAACTCCACGCCGGAGGGCTCTGGCTGGGCTCGCGCCGTCAAACCATGGGCACGGCCCTGCGGGATTATGTGCGTCCCCATGACGAGCGGATCCAGGCCCTGACGGGTCAGCACTTTGGCG
>JBOFBS010000478.1:0-2691 GCA_051645725.1 Aeromonadaceae bacterium | reverse complement strand
TTCAGCGGGGTCCATGAATACAGTTTGGGAGAGGCGGCCCCCCAAGTGGCAGGGCTCACCGCCGACCAACAGACCATTCTCAACGTGTTGGGTGAGCGCTATCGGCTCATTTATTCCTAAATCAGGTGCGGAATGTCGGATCAAACATCCTCCACCTCCACTAAATGCGGCATGTAACCAACTCTTACCGAGATATCGGTAAGTATCCGGAGGGCCTCAACGGCGGCTTCAGGCGACGATTTAGAAGATGTCGCCCGCGCTCGAAGCTCATTAACCAGCCAATGCACCGACAATGTCTCCGCAATTTTCAGCTTACGGTCAGCCATGAGGCGCTCCTCTGTCAGAGGCCCCGGAGTGTCCAGGAACGCAGTGAGTGCCTCCACGTCTTCTGCCTGAAAACCACTGGCACCCAGGGTTGCGCAAAAGTAGGTTTTTTCAGTAACTTCCATAATCTCTCCATCTTGGCTGCTCATCAGTACCCAGCAACCACACTGGGCAGACCATCCCGCCGATGGCGGGGTGGTTTCGCCTGTCATCAAGAAACTGATCAATAACCATGCAAGTTCCACCAAACACGCTCATGAGGAGCTCTCAATGACAGAACGCGAATTAGTAATGGCCCCTCTTTTTCACTTCATGCAGCAAGCCGCTTGGCCTTGCGAAAGGATCAACCTTCGACTCACCCCAACCCCTGAATTTAAAACGCTACTAGCTCAGTTATTTGCAGGAGAATCACTGACTGCTGCAACGTGCCGAGCTCTCCCTGAGTTTGACCACTTCGGACTTGGCGTTTTCATTTGTCAGCATTACTACCATCTGCTTGATGGCCAACTTGATCCGGCGCCACTCCTGCAAGGCTCGTCGGCACATGAGATTGGAGCACCGTTCCTTCAGTACCTTCAGCAGAAGGGATGGCTGTACTGACGCAACTTTCGGCACCTTTCGGGGTGCCGCCTTCATTCTTTAAATGCTCTGCGTATCGAGCGGCCTGGCCCTCCCAATAATTGGGGTACGCCGCCATAGCGTCATCCAGTGACATGCCCCAGCAGCGCTCTACGCTCCTGAACTCAACGGGTGCAACCCCTGTTGGCATGTCGCTTACATAAGTAACGGAGAGCTCTTCAGGACATTCAGCTCGCTCCATCATCTCGCCCCAAAACGGGTGCTGCGTTTTCTCCAGCACGATGTATTCAGTTGGCAGATGCCCCCACCAACGAAGCCTGGCTTCAAAACGAGCTGCCAGCTCCAGGAACTGTTTTCGTTCGTTTTCATTGAGAAGAAGCGCCACCTCAACACTCGAGAAAACAAAGTAACGACCCGGTTCATTTTCGGAATTATTCATGGTGCATCCCCTTTGGCTGCTCATCAGTACCCAGCAACCACGCTGGGCAGACCATCCCGCCGGAAGGCGGGGTGGTTTCGCTTTAAGTCTCTGCACCCCGCTCAGACATAGGCCCATCGATACCCTGCATGGGTTTGCTACCTCCCGCTCAGGACATACCGGATCCCCCTGGCGCAAAAGCCGCCCTCGCGCTCAGCCTCAGCAGCGGACCGATATTCAATGGTCATCCCTTTGCGATGAGTGCCACGAACCGCCCTAGCCACGCCGTTGCGCTTTGGCTTGTTGTCCAACCAGTGCACGACATAGCGACGCGGCTTGACTGACTCGTCAAACTCGACGCGGCAGTAACAACGCCGGGATACCGCACTCATCAACCCATGGACATGGTTTACGTCCATGCTGAAATGCTCAGCGACCTCTGCCAGCGTCGCACCACGCGCCCCTTGCTCATGAATCCAACGAACCATCTGATAACTCTTACTGTTCCGCATTTGCATCCTCCCCAGACCTACAACAACAGAGCCAAACCCACCACCAATGCCAATATGTTCACGGCTATCCAGACCCTGCTCATAGCGCCTCCAGCTTTCCTTGCTCCTGACCGGCCACCCCGGCATTGAGCTCCACATCCTGCCCGGCGCGGTATCCATCAAACATGGAGTTGTGGTCTCGACGATTACCACCCGCCTCACGTGCAGTTGCCTGCTTGAGATTGGGGTGCTTCTGCGCCATGAATTGCTTGACCAGGGCCGCCTCTTTTTCGTTGGGGACAAGCCGCTGCACCTTGGCATAGACAGCGCGGCACCACCCTTCACAAAACAGATCTGCTCGCCTTGTCTTGGTGATTGATTTCATCCGCTTGTTAAGGCCAGCCAGATAATCACGGCGGGCCTTGCCCAACTGGCGAGCCAGCACTTCATAGACATACCCGGCGATCTCGGCACGTTCTGCCGGGCCAATGAATGACACACGAACAGCACCGAAGATCTCCCGTTGGTACATCACCTCAACCCCAAAGGCTTCCCCGACCAGAGATATCAAGTCGTGACTCCACTGGGGTTGTGTGCGGCTCTGGTTAGCACACTTGGCCCACTGCTGGCCGATACTGCTCAGTTCGATATCCGTTTCAGTGAGGCCGTTGGCCTTCATCAGGGCCTGCACCTTGGCCATCGCATTGGCGGCTTCGTGCTGGTTGCCGCTGGCAGCGAGCGCCAGCAGCTTTTTGATTTTGCTCAGGACGCGTGAGCTCATTGGATGTACTCCCCAACAGTCAGCACAATGGCTGACCCCAAGATGATGATGTTGATGTTGATCCCCAGCTTGACCACCCAGAGAAGCTGTGAGGTGGT
>JBOFBS010000477.1:0-2545 GCA_051645725.1 Aeromonadaceae bacterium | reverse complement strand
AGGGGTTGCATGACGAGCAGATCCGGGTCAGCCGCAATGAGCAGGGGCAACTGCAGTTTAGCCTGCCGCGCAGTGAGAGCCGCAAGCTGGAGGAGCCCGTGCTCTTCTCGGGACAGGGCATTCGGGTGCCGGCTGGAGAGCCAGTCGCCATCCGGCTGACTCCGGCCCAGAGTGAACTGGAAAAGATGGGCGAGGGGCTCTCCCGCGGTGAGGTGCGTCAGGAGCAGGCGCGCCTGCAACGACTGCTGGCCACCATAGAGCACTCCATGCGCGATCTGAAAAAGTTTCGCCAGCAGATGCTGGCGCAGCTGGAGCAGGTCAAGGCCCGCACCGCAGCCATGAGCGAGCAGGAGCTGCAGCAGCTTGAGTCCCAGTTACAGGAGCAGTTGCAGGGCGGGGATTTCAGCCAGACCCTCTCTGGCCTGGTCGCCCAGGCCAACGTCTCGCGGCAAAACGTGGTGGCACTGCTCAGTGACGGTTCGAACTGAGTTTCGCTTATTGGGCGCTTGCGCTGAATAAGGATTATTTCCGCTGACAAGGTGTGACCCATGACGAACTTTTTCCCGCAGCATGTGGCGTTGATCCAACAACGCTGGCCCTATTTGCTGGCGCCATTGCACGAGCAGGATATCGATGCCATTCCGGCCGAACTGATCGAGGGGCGTAGTTCGACACTGGCGATTGATGGCATTCAGTTGAGCAGCCGTCACGATCGAGTGCGCGAGGCCCGGCTGCAGGCCGAGACCATTCCGTTGACACACAAGGCGTTGACCCTCTATGGGATCGGGTTGGGCGATCTGCCTCGGGAGCTGCTTAAACGAAAGCAACTCGAGCTCTTGTCTGTCAAGGTGATGAACCGGGGCCTCTTCGCTATGCTGCTGCATCTGCTGGATCATAGCGACTGGTTGTCCGATCCCCGCGTCACGCTCTCTTTTGCCAGTGATGATCAGTGGGTCGCCACCCCCTATACGGCCATCGCGGCCGAGTTGGAGTTGGCTGATGAGCCGACGCTCAAGCTGCGTGACCGGCTGGTCATCGAAATCAAGCGTAATCTTATCAATAACGAGTTTGCCGAGGGCTGGATGGCGGAGCGATTACAGAGTAATCGCCAGCTGATTTCGCAAGATCAGGACGTTTCGGCTCTGTTTACGTCACGGCAGGGGAGCGAAGCCTATGTGATTGCCACCGGACCCACCCTGGCCCAGCATTATGCTACCTTGAAGCTCAAGTACGAACAGAGAGAGCGCCCGCTCTTTATCTGTGTGGATACAGCCTTGCGTCCCTTGCTTGAGCACGGGATCCGCCCCGACATAGTGGTCTCTATGGATCGCTGCATAGATGCAAGCCACCTGTTGCCGGAGCACTCTGCGGACATGGCCTTGGTCTACATACCCATGGTGCCTAATGATGTGCTTGCTGCCTGGCAGGGGACACGTTATGTCGCCTATGAGGCTTTAGCACCATATGATGCCCTGCGTAAGGAGCTGCCCAGAAGCACTCTCTACTCTGGTGGCAGTGTGATCCATCCTGCCATGGATTTAGCGGTACAGATGGGGGCGTCAAAGATCACCCTGCTGGGTGCCGATTTTGCTTTCCCTGGGGGAAAGACTCACTCAGGTTGGGATGATGGTGTCTTGGGGCCCAAGGCCTCCACGGCTAATCGCACTGTCATTGATGGCCATGGGCGACAGGTAAGAACCCTGCTTTCTTTCTGTATTTATTTGAATTATATGGAATATTACATCAGTAAGCAGACGGGCATCCGGTTTTTCAATGGCAGCCGTGATGGGGCGAAAATCCAGGGCACCGAGTACAACCAGGAGTTCGCCCTATGATTAATGTTCCGAGTTTCAAAACGGGTTGCCAGCAAATCGCCCAGATCTTGCGCAACGGTTGGGATGAGTCGGGTTGCGTCGAGAGTGCTCGTCTGTTATCGGCCCTTATTCCCGTTCTGAGTGCGCTTCCCCCCCTTCTGCAGCAGCGCTGCGTACAGATTTCTAGCGCCATTTTGGCCTGCCAGGAACGACATGACTGGCTGGGATTGGCTGATTACCTGGAGTATGAGTTGGTTGAGTTGTTGGATGAGCTGGATGCTTGGCAACACTCGCTATAACCCGCGCATCGCCATTCAGTGTTAGCCAATTTAGGCAAACATCGTATTAACGAAATGGCAGTTGTGTATAGGTGTCAGGTATTGGGCTGGCTATTACCGACGAGCCAGCCAATAACCGTTGTCTGGAGATGTTTAACAAAAATCATAAAATTTTAAGGGCCGTTTAATTTTTGAAAAGCAGTTGTCGCTCTATTACTCATGTCGAATGCAGCCATCAGGCGCCACCATCAAGGAGCAACACATGAGTCTTTCAATCCACACCAACTATGCCTCTCTGGTTACCCAAAGCCAACTGGGTTCCACCAACAAGACCCTGACCACCGCCATGCAGCGCCTGGGTACCGGTCTGCGTATCAACAGTGCCGCCGATGATGCTGCCGGCCTGCAGATCGCCACCCGCTTGCAGTCCCAGTCCAACGGCCAGAAGGTCGG
>JBOFBS010000476.1:0-1828 GCA_051645725.1 Aeromonadaceae bacterium | reverse complement strand
ACATCTAGAATGGCCATAGTTTTTTCTTTAGTTTCGTATAAATGCAGTCAATATTGGCGTAATTCTAGTCATTTACGCCGACAAAAAACAGCAACACTTTGCGCGCAGAAGTAACAGGGAGTGTTATGTATCTGAAGCGAACCATCCTGGCCTGTCTGCTGGTTGCCGCGAGCCCGACTCTGCTGGCCGACCAGTTGAGGCTTAAAGCTGGCTATCCCGAGAGCTATGTCGTGCAAAAAGGCGACACATTGTGGGATATCTCCGGCAAATATCTCTCCGAGCCCTGGCTCTGGCCCCGTCTCTGGAATATCAACCCTCAGATTGCCAATCCCCACTGGATCTACCCGGGGGACGTGCTGCAACTGAGCTGGGTCAATGGCGAACCCCGTCTTGGCAAGGCGATGCAAGGGGGCAAGCAGGTCATCCGCCTGAGCCCGAAAAACCGCTACGAGAGCAAAGCCAATCCTATTCCCACCCTTCCTATCAGTGAGATTGGCCCGTTTTTGCAGACCGACCATATTTTTGCCAACGCTCAGGAAGGCAAAAAACTGCCCTATCTGCTAGGGTCGGATGAAAAACATATCGGCATGCTGGAGGGGGACACCCTCTATGTCCAGGGGTCTTTGACCCCGGGCCAGATGTATGGTGTGTACCACCCAGGCGCCATCTACAAGGATCGTGATACGGGCGAGCTGCTTGGGCAAGAGGCCGTGCTCACCGGTATCGTTCGCGCTGTGGCGCGCCTGGATGGTGATCGCACCGAAGTGACTCTGACTCACAACCAGAGGGAGGTGCTGCAGGGTGACAAGGTAATGCCGCTGCCCGAGCAGGAGAGCATGCCTGCCGTATTCATGCCCAAGGCGGCACCTGCCATCCAGCCGGGCTATATCGTCGACCTGCCCAGCAAGGCTCGAGGCGGCGGCAAGTTCGATGTGGTGCTCATCAACAAGGGGAGTCGGGATCTGCTGTCGACGGGCGATGTGCTCGATATCCGTCGTCCCGGCGCTGCGCTGGTGACCAAGAACGGTACTGTCCAGTACAAAGAGCTCTCGTCGGTCTACAACAAGGTGTTTTACAGCAGCAACAAAAAGGCGCCACTGCCTTCCGAAGCGATTGCCCGGGTCATGCTGTTCAAGGTGTATGACAAGCTGAGCTACGGTCTCATCATGCAGAGCAAAGACATGGTGAGTACTGGTTATCAGGTAACTCACTTCTGACCGTGCACTATCCTGACGATCGCCTTGCACTCTGGCTCGCGCTGGATGCCGTCACCGGGATTGGCCCGGTGACGGCATCCCGTCTGCTGGAGCGGGTTGGCGGCGATATTCAGCAGCTGTTTCAGTGTGACGAAACGCAGTTGCACCAGATGGGGCTGTCGCCAGAGCAGATCCGCCAGTTGCGCTGGCCATCACCTGTTGTCGAGCAGAGCCTGATGTGGGCTACCCAGCCCGGCAATGCACTACTCCCGCAGGATCATCCCGCTTACCCTCCCTTGCTCAGGGAGATCCCCGCCGCCCCCTTGCTGCTCTACTGCCGTGGTGAGCTTGCTGCTTTGTCTCTTCCACAGCTGGCGATGGTGGGGACCCGCCATCCAACCTATGCCGGCAAGGATAATGCAGCCCGTCTTTGTAGCGAGCTGGTTGGCTGTGGTTTGGCGATCACCTCGGGTCTGGCGCTTGGCATCGATGGCGTCTGCCATCAGCAGGCCCTGGCCGCCGGAGGCATGACCCTGGCGGTGTTGGGGTCAGGGCTGGGTCAGCTCTATCCCAAACGTCATCAAGCGCTGGCTGCGGCGATACTCGAGCGGGGCGGCGTATTGATTTCCGAG
>JBOFBS010000475.1:0-14035 GCA_051645725.1 Aeromonadaceae bacterium | reverse complement strand
ATTGTGTTCTGTGTTTTTTGTCAGATAGACGAGTGGCGCATATGAGCCATTGTCCTGATGGTATATGACAATGTGGTTTTCGGGTGTGCGCTGAATGCAACATTTTGATTTTGCTATTGTCGGTGGTGGCATGGTCGGGGCAACTTTAGCTCTGGCACTGGCAACATTGAGAGCGCCTGACGGGCGAACTCCTCGGATCTTGTTACTTGAGGCCCGGCCTCTGGATTTCGGTCTTCATCCTGGTTTTGATGCCAGGTCTATAGCTTTGTCATATGGCAGTGAGCGCATTCTTACGACACTGGGCCTGTGGCCAGCGTTTGGCCAGGCACTCTCTCCCATTACCTCTATTCATGTCAGTGACCGACCTCATTTTGGGCGAGTTGAATTGAACTGCGGCGACTACCATCTTCCTCGCTTGGGTGGTGTGGTTGAGTTGCAGCGGGTAGGAGAGGCGCTTTATCGGCGCATTGAACAGACGCCTGCAATCGAGGTTGTGGCGCCCTCTTGCATCACACAAGTGACGCAACACCCTGACCATGTTGAGCTGGCAACGACACAGCTGCCGTATCAGGCTCGACTCCTGCTGCTGGCCGATGGTGCGAACTCTCCATGGCGTGAGCAGCTGGCTATTCCCGTATATGAGGACGCTTTTGAGCAGAGTGCCGTAGTGGCCAACGTCCAGGTTAGCGGGGGGCAAGTCGGGCGGGCTTGGGAGCGGTTCACCGCATCAGGGCCGATTGCCTTATTGCCTATGAGTGAACAGCGGCTTTCCTTGGTCTGGAGTCAGTCTCATGCTGCAGCGCATGAATCTCTGCAACTGAGCCCAAGTGCTTTTCTTGATCGTCTACAGCGAGAGTTTGGCTTCCGTGCTGGGCGTTTTACTCAGGTTGGGGAGCGTCATCTTTATCCCTTGGTCTTGCGTCATGCTCGGGAAATTTACCGGCACCGGATCTTGTTGATGGGGAACTCAGCCCATCTTTTGCATCCTGTGGCCGGGCAAGGGTTTAATCTGGCCGTCCGTGACATAGCTAAACTGGTCTCGCTCCAGCATTCGGCCTGGTGCGAAGAGCGTGATCCTGGTTCATTTTCGCTACTGCAACAGTATGCTCAAGAGCGAGAGGCGGATGTGTTGCGGACTATTACCATGACATCGGCGTTAGCCCGACTATTTGCTACTGCGAGCCCGTCACTTGCCCTAGGGCGAACAGTGCTATTGGGGGGGATGAATCGTCTTTCATGCTTCAAGCAGTGGTTTGTTGAACAGGCGTTGGGAATGCGTGAGTCATGAAATCAGTCGATATTGCAATCATTGGTGGAGGCATGGTTGGTCTGGCCATTGCCGTTGGATTAAAGAGCAGTGGGCTAAGGATTGCGTTAATTGAACAGCGTGAGCTTGGTCAACACACCTCGGTTGATCCTCTCCGCGTCAGCGCGTTGAACATGGCCAGTGAGCGCTTTTTACGTCGTTTAGGCGCATGGCGCAATCTCAGCCACAAACAAGCTTATGAGAATATGCAGGTGTGGGAACAGGATAGTTTTGCACATCTGGATATGTCGGCTCAAAGCGTGCTCCAGCCTTATCTGGGGCATATAGTGGATAACCAGGCTGTGGTGGCTGCACTTTGGCAAGAGTTGGCGGGTAGCGAGGTGAGTGTTCTTTCCCCTTGTAACCTGACGCAATGTGTCAGGGGAGAGCAGGGAACTGTACTGCACCTGAGCAATCAGCCACCCTTATTCGCCCATTGGGTGATAGCGGCAGATGGTGCCCATTCACAAGCGCGACACCACTTTGACTTCCCGGTGAGCCGTTGGGATTACGGTCATACGGCTGTGGTGGCCACAGTGGTCAGCCGTGAGCCCCATCAAAATTGTGCGCGGCAAATATTCACCCCAGAGGGGCCCTTGGCATTTTTGCCATTATGGTCGCCCAATTTGTGTTCTGTTGTGTGGTCTGTTTCCCCTGAGCATGCAGCTGAGTTGTTGGCAATTCCAAGCAACAAGTTTGAACAGCAATTAGCTGCTGCGTTTGATGCCAGGCTGGGGTTGCTAGAGTTACAGGGAGGGCGGGTGGCATTTACCTTACAGGCTAGTTATGCCCGTGAGGTGGTCAAAGATGGGTGTATTCTGGTGGGGGATGCCGCCCACACGATTCACCCTCTTGCGGGTCAAGGCGTAAATCTTGGCTTGATGGATGCGGCAGCTTTAATCGAGACAATTCTGACTTTGCAACAACAGGGGCGGTTAGCGCTAAGTGCTCAGCAATTTGATCGATATGCTCGTTGGCGAAAGAGTGAGGCAGTACAAATGCTGGCTCTGATGCAAGGCTTTAAGCAGGCTTTTTCCGGGCAGAATAGCTGGAAAAGAGTTCTCCGAGGGCTGGCTCTGCAAAGTGCGGATGTCATGACGCCCATAAAGCAGGCTTGTATACGGCGGGCCATGGGATTAACCGGCGAACTTCCAGGTTTGGCTCGTTGAGTGTTACCCATAGTGCCGTTTCATCGAGCTCAGGGTTGATGTCGGGCATGAGATTGCTTACTGAATTTGTTTGTTAATGCGGCAAGTTGGCTCGCTAAATCGCATTCACTCAAGGGGTGACTGATCAAATACCCCTGTAGTTGATCGCAGCCAAGTTCCTGCAATAAGTTGGATTGCAGTGCATTGTCTACTCTCTCGCCGACTATTTTTTTGCCTTGAGCATGACCCATCTGCAAGATTGAACTGACAAGTTGCCGATCTATATCACTGTCGATCATTTTTATTGTGAAGCTTGATGCCAACTTTATGTAATCAAATGGCAGACGATGGAGATAGCCTAAGGCTGAGTAGCCTGAGCCAAAATTATCTAATGAGAGAAGATAGCCGGCATCATGCAGCGATGCCATTATGGCATGAGCTTGTTTATAATCATGAATTAGAGGAGCTTCATTCAATTCGATAATAACCCTGTTTGGCCTGATATGATATGCAAGGATTAGTCGCTCTAACACCTGGAGTAAACTTGAGGAAAATAGCTGCCGGGTTGTAAGATTGACAGTCATCTGCAGGTTACTCTGACCGATCTTATCCAGTTGATATAGCTGTGCGAGTGCTTGTTCTAGCACCCAATCTCCCCATTGCTCGGATAACTGACTCTCCTCAAGCACAGGAATAAACTCGCAGGGAGTAATATATCCCTCCTGTGGATGATGCCAACGAGTGAAGGCTTCTAGCCCGACAATACTCGCCTTTGATAGATCATAAATGGGCTGAAAGTGGAGGCTAAGTTGCCCATTTAGTAAGGCGTGGGGGAATTGCTTAGCGATAAAACAGTGGCGTACCGATTTTTCCAGCAGACTGGTTGTAAATAACTGATAGCGATTATGTCCCAGACTCTTCGCCTCCTGTAGTGCAATTTCGGCCTGAGCCAGTAGTTCACTTGCTCCAGAAAAACATTTCTGGATGATCACTATTCCTGCTGAGAATTGTAGCCGATGTTGGCTTTCATCAAGCTGCAACGGTTGCTGTAGCTGTGAAAAAAGCTTGTTCATTAGAATATGAATGTTCTCTTTTTGCTGTATGTCACTGGTTAATATGGCAAACAAATCACCATTGAGGCGACACAACAGATCGCTCTCTCTTAACATATGCCGCATACGCTGTGCTAATTGTTGCAGCAGTAGATCGGCTTGTTGCAAGCCGATAACACTGTTAATACGTTTAAATTCATTGATATCTAACAAGATAAGGCCGAGTAAAGCCGTTTGGCGCTGCTGGTTGGCTATTACTCGATTGAGCTCAAACATGAAGCATTGCCGATTGTATAGGCCAGTGAGCGGATCAAATAGCGTCTGTTGCCTTAACTCTCGGGATTGGTTATCTAACGCCTGCTCTTTCTCATTTAATGAGTCTAAGAGAGTGCTAATGGCATTCTTAAAAATCGATAATTCATCGTATAACCTCCAATTCTTTCCATAAAAATAGGAGGACTTTAACTGTTCTACATGGAGAAGGGTATGTAGGCTGCGGATTCGTTTTCCCCAAAAAGTATCGATAGCTACAGCCAGTAATAACAAAAGCAGAGGAAAGATCAGATTCCATGAATGACCCATAGCCCCAAGCCATTCAGAAAAGGTTATGGACGGTTCCTGTGTGAAATAGGTCACCCATAGGGAAGTGTCACTTGAATTGAGTAATCGATGGCTGGGCCAGGTGAGTGGATGTTCCCACATTTGATAGCGAATCCCCTGATAGCTCAGGCTATTGTCTGTCAGGATTGGTAATGCAGGTTCGGGCTGCTTATCTGTGGAGTGTCTTGTTACCTGGTTATTGAGGTCAGGTATTTTGGTCGATATTCGCTGGCTGAACGTCAACAGCGTTGATTCTAACCGTTCGCTCAATCTTTGTGGTTGGATCACCGCTATGATCCCTTTTTCTGCCAATTGAGCCAGAAGTGGGTCAAGAGAGCCGTGAAGCAGCCACTCATTCACTTCTCCATTTTGATATTTAAATATGCTAAGCGACAGAACACAGCGATTGGCGCAAGAGAGAAAAGGCAAAATTTGGAGCGGTTCGCTGTTTAGCATGTTGCTTTGAGGGGGATTGACTGCCTCATTTGAGCCGCTTGTTTTGCGCTCAATGCTTAGCAAGTTGTATTGTGATAGCCAGGCGGCATCTTTCGAGTTGCTTGGCAGCCATGCGCTCTCAGGGAGGGCGTGTAACTCTTTTGCGATATGCTGGATATATTCCTGGGTGAGCGCTATCAGCGTCTCTTCGCTCAACTGCCTTTGTTTGAGAGCCTTATTTTCTGCAAGTTCATCATAGAGCCTGACACTTTGCACCGTCAGCCAGGCAATGAGTAGCAGCAGGGTAATCCCTGCTATCTGTGTTCGTATGCTGATAAAGCATGATTTAAGTGGCATGTGAGTCTCGTTTGTCATGCAGATAGCCAGAGCCAGGTGGCCGCAAGTTTGGCTATCTTCAACTCATGCATTAAACATAGAGCACAGAACGGAATCGGCTCCAGTCAGCTCAGATTTTTTTGTACTCTTGCTGTGGCATGCTGTTTTTTGCCAGCCAACTCAAGAAATACGATAAAGCATGGTATGAGGAGGAACTCTGCTGTCTACACTGGCTATAGGCGTATAGCTATATTGTGATGCCACGCAGTGGGCGAGAGAGGATAAGCAGATGAGTCATATTCCTAGCGAGTTGCGTTTCACCACCTCTCATGAATGGGTGCGATTGGAAGGTAATGATGAGGCTGTGATTGGTATAACGGCTCATGCCCAGACCTTGTTGGGTGATATGGTGTTTGTTGAGCTGCCTGAGTTGGGAGCCGTGCTGGATGCGGGCGATGATTGTGCCGTGGCCGAGTCGGTCAAGGCTGCCGTTGATATCTTTACTCCAGTCTCAGGAAGTGTGGTGGGGGTGAATGAAGAGCTCGAGACGGCACCCGAGATGATCAATCATGATCCCTATGGTGCAGGTTGGCTATTTCGTATCAAGCTTGCTGATCTGGATGAATTGGATGCGCTTCTAGACTCTGATGGGTATCATCAAATCATTGCGCGTGAGAATTAAATAGCTAAACCCGCGACTTCATCAGACTAACTGCCTGGGGGTTATCTCTTCATATCAGAGCAGGAGGCGTTCATTAGAGTGAATAATCAAGCATTAATGTGGCGTTTTTTTCTGTAATTTTTTCTTTCTTAGTGAATAAAAAATCACAGGCAGTCATTTTAGTTATCTCTTTGATGTGATAGGGTATCCTGAGTCAATAAGGGCCTGGCTCTTTTTGAACTAGCGATTGATTATCGCGATTCCGTAGCACTTATTTAGCCCGGGTCATTTGCCCGGGCTTTTTTATGTCTGAAAATAAGAAACAGACATCAACCTGGATAGTTGCCCACGTGTGGCCGTCTGCTTGGCCCAACCAGTTGAATATCAACAGGATTGAAGGCCTTGATCGCTTCAAAACAGAAGTCTCCCACGGCCTGGTGCAAAGAGGCGGGGGCATGGTTGGTGATAAGTATGACACTCTTGGACAGATTACGGCGACGTCTTAGCAGGTGGCCCAGGAAGCTGGATTGGCTTTCCAGTAGCTTGGCCCTATTTGAGCCTATTTCGTCAAGGATCAAGAGGTCTACCTCTTCCAGTGCCCGGCGATAACGGTTGCGCTCTTCCGGGTCTTCGATGACCCCAAAAAAGAGTCGATCGACCACAGAGGCCCACTGCTGGAAAATCACGGATTTCTGATGCTGAGCAATCAGCTCATGGGCTATAGCGCCGGCCAGTGTTGATTTTCCCGTGCCATAGCCACCATAGATCAATACACAGCTGCCACCATTCTGTTCCCAATGCTCGAATCCACTAATGAAAGAGCGGGCGGTCTGGATGGCATACTCCAAGCTGGGATCTTGCTGATCCATGCGTTCAAACAGCCAGGCTGGATTCAAGTCGGCTTGCGCGATCAGCCTGTGTATCCGCTGCTGTCTGGCTTCTTGTTGCAGTTGCCGGACATCGCGGTTTGCCGCCGCCTCATACTCTTTGCGTAACGTTTCATAATCCAGGGGAGGGTGGCCTGCCGATTGTTTTTGCAACCTTTGGATACGGGCCAGTAATGAATCCATTTGTTTACGCAACATGGGGTCTGCTGCGGCTCTGTCGTGAGCCGCCGGCGTTTGCTTACCGCTAGCCTCATCCCAAGATTCGGACTTATCAGATGGTCTCATTCTCTTCTCCTTGCTGGTCGCGAATACGTTTGGCTTCGGCAATCATTTCGAGCGCCCGCTGGCTCGGTACTTGAGATTCGGGAACGGATGATACTACCTGATAGCCGACCGAGGGGGTGGGGGATTTACGGATATAGCGCTTAGCTTTTAGCGCTTTGATAAATTTAAGCATCCACTGATGGGGGGTGGCAAAGACCTCAGGGCGGCCTAACCAGTAGGCAATAAACTCCCCTAACTCATCCTCGCCATATGCCGTCTCCATCAGTCCACACAGCTGGCATAGGGTGGCGAAGTCTGGCTCCGGGCGCCATTGAGGTGTCATGGGTTGCGCGGCCTGGGGCAGGGGTAGCACAGTACTGAGGCTTAGTAATAGGGGCAGGCGAAACCGGGCACCATGGTAATGTTCTTCTTGAGGCGCCTGCTCAAGTTGCAACAGGTTTGCCTCAATCAGCTCCTGAAACAGTCGGGTTAATTGCGAGGCGTTAACCTGAAAACTAAAGCCGCTTGCGTACGCCGGATTTTCCACCGCCAGAGCTCGCCCCAGCTCAGGGTAGGAGACCTGTACATAGCCATTGTGCTGTTGGGCCTGTCGACGCAGATGCAAGGTATAGAGAGTGCGTGCGGCATGGCTTAAGCGTGGCAAATTAAGCTGTGTATATTCTGCTGGAGTCATAGTCGGCAGGCTTGGATAGGGTCATGAGATTATCTGCTATTAGCTAACTGGCGGCCATTTTTTTCATCACGCCCCATCTTGACGCTCTGGGGCGTGGAGAGAGTCCTGGTGTGCTGCCTTGCGCCGACAGCGCTGTTTCGCATGAGCGGTGCTCTGGCCAGACGGCAGCCAGTAAAATAGTGTTAAAGTTGTTCTTTAATACTGTTGTTCCCTTCCCAACTTGTCTACGCTGAATATGAGAGGTTGAAGTGAGATTGTGGGCTCTATATGTCAGAACAAGAGCAACAGCGAAGAATATTGGTAATTGAAGACGAACCAGTGTTTCGAACTATTCTGGTGGCGCAATTGCGGCATAAGAACATGGTAGTGTTTGAGGCTGACAATGGCTCAGACGGCATGGCGGCGGTTGCCATGTATCATCCTGATCTGGTGTTGTGTGACCTCAATATACCGGGCCTTGACGGGCACCAGGTTATTCAGTGTATCAGTTTTCGCTTCCCTCATATTCCCGTCATAGTGGTGTCAGGCAAGGCCAATCTTGAAGATGTGACCCGGGCATTGAGAGCAGGCGCAAAAGATTACCTGATCAAACCAATTTTCAACTGGCCTGCGCTGTTCGATGCGATTGATGACTGCCTGAACTCTGTGATGACAGAGCAAGAGTACAGTGAATTGGCGGCCCATCTTTCCCATTTCCATCGTGATGATATTGCCGCGACTCAGTTACTGCATGCCATGGCTCCGCCTAATCAGCTGCGCCTGGCGCGTTGGCAGGCTCGTTACCAGAGTACCAGCCCCATGCTGTTGCCGGAGTTTTTCGAACTCAACGGCCAGTTAATGCTGGTCATAATGGAACTCTCTGTCGTGGGAGCGGACTCTGCGTTTATTGGTGCCATGGTCAAATTTTTGCTGCACGGCCCCTATCGGCAATATATGCAGGGTGAGAGTCGATTACTGGACTCCCCTGGCGCTGTTCTGGAGTATTTGAATTGGCATTTGTGCGATTCCGGGCTCAAGAGCAGCATCAATATGGCTGTGATCCTGCTCTCTCCCGGTGATGAAAATATCCGTTTTGCCAATGCAGGGTTAGCCTCGCCCTCCTGGCTGCAACACGCCAATGGTGTACCTCTTGGTCTGATGCGTCAGGCTGATTATCCCACCTTCAGACGAGTTGAACCCAAGCCTTTTGAGTTGCAGGTGCGTTCCGATGCCGGAGCACAGATTTCTGTGCAGTTGGAGTTGGCGTGAATTTGCCATCTGCGCTGTGAGCTAAGAAGCAAAAAAGCCGCGGTTGCGGCTTTTTTGCTGTTTAACGAGCCAATGCTTAGTGGTTCTTGATGAGGGGCTCGTCTGTCGTCTGTTCCAGATCTGAGTTGTATCCTTCAGCTCCGTGCATCCAGTAGATCAGTTTGTTCGCAAACAGAAGCAGAACACCGGCACTGATCAAGGCTGTGATGGCGATGCCGCCAAATATGGCCAGTGCACCTGATTCACCTACGAAGGAGCCGATCATCCCTGCAGCATAGTTTGCCAAGGCCACGAAACCGAACCAGGCACCCATCATTAATGAGGCCAAACGCAGGGGAGCCAGTTTGGTGACCATGGAAAGACCAATCGGAGAGAGGCAGAGCTCACCCAGAGTGTGAAACAAGAAGGCACCAATCAACCAAAACATGGAGGTCTTGACGGTGACATCTCCACCCTGCTCCAGTACCGCACCTATCATGAAGAGGAAGCCGATGGCCAGCAAGATCAGACCGATGGCAAATTTGATGGGTGAGTTAGGTTCGCGTTTGCCAAGTTTGACCCAGAGGGTGGCAACAACAGGAGCCAGGGTAATGATGAAAAAGGGGTTGAGTGATTGGAACCAAGCCGCCGGGATCTCGAAGCTACCCAGCATACGATCAGTGTAGTTTTGGGTATAGAGATTCATCAGCCCGCCCGCTTGCTCAAAGCCGGCCCAGAAAATGATGGTAAAGAGCCCCATCACCATGATCACCTTGATACGGTCCACTTCCTGTTTTGTCAGTGCCGCTTGTGGCGTCGTGCGTTGGTTGGCTGCGAGCTTGGCAGCTGGTATCAGACCAATATTGCCAAGGTAGCGCTGGGAGAGTGACATTTGCAGCACCAAGGAGAGCAGCATACCGACCCCGGCGGCAATGAAACCCGCCTGCCAGCCCCATTGGGTTGCGACTGCACCAGCGATAAAGCCTGCGAGCAGGGCACCGAGATTGATCCCCATGTAGAAGATGGTGAAGGCACCATCACGGCGGTTGTCACCAGCCTGGTAGAGGTCTCCCACCATGGTCGAGATATTGGGCTTGAACAGGCCATTACCCGCTATGAGCAGAGCGAGCCCCAGATAGAAAATCGCCGTGATGGCATCGGGAAAGAGTGCATGAGGTAATGCCAGCGTAAATTGGCCAACGGCCATCATGCAGGCGCCTATTATGATGGCTCGGCGTTGGCCCAGGTAGGTGTCAGCTAGCCAGCCACCGATGAGTGGAGTGATGTACACCAGACCGGTGTAGATGCCGTAGAGTTTCAAAGCATCGGCCTGATCCCAGCCTAAACCACCGGCTGTTGTTTGAGCTGTGAGATAAAGGATCAACAGAGCTCGCATACCATAGTAGGAAAAACGCTCCCACAATTCGGTACCGAACAGCAGATAGAGCCCCTTGGGATGGCCCCATAGGGTATCGCCAGAAGATGGCAGTGTGTTAGACATGAACTTCACCTTTACTATTTTGTTATTGTGCTTTCAAATTTTTGGGCGGGAACTTATATCCCTATGTAAGTTGAAAATCCATAAATTGGATCAACAATTTAGTTTATAAATCTGATTTTCTGTCATTGTTTAGTGATACATGATGCCTTTGTCTAAAAAGACAAAGCGCATAAACTAACACAAGATTGGTGGCGTAATCGAGCCTGGATACGAAAAAGGCGTCTTACGACGCCTTATTTTACGCTATTACTATCAGTCGAGCTGAGCGACGACCTCTTTGAGGTAAGCTTTGAACTCATTGCCGATAGCCTTATGGCGCAAGCCGTAGACGATATTGGCCTTCATATAGCCTAGCTTGCTGCCACAATCATGGCTCTTGCCCTTCATGAAGTAGGCATTGACTGGCTCTTGCTCCATCAGCATGGCAATAGCATCAGTCAGCTGAATTTCATCCCCTGCCCCTAGCGGCGTTTTTTCAAGCAGTGGCCAGATGTTACTCGAGAGGACATAACGACCCACCACGGCCAAATTCGATGGGGCTTCATCGACAGAGGGTTTTTCCACTATGGCGGTCATGGGTAAGGATTGCCCCGCTTCGAGCTTCTCGCCATTGATGTTGGCAATACCGTAATCGCTTACCAGTTCATGGGGGACGGGCTCCACCATGATCTGACTGACTTCAGTCTGGCAGAAGAGCTGAACCATCTCTGCCAGGTTATCACTTTGAGGGTTACTGGCTACTTCATCGATCAACACATCCGGCAGCAATACGGCAAAGGGGTTATCCCCGACCAGCGGATGGGCGCAGAGGATGGCGTGTCCCAAGCCTTTAGCTTCACCCTGGCGGATATGCATAATGGTCACATCCTTGGGACAGATGTTTTGTACTTCTGCTAACAGCTGGCGTTTGACCCGTTTTTCCAGGGTCGCTTCTAATTCAAAGCTCTTGTCGAAGTGGTTTTCGATGGAGTTTTTACTAGAGTGCGTCACCAGTATGATCTCTTTGATCCCGGCCGCGATAGCTTCTTTAACCACGTATTGGATCAGGGGTTTATCAACGACAGGCAACATCTCTTTCGGGATGGCTTTGGTGGCAGGCAACATACGAGTACCGAGGCCGGCAACAGGGATAACGGCTTTGCGGACTGCGGTGGTATTCTTTTTCATCTTTCATCCTTGGCTATTGCAGCTATTCGCTCAACTCATCATAGCCGAGCTTATGAGTGGCTCCAATTGTATTAGAGCCTAAAGCGATGACAGAGAAAAGAATCATCTTGTGGTTGAGGCCAGATGTCAGCTCGTTTGCCTTCAGCTGTTTCCGGCCTCGGTCACCTATTTTTAGTTTATCGAGAGCTCAGCCTTGTGCTCGGTAACGAATTTGTCACTGATGCCGTTGACCTCGGCTAACTGCTCTATGCTGGCGAATTTGCCATGCTCGGTACGCCAGGAGATGATGGCCTCCGCCTTCTTCTTACCGATCCCCTTGAGTTCCATCAACTGCTCGGCACTGGCCGTATTGATGTTCAGGCGAACTTGTTCGACCTGAGTTGGTGCCGGTGTGGCGCCGGCTGTGCTCTCCTCTGCGGCTAGCGCCATATTGCCTACGAAAGGTTGTGCTGCCAGCAGTAGGGTAAAGAGGGTCTTTTTCAATTGCATCGTCTTCTCCAGTGGTAATAAAGGGCGAACGCCCGGGCGTCTTGCCGGCTAAAGTATTGTTTGTGCGCAGAAAAAATATTACTGCTGCATCAGGCAGTTTGCGTCCTGGTTGACTTCCTGCTGTGGAAAACGGGGCTGAGAAGAAATGAAATAAGCCATTGATTTTTGATATAAGGCAGCAGAATAGAGCTGAGGTAAGCTGTCACAAGTAGCTAGTGAGGGGAATTATGGAACTAAGTGACGAGCTGATGGGATCTGTGATCCAGCTGGCAGAGGAGGCTGGGCGCGCCATTTTGGGTGTGTACGATGGCCCCATAGATGTGACAGTCAAGGCTGATGCCACTCCGCTAACCCAAGCGGATCAGTTGGCGCATCGAGTGATTGAATCCGCACTCGAACAACTTACACCCCAGTGGCCTGTGGTTTCTGAGGAGTCAGACGAAGAACACAAGGCGTTGCGTCTGAGCTCGTCTTGCTACTGGCTTATCGATCCGTTAGATGGCACCAAAGAGTTTATCCGCCGCAACGGGGAGTTCACTGTCAATATTGCGCTGATCCAGGCGGGGCGGACCCGATTTGGTGTCGTCCATGTTCCTGTCTCCGGTGTGAGCTATTGGGGTGGGGCGGGTATCGGCGCCTGGCGCAAAGAGGGTATCAGGGTGCAGACCATCCAGGTGAAGCCGCCTCAAGTCGGTGAGCGCCTGAAGGTGGTGGGCAGTCGCTCCCACAGTAATGAGCAGACCCAGGCTTACCTGGACCAGCTCTCAGCCCACGAGCTGATCGGTGTAGGCAGCTCGTTGAAGTTTTGTCTGATTGCAGAAGGGGGCGCTCACCTCTATCCGCGCCTGGGTCCGACCTGTGAGTGGGACACGGCTGCGGCGCAAGCCGTGCTGGAGGGCGCTGGAGGGCATGTCGAGACCCTGGATGGGGCCCCTTTGGGCTACAGCAAGCCGGATATTCTCAACCCTTACTTTATCGCCAAGGCCTGATGCCACACCCTCAACCGGCAGCACACTGCCGGTTGAGACTTGCTGTTGCCTGCGCTAATTCAGCCCACTCTGGGTTTTGACTTGTTCGGCTAACTGCTGCAGATAGGCCGCAGACGCATGCAGTTTCTCTAGCTCCTCTGGGGTCAGTGGATATTCGAGTATCTGGGCCACTCCTCGGGCATCCACCCGTGTCGGAACGCTCAATACGCAACCATGAATGCCATATTGGCCGTGCAGCATGACGCCTAGTGGTAAAATGGAGCCTTCATTGAAGAGGATGGCTTGCACAATGCGATACAAGCTGGCGGCAATGCCATGATTGGTGTTGTTCTTTCTCTGAAAAATCTCAAATCCAGCCTGTTTTACTTCACCTAACAGTGCCTCTTTATCGAGCCTGGTGTGCCCGACCATGTCGCACCAGGCATCCAGGGAAAGACCACCTATGTTGGTGATGCTCCAGGGGATGAAACTGGTCTTGCCATGTTCCCCTAGCACATACCCCATCACGTTCTTGGGATCGAGCCCTACTTTATCGGAGACAATTTTCATGAAGCGAGCCGAGTCCAGCACGCAACCTGAGCTCAAAACACGCTCGGCTGGGTAGCGGGTATTCTCGATGACGAAGCGGCAGACCAGATCCACGGGGTTGGTAGCGAACAGCAAGATGGCCTCTGGCACCACCTGCTCCAGTTCACGGGCGATATCGACTGATATCTTGGCATTGATGAGAGCCAGCTCATCGCGCGTCTGCCCCTGGCGGATCTGGGCCCCTGCCGTGATGATCACCAGACGACTACCGGCACAATCGGCATAGCTACCCTGTTGCAGGCGGATATTGCGACTAAAGGTGAGGGCAGTGGTGTGACCAAAATCGAGTATCTCTCCTTGTGCCTTCTCCTGGTTGAGATCAACGAGAACCAGACTGTCGCAGGCACCATTGAGCAGCAAATATTCACATACGGAGACGCCAACGGCACCTGCGCCTATCACTGAGACTTTCATTGTGGATTCCTCATGTGCAATTTAATAATGCTGAGCTGGCTGGGTTATTGCCATAGATATGACTGCATCATTACGGCTTATCCAGTTAAAACACAATAGATTTAGGTCAGTATAGTGCAGACAGGATCAGAGCAGTGAGCCCTGGCGGCTGGCTGTAGCCTGGGTAGTAGAGGAGTTCGTTACATCGAAAAATCAGGCCCAGCTTACGGGCCTGATCTCTTATACGCGGTCAGCCCAGGATCAGAAGAAGGCACTTTCCGGCTTGACCGTGACTTTC
>JBOFBS010000474.1:0-14973 GCA_051645725.1 Aeromonadaceae bacterium | reverse complement strand
GATCAGCGCCTGACGATACGGCTCAGCGATCACATCCTTGAGTACGCGGGCGGCCAGCGCCTCCGGCCCCGTGTAACTGGCAGGGATGAAAGCGGCCAGGCGGCGGCCATAGGTGAGGCAATCACTGCGCCGATATTGGGCAGGCAAAATAGCGCGCGCCTCGGCCGTGCTGATGCTGATACCTGGGTAACAGGAGACCCAGTACCAGCTCTCAAAATCGGGGATCGACTGGCTGATGACGCCCGCCTCTTCGATCATCAGCTGTATGCCACCCAGATAGCAAGGTGCCACATTGTCAAAGTGGACCGAGCCGGAGATACTTCCCTCCAACTCCCCCATCAACAGCAGCTGCTCATCTTTGTCCAGGGCAAAATCGTGGAAGCCGTTCAGCCCCTCCAATGCGGCCACTATGCTGGATGCACTGGAGCCCAGCCCGGAACCGATAGGCAGATTCTTCTCCAGTACCATGTGCAGTGGCTGGATCTGCTTGCCCTTCTTCTTCAGCGCCTCGGCATAGCCCAGGTAGCAGGCGTAGACGATATTCTTCTGCGGATCGCTCGGTAACTTGTGGGCAAAACGACCACGGCACTCCAGCGAGAAGGCTTGGGAGCCAGCATGCACCTCAACCCTGTCGCCCAACAAGCTACCGTCAATCGGGGCGAGCGCCGCCCCGAGCACGTCGAAACCGACGCTGACGTTACCAATCGACGCGGGTGCGTAGGCAACAACCGCCATATTAAACCTCCTGCTTCCAATTCAGGGTCCGCAGCAGGTCGGCAAACACCCCGGCCGCAGTCACTTCAGTACCCGCCCCGTAGCCACGCAGCACGAGCGGAATGGGTTGATAATAGGTAGAGAAGAAGGCCAGTGCGTTTTCGCCATCTTTTACCTTGTAGAGCGGGTCATTCTCATCCACCGCCTTGATCGCCACCTGACACTTGCCATCCTGGATGGAGCCCACGTAGCGCAGCACCTTGCCTTCGGCTCGGGCGCGGCTCACGGTTTCGGCAAACCAGGCATCAGCTTCCGGCAGACGACGGATGAAGCTATCGGTATCGCCGCTGGCATCAAAGCCGGGCGGCAGCGCCTGTTCAACCTGCACATCTTCCAGATTGAGGGGCATGCCCGCCTCACGGGCCAGGATCAGCAGCTTGCGCGCCACATCCATGCCGCTGAGATCATCACGGGGATCCGGCTCGGTGAAGCCCTTGGCCTTGGCGGTCAGGGTGGCCTCGGAGAAGCTCATCCCTTCATCCAGCTTACCGAAGATAAAGGAGAGGGAGCCGGAGAGAATGCCAGCAAAGGCCTTGAGTTTATCACCCGCCTTGATGAGGTTCTGCAGGTTTTCGATAACCGGCAGACCGGCCCCCACGTTGGTCTCATACAGGAACTTACGGCGGGTCAGCTGAGCTGTCTTACGCAGCTCACGGTAGTAATCGAGCGAGCTGGTATTGGCCTTCTTGTTCGGGGTCACCACATGGAAACCGGCGGCCAGGAAGTCCGCATACTGGTTGGCCACGCTCTCATCCGAGGTGCAATCGACGATCACGGGGTTAATGAGGTGACTCTCCTCCACCAGCTTCTTCACCGCCGCCAGGCTAAAGCCCTGTTGCGCCGCCTCAAGCTCGGCCTGCCAGTTGGCCAGATCCAGGCCATCACGGCTTAAGGCCAGCTTGCGAGAGTTAGCCAGACCGACCACTCGCAGGCCTATGCCCTGTTCAGCCAGCACAGGCTGCTGACGACGGATCTGCTCCAGCAGGGCGCCGCCCACCCCACCCAGGCCAACCAGGATAAGATCGATGAACTGCATGCTGGTAAAGAAGTTCTGGTGACAGGCCTTGATAGCCTCATTCACCTTCTCCTTGGGCACCACGGCCGAGATGGAGCGTTCGCTGGAGCCCTGAGCTATGGCCACTACATTGATGTTGCCCTGAGCCAGGGAGAGGAAGAAGCGTGCGGCAACCCCCTTGCTGGTGCGCATGCCGTCACCCACGACCGAGATGATGGCCAGATCGTGGCGCATCTCGATCTCTTCGAGCAAGCCAGCCTTCAACTCCAGTTCAAACTCCTCTTCCAGGATATTGCGCGCCTTCTGCGCATCATAGGTGTGGATACAGAAGCTGATGCTGTATTCAGAAGAGGATTGGGTGATGAGCGTAATGGAGACGCCAGCGCGAGAAACCGCAGTGAAGATACGACCGGCCATGCCGACCATTCCCTTCATACCTGGGCCGCTGACGTTGATCATGGAGATACCCGCCAGGTCGGAGATCCCCTTCACTGGCAGCTCGTCATCGCCCTGCTCGGCGATGAGAGTCCCCTCGCCCTGAGGATTAAAGCTGTTCTTGATAAGGCAGGGGATATGGAACTGGGCAATCGGAGCGATAGTGCGAGGATGCAGCACCTTGGCACCGAAGTAGGAGAGCTCCATCGCCTCTTTGTAGGACATGCGCTTGAGCAGCACGGCATCCGGTACCAGGCGCGGATCGCAGCTATAGACCCCATCCACATCCGTCCAGATCTCGCAGCACTCGGCACTGACACAGGCAGCCAGACAGGCGGCCGAGTAGTCGGAGCCGTTACGCCCCAACAGCACCAATTCACCCTTGGCGTTCCCCCCGGTGAAACCCGCCATCAGATAGATAGCGCCGGCCTTCAGAGGCTCGGCTTGGAAACGGCTACGGGAGACATCGATGTTGACATGAGATTCGAGGAAGCCACCTTCGGCCAGCAGCAGTTTGACCGGATCGATCAGCACCACCTCGTGACCACGTACCGCCAGCAACTCCTGCATACAGGCGATGGAGAGCGCCTCACCACGGCTTAAGATCTGCGCCTGAATATTGTCCGGACACTGCCCCAGCAGGGTAATGCCCTGCATCTGGCGGCGCACCACAGCGAACTCCTGCTCCATACGTGCCTTGAGCTTGGCGTCATCAAGGGCCGGATACTTGGCCTTGAGCCCGGTAATGAGCCGGGTGAAAATGGCTTCAATCTCGACCAGAGTACCGTTAGAGTCCAGACCGCGGCTGGTCTGCTCCACCAGGGCTACCAGATGATTGGTCACCTTGGCGGGCGCCGACAGCACCAGTGCCACCTGGGCCTGCTGCTGGTTGTTGACCACTATGTCTGACACCCGCAAGAAACGCTCGGCATCAGCCAGCGAAGAGCCGCCAAATTTCAAAACACGCATACACATCTCCCTGTAACGAAAAGGCCCGTACCTTGTGGGTACGGGCCTTTGAAATTTCTGAACCTGTTGTCAGTGCACTCAGCAGCCCGCCCCGAAACCACCCAAGGTGGTGCCGGTAATGGTAATCGTGATGGTGCGGATGATCACTGAGAACATGTTGGAAATCAAACCTGAGTGAATTAACGCCCCTAGCAATACCGGATGGAAGGTAGGGCTGTCAATCTATTCTTTATTACCAAGCGCCCGGGCCAGATCCTTGCATAGCAGATGTAATAGGTTAAGGTCGCGCTGCGCCAGCATGGGTATGCCATCCTTAACCCACTTTCTTAGTTTTTCATCCTGCTTAACGCCCACGCTATCTAGTATTTGTGCTGATATCGATTGCAGGGCGTGTACCTGACCCGTGGTGACATCAGCCGTGGCCTCCTCGCGTGGTCTCTCATCTAACAAGGAGGTGAGCTCATAGGCATAGAGCATGACCGCCTGCCCAAGATTAAGCGAAGGGTAACCTACTCGCAGAGGAAGGTAACTGACCAGATCGGCTTGTGCCAACTGGGCATTGGAGAGACCGGACTCCTCACAACCGAATAAAATCCCCACCCGGTTCAGGCCGGATTTATTGCGGATCTGAGTGCGCACCTCATCTGGTGTCAGATAAACCTGATGCTGTCCGCGCTGGCGAGCCGTGGTGGCAATGATAAGATCCAGATCGGCCAGTGCCTCCGGCAGGGTCGCAAAACTCTCGGCATTGAGTAATAGCTCTTGTGCCCCATGGGCGACCCAGGAGGCCTCCTCTTGGGTATGAACCTGACTGGCAACGATGCGTAGACGAGAAAAACCCATAGTCTTGAGCGCTCGCGCTGCAGCCCCCACATTTTCTGCTCTGGCCGGGGCCATCAAAATAAAATAGAGCTCCATTACCGCCTCCGCACATTTTAGCGGGCCAATTTACCCCGCGGGTTGCGAGAATTCCAGCCTGACCCAATGATGTTCTCATTTGGGGCATCAGACTAAAATCAGTATTTCCACAACCCAAAAAGAGTAGAGAGCTCACTTTACAGTCAACACTGCTATGCCATGCTTGTTATACGTTATTGACAGGAGTCTCACCATGCTCAAGCCTCTCATCTTGTCGGTTGCCCTGCTGGGGTGCAGCTCCACTTGGGCTGCTACAACACCGATTGAGCCAGGCAAAACGGCATTTGGCGATAACTTCTACACCCATAACTACCACCCCAGTCTGTTGGAGCAACAACAGCAGCAGCAACAATCATTAAGCTACGACTGGCAATTTACCGGTGGCTACCAGGAGCAGTGGCAAAACTGGCGAACCTTTATGGAAGCCGGTGCAGCCGCCGCAGAGCCCCCATCTGCACAAACAGCTGGGCCCATCTCGGCCTTTCAGCTGGTATCGGGTGTCAGCTATCAGTGGAGTAATCTGCTGCTAACCAGTCGGCTGCGTCAGGTCTACACAGGTCTCAACGGCAGTCAGTTGGAACTCAGCTCTGCCTACCAACTCCTGCCGACACTCTCCATGCTGGCGGAGTATGGCCTGACACAAGAGAAACAGCAGGCCGTTAAACTCGGGGTCTCCTATCACTTTTAAGAGCCCGAGCAAACCTGATGCGCTCTGTATTAACAGGGCGCTGTTTTTTTCTATGCTACAACCTGTTTTTTACATCCACGCACGGGCTGCAAACTAAAGTTGACATATGTCAAACAAGCCCCAGAAAGTCATAACCTTTTGTTAGCGCCCCATTGTTAACTGGCTGTTACTTGGTAGATTCCATGCTCAAGATATCCCCCTCGTCCGAAACGACTTCCTCAGCAATCTGTTCCCTGATAACTAGAGCCAATCAACTCTAATCGTTAGCGGTGAGCAATATTAAAAATTTGCGAGCATGCCCTTTCATTTCGGCTTGGGCTAGATGATAAATTTATACAAATAGTTAACATTCGGGTAATGGCCATGCATACACCTCAAATTTTGATCGTCGAAGACGAGCTAGTGACGCGCAACTCTCTTAAGAGCATTTTCGAAGCCGAAGGTTACTCAGTACTCGAAGCCAATAATGGCGATGAAATGCACGACCAGCTTTGCGACAACGATGTCGACCTGGTGATCATGGATATCAATCTGCCCGGTAAAAATGGCCTGCTATTGGCGCGAGAGCTCAGAGAAAAGGGACAGACTGGGCTGATGTTCCTCACCGGACGCGACAATGAAGTGGATAAGATACTGGGGCTGGAGATAGGCGCGGATGACTACATCACCAAACCCTTCAACCCGAGAGAACTGACGATACGTGCTCGCAATCTCTTGAGTCGCACCATGCGTGATAGTAGTGGTGAGGCCGTTCAAAGCGATCAGGTAGAAAATTACAGCTTCAATGGCTGGACTCTGGACATCAACAGCCGCAGCCTCATCAACCCGCGCGGCGAGAGCTATCGCCTGCCCCGCTCCGAGTTTCGTGCTCTGCTGCACTTTTGCGAGAATCCGGGCCAGATCCAGACTCGCGCTGACCTGCTGCAGAAGATGACAGGCCGCGAACTCAAACCCCATGACAGAACTGTAGATGTGACGATTCGTCGTATCCGCAAACATTTTGAGTCCTTTCCGGACACCCCGGAAATCATCGCCACCATACATGGCGAAGGGTATCGCTTCTGCGGCACCTTCGACAAACGCTAGTAGCAAACGGGGCGCCATGCGCCCCGTTTTTTGTGCCTCTTATCCCCCCTCTTATCCACCCTCAAACGCACCCGCGGGCTCCTTATGCAATAATCGGCATAAGATATCAGCCATTTAGCCATCCAGACATAAAAAAGTCCATTGACATCCCCCCCGCAGCCCCCTAGCATCTTTTACCATCAAGCCTGGGTTGCTTTAGCCGTAATCGCTATAGCGGCTCACTACTGCAGCCAGAATATCGGCATTGCCGCGGAATTATCCATGATCAAACTAAGCCAAGTATCCAAGACCTATGGGCAGGGCCCTCAGGCCGTGGTTGCCTTGCAACCTACCGACTTGCAGGTCGCTACAGGCGAAATTTTTGGCGTCATTGGCGCCTCAGGGGCTGGTAAAAGCACCCTTATCCGTTGCGTCAACCTGCTGGAGCGACCTACGGCCGGGACCGTTGAGGTCGATGGTGTCGATCTGACCTCGCTGAGTGAGGCTGAACTCACCCTGGCGCGTCGCAAGATTGGCATGATCTTCCAGCACTTCAATCTGCTCTCATCCCGTACCGTTTTCGCTAACGTGGCCCTGCCCCTGGAGTTGGCCGGCCTCCCCCGCTCACAGATAGAGGAGAAGGTGAACGCCCTTCTGGCCCTGGTCGGTTTGAGCGAGCGGGCCCATGCCTACCCCTCTGAACTCTCTGGTGGGCAGAAGCAGCGTGTGGCTATCGCCCGAGCCCTGGCTCCTGAACCCAAGGTGCTGTTGTGCGATGAAGCCACCTCGGCGCTGGACCCTAACACCACTCACTCCATATTGGCGCTGCTCAAGGAGATCAATCGCAAGCTGGGGCTCACCATACTGCTCATCACTCATGAGATGGAGGTGGTTAAAAGCCTCTGCCATAAGGTGGCCATCATCCATAAGGGTGAGCTTGTAGAGCAAGGGGAAGTCGCCTGGTTCTTCACTCATGCCCAGACCGAACTGGCCCGCGAATTTATCCACTCAACCATTCACCTGCCCATACCGGATGAATATCAGGCCAGGTTGAGTCAGGAGCCAGGTGAAGGTCGCTGGCCCCTGCTACGCTTGGGTTTTACCGGTCAAAGTGTCGATACCCCCCTCATCTCTGAGGTGAGCCGTCGTTATGGTGTGGATATCAGTATCTTGAGTGCTGATATGGAGTATGCCGGCGGCGTCAAATTTGGGTTTCTGCTGGCCGAGCTGTTTGCCAACAGCGATGCCATGACGAAAACCATCACATTTTTCCGTGAACATCACGTACAGGTAGAGGTACTGGGCTATGTCCGAAGCCATGATTAATCTGCTGCTGCAGGCACTTGGGGAGACACTGTTGATGGTGCTGGCCTCGGCTCTGTTCAGTGGCCTGATTGGCATCCCCCTGGGAGTGGCACTGCATGTGACCAAACCTGGCCAGATCTTGCAGCACCCCGTGCTAAACAAACTATTAGGTACCCTGGTCAACCTGGGGCGCTCCGTGCCCTTTATCATACTGCTGGTTGCCATCATTCCCCTGACCCGACTGATAGTGGGTACCAGCATAGGCACAGTCGCCGCCATAGTGCCGCTCACTGTGGGCGCCATTCCCTTTGTGGCCCGTCTGATTGAGGGGGCCCTCATCGAAGTACCAGCCGGTCTGGTGGAAGCAGCACAAGCCATGGGCGCCAAACCCCTGCAGATCATCCAGAAGGTGCTGCTGCCCGAGGCCCTGCCCGGCATCCTCAACTGCCTCACTATCACCCTGGTGACGTTAGTCAACTACTCAGCCATGGCGGGGGCCATTGGTGGTGGGGGGCTGGGGGATGTAGGGATCCGCTATGGTTACCAGAGATTTGACCCCCTGGTCATGCTCATTACCGTTGCTATCCTGGTCATACTGGTACAACTCATTCAGAGCCTGGGTGATCGGCTAGTCAAGTATGTTGACCATCGCTGAGCCCTACTCATTCACACCAAGGAGGTTTTCATGAAGATATCCCTGCAATCAGTCGCCGCGGCTCTGCTCTCCACCCTGCTCATCGCAGGTTGCGGCAAGAGCGAACAAGATAACCACATCAAGGTCGGTGCGATTGCCGGCTCTGAGGCTCAAGTGGTCGAAGTCGCGAAAAAAGTCGCCAAGGAGAAGTTTGGCCTGGAAGTCGAAGTGGTCACCTTCAGTGATTTTGCTACCCCGAACGTGGCACTGAATGATGGCAGCATCGATGTCAACGCCTTCCAGCACAAGCCCTATCTGGATTCTCAGATCAAGGATCGTGGCTTCAAGCTGGTGGCCGTCGGCAACACCTTTGTCTATCCGATCGCTGGCTACTCAAAGAAGATCAAAGCGACGGGCGAGCTGAAAGATGGCGCTCAGGTCGCGGTGCCCAATGACCCGACCAACCTGGGTCGCGCCCTGCTGCTGCTGGAAAAGCAGGGGCTCATCAAACTCAAGGAGGGTGTCGGTTTGAACGGTACCGTTCTGGATATAGTTGAAAATGCCAAGAAGCTGAAAATTGTTGAGTTGGAGGCGGCGCAACTGCCTCGCTCACTAGAGGATGTAGACTTGGCCATCATCAACACTGTCTATGCATCACAAATCAATCTGCTGCCCACACGCGATGGCCTCTTCGTAGAGGATAAAGAGTCACCCTATGTGAATCTTATCGTGGCTCGTGAAGATAATCAGAGCGCGCAAAAGGTGAAACAGTTTGTTGAGGCCTATCAGAGTGAAGAGGTCTACAAGGCGGCGGTTGATCTGTTCAACGGCGGTGTAGTCAAAGGCTGGTAATTCTGCCTGATGGATCTTTGTATCCATTGTGGGACAATAATCGAAAGGCCACGTTTACGTGGCCTTTCTGCTATCCAGAGGTTATCGTTACACTAAAAAGCCGCACGGAAATAATAATGAACTGCTGGTACCTTGCTTATTGCCGTCCTCGCGAAGAGGAACGAGCCAGTCAACACCTTAAAAATCAAGGTGTTGATAGCTATTATCCCATGGTTGAGGTAACAAAAATCATCAAGGGGAAACGGACTGCTCGCATGGAGCCCCTGTTTCCCTCCTACCTGTTCGTCAATGTAGATCTGGAAACCTTCCCAGCCAGCCGCCTCAATTCGACCCGGGGTCTGCGTCACATCATACGTTTCGGTGGTCAATGGACCACCATACCCAAGGAACTGGTATTTAACCTGATGTGCCATGAAGATTCAGATGAACTGCGTGCGAAACTCAGTAAGGTCCCCAATTGCGGAGACAGAGTATTGATCCATGCCGGCCCCTTCCAGGGGCTCGAAGCCATCTACCAAGAGCCGGATGGCGATAAACGATCCATTCTGCTGCTGGACATGCTGCAAAGCGAAGTCCGCCACACCTGCGACAACAAAAGCTTTTCCCCCGTGCGCCAGTAAACATCAGAACAGGGTGTGCGGGGTAGCGGACCCTGCACCACCCCATCTAAGCAATCAGGCTAGGTCAGATACCCGAGAGCAGGCGATACTCTTCAAGCACATAGGTGTCTGTCATACCGCTGATATAATCGATCAGTAAGCGTACTCGATAGTACCACTCATGCTCATCAGCACACTCAAACTCCGCCCCATCCTGCTCTAGCGCACTATGATACGCCTCAATATGGCGATGAGAGAGTCGATGACAGAGTCGGCTCTCGAAGGGATGGCACCCGCCCCCCCTTCCCGCCAGCAGCTCGCTAAAGTCATGACGAGGCAATGCCAGCAGGCGGGCATAACGTTCCAGTACCCCCCACAGTGCCGCATATCCTTCAAGCTCAAGTGCCTCCACCTCGCGGCGGGTAAAGATCTGCTCACGGGCCAGACGCCGCAATAGGGAGAGTGTCTCCACTGCCGGATGCTGATCGGCCAGCAATGGAGAAGCAAACTGCCCCGCCAATATCTTGGGCTCCTGCTGCTGATAAGCATCAGCCAGCACCTGCACCAGATCCTGGCTCAGCTGACGACGAAATGCGGGGAAGAAGCCCTCCTCGCTCTGATTGCCCAACTCCAGCAGCCCTGCCAGATACTCGCCTCCCTGCCACTGCGCCAATAGATGATCCTGCAACTGCCCGAGCGTTAAGAGACCACGATCGACGGCATCCTCCAGATCGGCGATGCAGTAACAGAGATCATCAGCCGCCTCCATCACATAGACCAGGGGGAAACGCGCTCCCGGGGGCAAGCCCAGCGTTTGGCGCACCCTGAGCACCAGCTGGCGCTCGCTGAAAAAGTAGCCCACCTTGGTTGGCATGACAGCGTCATCACGCACCACCTCCATAACGCCCGTGGGCACCTTGATGAGAGAGGCCAATAGGCTGAAGGTGAGATTGAGTCGTTGCAATGAGTGAACCAGACGCAGACTCTGGGCATTGCCATCAAACGCCAGCAGATCGGGCAGCAGCAACCGCTGCCACTGTGCCGAGGGGGGATGCTGCAGACTCCGCCCATACAGGGCGGGCAGGTGATGAGCCAACCACTCCCGCAACACTGACTCACCGAAATGACCGAAGGGCGGATTCCCCACATCGTGCAGTAGACAGGCCATCTCCATCAGATTAAGCAGAGGGACCTCGGGCAATTCGGCGCCCAGACGTGGCAAAAGGGCGAGCATGACCTCGCGGCCCGCTTGTTGTACTTCCAGCGAATGGGTCAAGCGACTGCGAACCGAAGCCTTCACATCCAGAGGAAAGACCTGAGTCTTTTGCTGTAGGCGACGCACCGGGGCACTCTGCACGACCCGGGCGCGATCACTCTCGGTGGCGGCTAACAGGCTCTCGCCTCTCACAGGCCTGAAACGCTCAGCCTGCAGCAGTTGCCGGTAACACATTTTACTCTGCTCTGCCATGGCACTTACTTCCCCACCCTTGCTCATACCTGCAGCCAGAGTTTCAACTGTGCTAAATCCTCTGGATAGTGACGACGAATACCCTCTATCCAGTCGGCGATATTTTCCCACCAAGCGGGTAACTCGGGGCTCTGTGCCTGCTTAGCCAAGGCATGAATTCTCTTGAGACCTATGGCCCCGGCGGCACTCTTGATCTTGTGGGCCTCGCTGGCGATGCCCTTCTCATCACGCGCAACCAGGTTGGAATCCAGCAACGCCAGGTACTCTGGCATCATCTGTTCAAACAAGGTGACCGCCTGCAGCAGCACAGGCTTGCCCACCATGCTGGCATACTCTTCAAGAAAGCCCAACTCCAGGACAGAGTCATCCACACTTGACTCTTTGGTGCCATTGAGTGGGCAACTGACAAACAGGCCGCGAAGCGTGGAGTTGAGTTTATCCACCGCCAGTGGCTTGCCAATCACAGCCACCATGCCATGGTCATAATATTCGGATTTATCGCTGATGAGGTTAGCCGTCAATGCCACCATGGGCGGCAAGCGTTCCCGGCCATAGCGCTCCAAAAGCGCATCGGCTATATCAAACCCCGTCATGTCAGGCAGTTGGATGTCTAACAGGAAAAGATCAAACTCATCCGGATTGGCCAGCATCAAGGCTTCCTGACCATTACGCGCCACGGTCACCTGATGACCTAATTTTTCCAACAATGCAGTGGCTACGGTAATATTGAGCTCCACATCCTCCACCATCAGGATGCGCAAGGAGGGTAGGGTCATAGGCAACTCCTCTTGCGTCTCATCCAGCCACTCCACCGTCAGCTCCAACGTAAAACAACTACCATGCCCCTCTTCACTATCTGCGGTCAGAGTCCCGCCCATGGCTTCAACCAGCTGATGGGCAACGGCTAAACCAATCCCTGTTCCTACCGCATACTTCTGACTCTTGACCTGATAGTACATGGCAAAGATCTTATCGAGCTCCGCAGCCGGAATACCTATGCCCGTATCTTCCACCTCAAACCGCAACCGCACCTGTCGCTGCGCCAACTCAGTGGCATAAACCCGCAGGCTGATCCCCCCCTCTTCGGTAAACTTGACCGCATTCCCGGTCAGATTCCACAACACCTGGCGTAACCGGGTGCCATCAGCCAGCACCCAGTGGGGAAGCTCACCATCGAAATCGTAGTTGAAGTAAAGCCCCTTCTGCTCTGTCATGAGCCGAGTCAACAACTCAAGGTCATGCAAGAATGCGGGCAAGTCCAGACGGGCTGGGGCTATATGCAATTTATGACGATCTAATTTATCCAGATCTATGATGTCATTGAAAATGTTACCCAGCGTGACCGCACTAAGATGTATGGTGTTGAGCTGACGCCGTTGCTCGTGACTTAATGGGGTGTCCAACAATATTCGGCTCAAGCCTACTATGCCGTTGAGCGGGGTTCGCAACTCGTGGCTGATGGTGGAAACAAAGGTGGTCTTGTCCCGACTGGCCTTTTCCAACTGCTCCTGATAACGCTTGCGCTCGGTCACATCACGGCCAAAGCCCAGCAACCCAAGCCGCTTTCCACGACCATCATAGAAGGGTACCTTGCGCATCTCGAAGCAGACTTTATGGCCATCCGGATACTCCATCCACTGCTCGTAGGTATAGAGACGATTACGGGCAAAGACCTCTCGATCCGACTCCATTACCTTCTCGGCGATAGCCGGAGTATAGATATCCCAAGGCGTCAGACCGATAAGCTCCTCCTCGGTACGCCCGGCTAGCCGCTCCATAGCCTGGTTACAACCTGAGAATTGTCCCGCCTCGTTGCGGAAGTAGATGAGATCCGGTGAGCTGTCGATGAAGGAGCGAACCAAAGCATTACGCTCTTCCAGCTCGGCCTGGGTCTGTTCACGCCTCTTCACCTCGGCCTTAAGTTCAGACATCGCCTGCTGGCGCGCGACCTCAACTCGCAGCGTCTCTTCAATCTGCTGATTCAGTTGGCTGATATTGCTCTGCAGTTGCAGATTCAAGGCTTGATCCCGCTCCCGCATCTCTTGCAACTTGCTGACCATATGCGTCAGCCGCTGGCGCGAGTCTTCCAGCTCATCAACTACCGCCGTTAAAAAATAGGCGGCCCATGGCGTGACCAATAAACCAAAGAAGACAGAGCGCACTATATCGACCGTATCGACAGCACCGCGCAGCAGTAGCGTCACCCCCATCTGTATCACTACGGCCAATAGTATGATGAAGAAAGCCAACAACAGGCTGAACCGAATGATCCCAAGGCGGGTTAGCCAATCCACATAGTATTGTGCCCAGGAGGTGATCTGACGCATGGGGTCTTCCTGCAGAAGATAAGGGACTCATATTAGCAAGTAGCAGACGCTACCACTGACACCTGGATGCTTGTTTCGATGAGATGATCCCGAAAAAAGCACAGGAGCATCATGCTCCTGCTTGGCCATCGACTCGCTAACGAGGACGATCCGGCCTCGGCTCCATCACATCGGCCCCCGCATTCATACCCAGAGCCTTGAGCATGCTCTTGGTCACCAGCACTACACCGTTATCACTGCGATAAAAACGACGAGCATCGGCCTCGGCATCCTCACCTATAACGGTTCCTGGGGGGAGCACACACTGCTTGTCGAGGATAACCTTATTCAGGCGACAACCTCGGTGGATCACCACATCAGGAAAGGCGACCACACCTTCGAGCTTACAATTGGAGTGTACCCGTACTCCGGTAAAGAGTGCCGAGTTACCAATATCCGAACCACTCACTATCACGCCGCCAGAGAAGACAGAGTTGCGAGTACTGCCGGATTTCCCCTCATAATCCTGAACAAACTTGGCCGGTGGCAACTGTTTCTGATTCGTCCAGATGGGCCACCCTTCGTCATAGAGATCCAGCTCTGGCACCACGGAAGCCAGATCCATGTTCGCCTCCCAAAAAGAGTCAACTGTCCCGACATCACGCCAGTAACAACCATCCTTATGGCCCCGGTTGCGAACACAGGAGTAACCAAAGGGGTGGGCGTGAGCCAAGCCCTGTCGCACCACCTTGGGAATGATATCCATGCCAAAATCCCGACGGGAAAGCTGATCCTCCTGGTCCTCTTCCAGCAACTGGTAAAGATAGGCGGCATCAAAGACATAGATACCCATTGAGACCAGTGCCTTATCGGGATCACCAGGCATAGCTGGAGGCTCTTCAGGCTTTTCGACAAAATCGGTGATCTTGCGGCTCTCATCCACCTGCATGACCCCAAAAGCCGATGCCTCGGTGCGAGGCACCTCAATGCAAGCCACGGTAACAGGCCCGCCTAGCTGCACATGATCCAGCAGCAAAGTGGCATAATCCATCTTGTAAACATGATCACCCGCCAACACCAGAATGTACTTGGGTGCATAATCACGCACTATATCCAGGTTCTGATAAACGGCATCAGCGGTACCACGATACCAATTCACCTCATCCACCCGCTGCTGGGCCGGCAAGAGGTCGATAAACTCATTCATCTGATAGCGCAAAAACGACCACCCCGCCTGCAGATGACGCAACAGGCTATGGGATTTGTACTGGGTGACCACCCCGACCCGACGCACCCCCGAGTTGATGCAGTTGGAGAGGGCAAAATCGATAATCCGAAATTTACCACCGAAGTGGACAGCCGGTTTAGCTCGATTGGCAGTCAGTTGCATCAGGCGACTACCTCTCCCCCCTGCCAGTACGAGAGCCATGGTCTGATTGATCGCCTCCCGGGCCTGACTCATGGATCCTGGTCCTACTGATACCAAGTTACACTCCTTATCTTGTCGCTAATGCCAGCTAATGACACCGGTCATCCAAAGTGGGCCGATGCACAATCTAAGAAAAAAGCACTAGCTGCTCGCTATCATCCCTGTATTCGTACATGGCTTCTGTCAGTTCGGTCACGAAACCCATTGCCACACTACTCTCGGCCTCGAGTGTTACATCAAGTTGACTATCTCAGCTACTTAAGCTCTAGGCTAACTTACCGCACAGCCCAAGAAAACAAAACGAACAAAACGGGACATCCACTTTCAAACCTTCGGAAAAAAACAAAACGGGACATCCACCCAACCCAGCCAACCCAGCCAACCCAGCCAACCCAGCCAACCCAGCCAACCCAGCCAACCCAGCCAACAACAAAACGGCTTGCATTAGAGACGCAATCATACCTGGGCGACAGCCCTACTTGCTTATTTTTAGCGGGAAAAACCAAGAGTCAATCC
>JBOFBS010000473.1:0-8843 GCA_051645725.1 Aeromonadaceae bacterium | reverse complement strand
ATGGTCAAGCAAGGCCTGACAGCCCCACTTCATCCTGGCGCACTCCGTTATTATCAAGAGCAAGGACTATTGAGCGCTCCACCGCCCAATAAATAATGACGCGCGGTTACCAGCACAAAAAGCAAAAGGCCCGTCACTGACGGGCCTTTTGCATTTTGTGCTGGTAACCGCGCGTCATTATTTATTGGGCGGTGGAGCGCCCAATAGTCCTTGCTCTTGATAATAACGGAGTGCGCCAGGATGAAGTGGGGCTGTCAGGCCTTGCTTGACCATCTGCTCTTTTTTCAGGTTTGCAAAGGCCGGGTGCAGGCGTTTGAATTGTTCAAAGTTATCGAATACGGCTTTTACCACATGATAGGCGGCCTCGTCACTTAACTCGGCCGTGGTGACAACCGTGGCTGAAACACCAAATGTGGGCGTGTCTTGGTCTACGCCGCGGTAGAGATTGCCTGAGATCACTGTCGGTACATATTCAGCATGCGCTGTTAACAAGGCATCGATCTGGGGGCCAGTGACCGGGACCAGGCCAATGTCGCAACTGCTGCTGGCTTCTTTGATGGTACCGCTAGGGTGTCCGACCACATACACAAACGCATCAATTTTCTCATCACACAGGGCTTGAGCGCGTTCCGCTCCCTTGAGCTCAGTGGTCGCTGAAAATTGTGACAATTGCCAACCCATGGCTTGCAGCAGGTTGTTCATGGTATTGCGGTCCCCAGAGCCAGGGTTACCTATGTCAATGCGCTTGCCGGGCAAGTCAGTCAGGGTGCTAATGCCACTGTTTTGCCGGGCGACTAGCGTCAGAGGTTCGACGTAGAGGCTAAATAGGCTACGCAGTGCTTGGTTGGGCCCCGCTTCGCTAAACGCATCACTTCCGTAGAGCGCGGCTTTCTGCGCATCAGATTGCACTATGGCCAGCTCCAGTTTGTGGCTTTGCAACCTCTGCAGGTTGGAAATAGAACCATCTGTGGCTTCAACGCTGCAGCGCAGGTGATGTTGCTTCTGATCCTTGTTGATCAAGCGGCAGATGGCGCCGCCAGCTGGATAATAGACGCCGGTGACACTGCCTGTGCCAATGGTCAGCTTACTGGTGGCTGCTTGAGTCATAGATGACCCCACTAGCAGGCAAGTAAGGCCAAACGTCATGCTGAGATATTTGCTGATGAACATGCTAGATCCTTATCGGGATGGCGTAGGGCAGGTCTGTTTGTGCAACTAATGCTGCCGTATCGCAAAAAAACCTTAACGATCTTGAGTGAGAAATGCAATTTAATGATAGGTCAGTTTATAACTAAGCGACTGAGTTAAAATGAAAAAGCTGCATCCAATCAGATGCAGCCAGGTAAGTTGGGTGGTATCAGTGCTCATTTGAGGTATGGTGCGATGACTCGCTCCATGCGTTCCAGCGCTTGCTCGAGAATGGCTCGACGGCAGCCAAAGTTGAGCCGTACAAAGTGACCATCACCGAATTGGGCTCCCGGTGAGAGACCGACGCCACCTGCTTCGAATTCGGCTATCGGATTCTCCATACCCAAACCTGAAACATCGATCCAGGCCAGGTAGGTTGCCTCAATCGTCGCGATATGAATGCCGGGTAGGGAGCCAAGTCGAGTCATCACCAGATCGCGATTTGCTCTTAGGTAATCGAGTTGTTCCTTCAACCAACCTTCGCCCTCGGCATATGCCGCTTCGGCCGCAATGAAACCCAACAGATTATTATCCGCCAGCAAGCCACGCATGGCATGCTGCAGCTGGTGGCGTAAGCGCTTGTTCGGAATGATGGCAAACGAGCAGCAGAGGCCGGGGATGTTGAAGGTCTTGCTGGGAGCCATCAGAACGGCACTGCGCTGTGCCGCATCCTCATTCAGACTGGCGAATGGGATATGAGCTACTCCTGGCTCTAGCAGCAGGTCGCAGTGAATTTCATCAGAGCAGACCACCAGGTTGTGACGGCGGGCAATGTCGGCAATCTGCTCCAGCTCCTGGCGGGTGAAGACAGTGCCACCCGGGTTGTGCGGGTTGCACAACAGTAAGAGATCTGCCGTGGGAGCCAACAGCTCCAGAGTCGCGAAATCAGGTAGCCAGCGATTATCGACCAGCTTCATGGGGAGGTGGCTGACCTGCCGCTCCGTATGCTCAGCCGCGTGCAAGAAGGGGTAGTAGACAGGGGTGGGGGTGATAACGTGGCGATCTGTCTGGCACCAGGCCTTGCAGGCGAAGTTCAAACCAGGCACTACGCCAGGCATGAAGAGTAACCACTCCGGCTCAATGTTCCAGCCATAAAGCGTTTGCATACGCGAGATGACCAGTTGGATGAGCCGGGGCGAGGGACGGCTGTAACCGAATACGCCGTGATCGATGCGTTGATGCAGGGCCTGGATAATGGCCGGTGCGGCTTTAAAATCCGTGTCAGCAACCCAAAGTGGCAGTACATCTCTGTCGCCAAACTTGTCCCATTTCAGACTCTGGGTCTGACGGCGATCGATGGGCAGGTCAAAGTCAAACATCGCGCTCTCTCAAATGCGGAGTGAAAGAGCACTTTAAGGATAACTTTCGCCCGGGGCAACCCGCGCTTGTGATAAAAGCCTGGCTATTTTTACAATAGGTGCTGACCTAAGGGAGATAGGCTCTTGTTTAGACTGATCCACTGGCTGGAATTGCACAGAACAAGTTTGGCGTTTATGGCGGTGACCTTTCTTACCGGAACCGGGGCCGCTTTTTTTATCCCGACCATGAGCCTGTTTCTAAGTGATGTCGTCAAGGTCACCCCCTTTTGGGTGGGGTTCTTTTATACCGCCAATGCCCTGGCTGGCATAGTGGTGAGTCAGTGGTTGGCTAGGCGATCCGATCATCGGGGGAGCCGTAAAAAGCTGATCCTGATCTGCTGTTTGGCTGGGATGGCTAGTTGCTTACTCTTTGCCGTTAGCCGCAGTTACCTGCTGTTGCTCACCCTGGGGATTGCGTTACTCAGCATAGGGGCAACCTCTTCACCTCAACTTTTTGCATTGGCCCGTGAATATAGTGAGCAGCAGGGAAAGTCGGCCACCATGTTCAGCGCCATCATGCGCACACAATTTTCCCTGGCTTGGGTGGTCGGGCCGCCGCTGGCATTTGCGGTGGCAACCGGTTACGGTTTTGCCGCACTATTTGGCTTAGGTATGGTGGCCTATCTGCTATGCCTGCTGGTGGTTGGGTTAGGATTACCCGAGTTGGGCAAGGTGACGGCCGGGCATGAGTTGCCGCGTGGCGGCTTACGGAAAAATGGCGAGGTACGGCGATTGTTTTTAGCCTCCTTGTGCCTGTGGACCTGCAACAGTATGTACCTTATCAACATGCCGCTCTACCTCTCACGGGAGTTGTCTCTGCCACAGGAGTTGGCCGGGTGGATGATGGGCTTGGCAGCGGCACTGGAGATCCCCGTAATGTTAGCGGCGGGGTATGCAAGTCACTGGCTTGGCAAGAAACCCCTCATGCTGCTTGCCGTACTGGCTGGCCTGCTGTTTTACACAGGATTGACCTGGTTACCGGCAACCCCTCTATGGCTGCTCGCTTTACAGCTGTGTAATGGCATCTTCATCGGCATTCTGGCGGGTATGGGCATGACCTACTTTCAAGATTTGATGCCGGGTCAGCCTGGGGAAGCAACGACCCTGTTTAGTAACAGCATCCGCAGCGGCTCGATTTTAGGCGGTTGTGTGGCGGGCATTATCGCCCAGTGGTGGAGCTACCACGGCGTGTTCGCCGTGGCTCTGCTGCTTACTCTGGTCGCGCTACTCCTGATGAGTCGAGTCCGCGAAGCCTGATGTCTTGAGATCCGGTTCGCTCTTATCCTCTTGCCAGCTGTGGAGTTTATGACTGGTGCGCAGGCACTCCAGCAGTCGGCTGGCGCTAGGACCCAAACGTTCTGGGTTGGGGACGACCAAGTGGGTGAAGAACTTTCTGGCACTGCTCTCCTTGAGTTTGATGTGATGCAGGCGTCCTTGCAGCAGCAGAGGCTCTACCAGGTGAACGGGCAGCCAGGCAAAACCCAAGCCGGAGAGCAGGATGCCGATCGCCTCATGAAAATTGTTCACAGTCCAGCGCTGCTCCGCTTTCAACCAGCCGGTTAATTCACGGGGCGATTTGCCGGTATCCTTGATGACAATCTGCAGCTCCTGACTCAGATCCGCCGCAGATAGGGTCTGTTCACTTATCGCCAGTGGATGCAAAGGATGGCAAATGGGGACCAAGGTGATTTCGGCTAGCGGTTCCCCCATATATCCCTTGGGTACATGCCCCGTGATCACCAGGTCGGCACTCTGCTCTTCGATCGCCTCTGTCGACCCGGTCAAGACGGTGTCAATCAGCTGTAACTGGGTGCCTCGGGACTTGGGGTAGTAGAGTTGTAGACCGCGATTGAGCAGGGGGCGAGGGTGGACCAGTTCAATGGCCAGTCGGACTTCGGCTTCCCACCCTTGGTGAATGTTGTATGCCAGCAGCTCCAACTCCTCCATCTGCAGGGTAAGTTGTTTGGCTCGGCGCAGGAAGACCTCGCCCTCTTCGGTCAGAAAGGCTTTTCTTCCTCGAACTTCCAACAGGGCCACTCCCAGGGTTTGCTGTAGCTTGGCCACGGCATGATTAAGAGAGGACTGGCTTTTGTTCAATTTCTCCGCAGCTTGGGCGTAACCGCCAAATTCGACCACAGCCTGAAAGATACGCCACTGCTCGAGCGTGCTCTTGGGACGAAACATAATAGGTTAGATTCCATAGTTAGGTTCAGCATATTAGGGCCGAATGATCTAAGGTTCGGGGCCAGAGAGTGACGAGCGGGGTTACTGTGTACCAGCCCGACCCGGCCTGGGTTGGGCATCCAGGCTCTCACCGTGCCGGGCCTGACTCTCATCACCCATAAGATAAAGATAGAGCGGCATTATCTCGGCTGCTGTTTTTAGTGTGGCTGGATCTTCATTTGGACAGGCCTGGGCGCGCATTCGAGTTCGGGTGGCTCCCGGATTGATGCAATTGACGCGGATGGTTGTGTCACGCAACTCATCGGCAAGCACCTGCATCAGCCCTTCGGTAGCAAACTTGGAGACCGCATAACTCCCCCAGTTGGCTCTGCCACGGCGACCGACACCCGAGCTGGTCAGGATCACTGAGGCGCGAGGGCTGGCCGAGAGCAGGGGTAGCATGGCCTGTATCATCAGCATGGTTGACGTCAGGTTGACTTGCAGCACATCTTGCCACTCCTGCTCAGCAATTTGGGCTATGGGTGTCAGGCTGCCGAGCAGGCCTGCGTTTAGCAGCAGACCATCCAGACGTGAAAACTCGTGCTCAAAACGCACGGCTAACGCGTGATGATCGGCCTGATGCGCTTGTAGCAGATCAAACTCGATCAGAACGGGGGGGAGGGCTCCTTTGGCAACTAATTCACCCTGCACCGCCTGCAGTTTACTCAGCGTACGTCCCAGCAGGATCAACTGGGCGCCATGTGTGCCATAGGTCATGGCCGCTTCACGTCCTATCCCCTCACCTGCACCCGTAACCAGTATGATCTTGTTGCGCAGCAGATCGTAAGGCGCTTTATAGGTCAACACGTTAGCCGTCCCTTGAGCTATTTTTCCTGTGCGCAGTGTACTGAAAAACTACGCATTTTTACTAGATTTCTCCTCTCTTGGTAAACATTTTGAGGTGAGGTTAGCAGGCTGTGTGCAGCATATTTGGCCCCAGTAACAAAAGCTCGTAGAATGGGCCGCTTTTTCCTTCTCTTGGAGTAAACCGTGGACTACCTTTTTGATTATCTGGCGTTTTTAGCCAAAAGTGTCAGCCTTATCTCCCTGTTGGTCGTAGGGTTGGTCATAGTGATCATCACGGCGGCCAAACAGAAAGCCCGTAAGGGGGAGTTGGAGCTGCAAGATCTGACTGCCCACTATGAGGAGACCAAAGAGCAGCTGGAAGCTGCCTTGCTGGATAAATCGGCACTCAAGGCGCGGGAGAAGGAACGTAAGGCCGAGCTTAAGGCCAAAAAGAAACAGGGGCTGGCAAACTCTTCCGCAAGTCGCTTGTTTCTTATTGATTTTAAAGGAGGAATGGAAGCCAAAGAGGTGGCCTCGCTGCGTGAGGAGATCACGGCAGTGTTGGCCATAGCCAAGGAGCAGGATGAGGTGCTGGTGCGCGTTGAGTCGGGAGGCGGCGTTGTGCATGGCTATGGTCTGTGTGCCTCGCAGTTGCAACGGATACGGGATCGCGGTCTGCGCCTTACCGTGGCTATTGACAAGGTGGCGGCCAGTGGGGGTTACATGATGGCCTGCGTGGCACAACATATCCTGGCCGCGCCATTTGCGATCGTGGGCTCCATCGGTGTGGTTGCTCAGCTACCCAATTTTCACCGTCTGTTGCAAAAGCATGATATCGATTTTGAGCAACACACAGCCGGACAATTCAAACGTACCCTGACGCTGTTTGGGGAAAATGACGAAGCGGGACGGCAAAAGTTTCGTGAAGAGTTGGAGTCGGTTCACCAGCAGTTCAAGCAGTTTGTCGGACAGCATAGACCCCGCGTGGATCTGGACAAAGTGGCAACCGGGGAGCACTGGCTGGGTCATGAGGCTAAACAGTTGAACCTGGTGGATGAACTGCGTACCAGTGATGATTATCTGATGGAGCAGTATGGCCATAAACAGGTGGTTAGAGTGCAATTCAAACAGCCCAAAGGGCTCAGTGAGCGCCTGGGCCGCAGTGCAGCCTTGGCGCTTGAGCAGGTTTTTAGCCGTTATTGGCACTACCTGCGCATGCCGTTTAAGGGATAAAGTGGCCGCTTGAATGCGCCAGCCAAAGTGGGTCGAGTCTCACGCTGATGGAGCAAAAAACGTGTTAAGCGTAATGTCAGCGATAAAAAAGGTTGATTCTCGGCGCCAGCACTTCCATTTTAATAAATAGTAGATGCCGCATGAGCGGCATCATCTCGTTCTCTAGCCTGGGTTGATAAAAGGACAGAATAAGCGTCTATGGGCAAATCTTTGGTGATTGTAGAGTCTCCGGCTAAGGCCAAGACCATCAATAAATATCTGGGCAAGGACTTCATTGTTAAGTCCAGTGTTGGCCATGTGCGGGATCTGCCTACCAGCGGTGCGAGCAGTGCAGGCGAAGAAAAGGAAGAGAAGAAACCTGTGGTGCGCAAGAGTGCCAAGGGTCTTAGTGAAGCGGAGAAAGCGCAGCGCGATTATCAGGCGCTGGTTACGCGCATGGGCATAGACCCTGAACATGGCTGGGCAGCCCGCTATCAGGTGCTGCCTGGCAAGGAGAAGGTGGTCAACGAGCTGAAGTCTCTGGCGGAAAAAGCCGAAACCATCTATCTGGCAACCGACTTGGACCGCGAAGGGGAAGCCATTGCCTGGCACCTGCGGGAGTTGATCGGCGGAGATGATACTCGTTTCAAGCGTGTGGTCTTTAACGAGATCACCAAGTCGGCCATCCAAGAGGCATTTTCCGAGCCCGGCACCTTGAATCAGGATCGTGTCAATGCCCAGCAGGCGCGACGTTTTCTAGATCGGGTGGTGGGCTATATGGTCTCGCCCCTGTTGTGGAAGAAGCTGGCACGCGGTCTCTCTGCTGGTCGGGTTCAGTCGGTCGCGGTGCGCCTCATCGTCGAGAAGGAGCGCGAGATCAAGGCGTTCGTCCCTGAAGAGTACTGGGATGTGCATGCGGATCTGCTAACGCAAGCCAAGCAGGCTCTGCGCATGGAGGTGGTGGGGTGCGATGGCAAGAGTTTCGCCCCCGTGACCCAGGCTCAGGCCGATGCGGCCTGTGCCGTGTTGCAGCAGGCCCGCTATCAGGTGGTGAGTCGAGAAGATAAACCAACCAGCAGCAAGCCATCGGCTCCCTTCATCACCTCGACCCTGCAGCAGGCGGCTAGCACTCGCCTGGGGTTTGGTGTCAAGAAAACCATGATGATGGCGCAGCGTCTCTACGAAGCGGGCTACATCACCTACATGCGTACCGACTCCACCAACCTGAGCCAGGAAGCGCTTGAGGCGGTCCGCGGCTATATCGAGAGTGAGTACGGAGCCAGCTACTTGCCCGAGAGCGCCATCCAGTATGGTTCCAAGGCTAACGCCCAAGAGGCACACGAGGCGATCCGTCCCTCGAATGTGCGTCTGAAGGCAGAGAAGATTGAGGACATGGAGAGCGATGCGGTTCGTCTTTATGATCTGATCTGGCGACAGTTTGTGGCCTGTCAGATGACACCTGCACTCTATGACTCCAGCACCCTGACGGTGCAGGCCGCCAACTATGAGCTGAAGGCCAAGGGGCGCATCTTGCGTTTTGCCGGTTGGACCAAGGCGCTGCCACCCATGGGCAACAAGGGGGCGGACATTGAGTTACCTTCGGTGGTTTCAGGAGAGGCATTGGGGCTGGTCGCGCTGGATCCCAAGCAGCACTTCACCAAGCCACCGGCTCGTTTCACCGAAGCGGCTCTGGTTAAAGAGTTGGAGAAGCGGGGCATAGGTCGTCCTTCAACCTATGCCGCCATCATCTCGACCATACAGGAGCGTGGCTATGTGAAGGTGGAGAGCCGCCGCTTCTATGCCGAGAAGATGGGGGAGATAGTCACCGAGCGTCTGGTGGAGAGCTTCCGCGAGCTGTTGAGTTATGACTTCACGGCACAGATGGAAGATTCGCTTGATGCCATAGCGCAGGGCAAGCTGGATTGGAAACACAAGCTGGATGACTTCTATGCCGATTTCCGCGCGACCTTGCACAAGGCTGAGTCGGATGCCAGTGAGGGGGGAATGCGCAGCAATCAGATGATCCTCACCGACATCGATTGCCCGGATTGCAACCGCAAGATGGGGATCCGTACC
>JBOFBS010000472.1:0-2600 GCA_051645725.1 Aeromonadaceae bacterium | reverse complement strand
GCTACTGGCATCTGACGCTGGTTTTCCCCTTTGCCCTCTTCCCCCTGCTGTTACTGCTGGAGCAGTGGTCGCAGGGAAGGGAACAAAAACTGCGCCGTTATCTGTTGTGGGCGGCATGCTACTGTATTGCCGTTAACCTGGTGGCAGCCCATGACAGCCGTAAGTTCAGTTACGAATACAGTTTTGGTGAACAGGTTGAGCACTATCTGCAGCAACACCCCAAGCTGCAGCAGCACACTCAGGCTGGGGAGTAGCGGATATGCCCGAGTTACCCGAGGTCGAGGTTAGCAGACAGGGGATAGCGCCCTGGCTGCTAGGTCATAGAGTGACCAGAGTGGTGGTGCGTACCCCGGCCCTGCGCTGGCCCATACCTGGCGAGATCCAGTTGCTGGTGGGGTGTCCCATAGAGAGAGTCGAACGGCGGGCCAAATACCTGCTGCTCTACTCCACGCTGGGCACCGCCATCCTCCATCTGGGGATGTCGGGGCGGTTGCGTATCCTGCCTATCGGCACCCCTGCCGAGAAGCATGATCATGTGGACATAGAGCTCGACAACGGCAAGCTGCTGCGGCTAAACGACGCCCGCCGCTTCGGTGCCCTGCTCTGGACCTCGGGAGATCCCCATCAACACCCCCTGCTGGCCACCCTGGGCCCTGAGCCACTTACCGAGGCTTTCACCGGGCGCTATCTGCATGAACGTAATCGCCGCAAGCAGAGCGCAATCAAACCCTGGCTGATGGATAACCATCTGGTGGTGGGGGTCGGCAACATCTACGCCAATGAGTCGCTGTTTGCGGCCGGGATCGATCCGCGTCGGGCCGCCAGCAGCCTGAGCCTGGAGGAGTGCGAGCGGTTGGTGGAAGAGGTGAGGGCCGTGCTTGCCCGAGCCATCCGCCAGGGGGGCACCACCCTCAAGGATTTCACCCGGGCCGATGGCCGTCCAGGTTACTTTGTCCAGGAGTTGCAGGTCTATGGTCGTGCCGGTCAGGCGTGTACCCGCTGTGGGCATCCCCTGGAGGAGCTGCGTCAGGGGCAGAGAACCACTGTCTACTGTCCCTGCTGTCAGCGTTGAGCCTTGGCATGGCGGCAATTCAGGGGGTGAGCTGTTTGGCCTTGACCGCTTGAGCTATGGTGGGTGTGACAAATTGCGCCACCTCGCCGCCATGTAGCGCCACTTCACGTACCAGGGTGGAGGAGATGAAGTTGAAGCCAGTGTTGGGCGGCAGGAAGACCACCTCCAGCTCCGGCATCAATTGGCGGTACATGGCCGCCAGCTGATTCTCGTAGTCAAAATCGGTCATGGTCCGGATACCGCGTACCAGCACAGAGGCTTTTTGTTGGCGCGCGAAGTCGATGAGCAGGCCGCTAAATCCCTCGATACGCACATTATGCAGTTCTGCACAGGCCTCCTGCGCCAGGGCAACCCGCTCTTCGAGCGAGAAGAGGGGGCGCTTGCCCGGACTCATTGCGATGGCGACCACCACCTCATCAAACAGGGCGGCCGCTCGGCGAATAATATCCAGATGCCCCAGGGTCAGGGGGTCAAAGGTGCCTGGAAACAGGGCCTTGGTGTACATGAGCGGCTCCTCGCACGAAAAATCTCAGCTTATTATACGGATGTGCGCTTGTGAAAGGCAGCGCCTTTGGCAAGAATAGCCGCCACTCAAGCTGTAGCAAGGAGAGAGGGGATGCGGCGTATCCTGGTGGTGCGGAATGATAAGATTGGCGACTTCATGCTGGCCTGGCCCAGCTTTGCCATGCTCAAGGCCTCTTGCGACTGTCATGTGACGGCCCTGGTTCCCGCCTATACGGCCCCTTTGGCCGAGCTTTGCCCCTGGATCGATCAGGTGATACTGGACCCGGGCGCCAAGGCCCCCTGCCGTGAACGGCTGCAGCTGCAGAAACGACTCAGGCAGGAGCGTTTTGATGCGGCCATTGCCCTCTTCTCCCGTTGGCGTACCGCCTGGTTGCTCTGGCGCAGCCACATTCCCTACCGGCTAGCGCCAGCTACCAAGCTGGCCCAGTTTCTCTATAACCACCGCCTGGTGCAGCGTCGCTCCCGCTCGGAGAAACCCGAGTATCAGTACAATCTGGATCTGGTGCGCCACTACCTGCAGCAGCAGGGGATCTCCCCGGTGGAGCCCCAGGCGCCCTACCTACGCTTTGCCGATGGTCTGCTGGCGGCGGTGCGTGGTGACACAGCCGGTCTGCTGGGGATCAATCCGGCCAAGCCCTGGCTCATGGTGCACTGCGGCACGGGGGGCTCGGCCACTAATCTCTCCCTTGAGCAATACGCCGAGCTTATTCTGGGGCTGCAGTCAGGTTGGGCCGATCACCCCTGTGTGCTAACTGCGGGTCCAGGCGAGGAGCAGATGGCCGAAGAGTTGGCGCAGAGGGTGGTGGCAGGTGGAGGACATGCCTATGTCTATCGCTCCAACGAGGGGCTGCCGCGCTTTTGTCAGGTGATCGCCAATGCCGCCCTCTTCATCGCTGGTAGCACGGGCCCGCTGCACATTGCGGCGGCGCTGGATGTGCCGACCGTCGGTTTCTTCCCTGCACGTCGTTCGGCGACACCACTGCGCTGGCAGCCGCTCAACAGC
>JBOFBS010000471.1:0-2533 GCA_051645725.1 Aeromonadaceae bacterium | reverse complement strand
CGTGACCGATATCGGCAAAACCTACATGCTCATCGACGCCTGGCGCGACGGTGAGCCAGCAAAAATCAGCGGCAACGAAGTAGATGTGAAGTTTGCCGCTATCGCGTGTAAGGAGGTCTAAATGGCAACAGTGACCTTTTCACTCAAAGACGGCGTTCCATTTGGCAAAGATGGTGAGCAGGAGTTGTTGCACGAGGTCACGCTTGGCTCGCTGACTGTTGGCGATATCACCAAAGCTCAGGAGGAGTCAGAAAAATTGGTGCCAACCCCGGAGGGTTATGCATTGATTATGAGCCCGACTTTGGTAGGAATTAACCTGCTTCGCCATCAAATCAAGCAGCTTGGCAAAATTCGGGGGCCTATCCCACTGGCGATGATGAACAATATCACGCCAGGCGATCTCGACATGCTCAACAGCAAGGCAGATGCGCTTGATGCCGCCGCGCTTAAGGGGGTGGAACAGCGGGGGCGAAATTAGCCGACACCACGCAGACATTGAGAAGCTGGCTGTGGTGCTCGGAACAAGGCTTCATACCTCTCAATCTGAAATATCGGCTCTGACGTTGGGCCGATTTTTTAGCCTCCTCTCCCACATAAAACGGATCCGCCATGAGCAATAGTCTTCGCACCGAACTGGTCCTCGATCTCGGAGGAAACCTTGCACAGCGGGCCAAGCGCAACGAGCAGGCCCTGGGAAGCATGGCTTCTCGTAGTGCTCGTAACATCGCGCTCATGAAAAAAAGCGCAGACCTTGCCGGCCAGGGGTTAGATAACCTCAGCAACCGCTACACGGCCATCGCTGGCGGGGCCGCAGCTGCGGCTGCTGTTAGCAATGTTGTGAAAATGGACCGGGGATTGCGCTCACTGCAGGTCGCATCAGGCAAGACCGCAAAGGAGATGAAAGAGGTTCGGGATCAACTGCTGGCTACCGCCCAGGCCAGCCATATCCGCATTGACTACGCTGCGCTTGAAGCAGGCGTAGCCCAGATAGTGGAGATGACTGGCGACCTTGACTGGGCGTTGGCTAACCGCGAGACGATGGCCATGACCATCAGTGCCTCTGGGGCGTCGGGTGATGCGGTTGGTGCATTCATGGCTGAGTTGCAAAAGTTGGGGCTTACCGCAGATCAAACCCAAGAAGCCATCACTCGGATGATATCCCAAGGTAAAGATGGGGCGTTCACGCTACAGAACTTGGCAGCTCTTGGTCCTCGAGTTGTATCCGCTTACGCGTCGAGCAACAGAACAGGCACGGAGATGCTTCAAGAAATGGGGGCTACCCTGCAAATGTTCCGAAGAACCGCTGGTTCATCTGAGCAGGCTGCAACCACTTTTGAAGCTGTGATGCGGGCATTTAATAACAACTCCACCATCAAGGCCCTGCAGAAACGTGGTGTCAAAGTTTTTGATGAGGAAGCGCTCAAGCGAGGGGAGAAGGTGCTGCGCCCCCTCCCGGATCTCATGCAGGACATTGTGCGCAGAACCAATGGTGACATGAGCAAAATTGGAACCATTTTTACCGATTCAGAGTCAGCTCGGGGGTTCTTGTCATTCATCCAAGACTTTAAAGATAACGGCCAATTTGACACGGTTGACACGTTTATGAAGTCAGCAGCCGACGTTCAGATCCTTATCAATGACTCACAAACAATGGCTGACTCTTACGGAGCGCTACTCAACAACTTAAACACCGCCTGGATGCAGTTTTCGACCAGCGAACTCAGCGGCCCCATTGAATCGCTCGCTGCATCGCTGCGAGAGCTCAAGAGTGAAGATGTGCAGCGCTGGTTTGAAATGGGCAAGGCTATCGCCTATGTCGGCGCTGGTGCGATTGTTGCGCGGAAGGCTTGGCAGGCCGGTACGGCGATAAAGAAAGGGGTCGACTGGTGGCGCACTGCCGGGCAGGCATCAGGAGATGATGCGGCAGGTGGGCGCAGTGGCCGAGGGGGTTTTGGTGGTATGAAAACCCCGGTTCCCGTTTATATGGTTAATCCACCAAAGGGCTTGCCGCCATCAAGAAAGGCCACGCCGGGTAAGGATGCTCCAAGCGCCAGTAAGCCTGTCACTCCATCGCGTGGGCAAAAGTTCTCTATGCCTATGGTCAAAGGTGGTGGTCCGGCTCTCTTAACAGCCGGATATGAAGCATATCAACTTGTCCCCAAGCTTCTCTCTGATGAGCTTCGCACTGACGAAAAAATCACTGCAACTTCTGAAGCAGTCGGTGGGGCTGCTGGCGCATGGGCTGGGGCTGCGGCTGGTGCGGCAATGCTGTCTTTTGTTCCCGTGATTGGTACCGCCTTCGGCGGCCTGCTTGGTGGAGCGCTCGGCTACTACTTGGGGAATAAAGGGGGCGAGCTGGCGGCTGAGCAGATCAACCAGAGTCTGGAGTTGACCGTGAAGCTCGAAGGTGAGCCGGGCACAAAAGCAGAAGTGACCCAGATGCGGTCCAACTCTGATTCGCTCACCTCTCAGGTCTACTACGGTGCGGGGATGCGTTAATGGCATGGCGTGATGAGTTGCGCCCTGGTTCGTT
>JBOFBS010000470.1:0-2562 GCA_051645725.1 Aeromonadaceae bacterium | reverse complement strand
CCATCACCCGTCACATGCTCGGCGGGGGAGCTGATCTCCACCCCGTCATACCCCTTGGGCCCCAGCACGTTTTCGCACTCGTTGGCGATATCGTTATATTTCCAGCCAAACATATGCACCATAACACCGGCGTTGACCGCCGGGGCTGAGATGGCCAATAGCGCCAGAGCCCAATGTCTCATCCTGATCTTCATAACTACTCCCTGCAAATAACCACGCATGTGGCGGAAAGTGACGTCAAGCGTTGAGCGCAACTCGCAACCAGACCCAATCAATCGGTACCGAGCACAGGGTTATTATTCAGGGGAAGGGGTAATCCTTATGACTGATTTTGGCATGAGAAACAGGATGCAAAAAAATGGCGTATCACCAAGGATACGCCACGCAGATAAACCTCGAATGGAGCAGATCTGATCCGGCTATTTGGCCAGCAAGCTATACGTCAGGCTGCTATCGTTAAACGTTACCAGGTAGGTACCCACCACAGCCGTGGCGATATCGGCTCCACCCTGCTCGGCCACCCCATCCTTGTTGGTATCACCATAGTTCTTTGTCCAATCACCCAAGAGGTCAAATTTGAAGCGTTGGGTGCCATTGCTGTCCCCCTTACCACTAAACGTCACCTCAGCCTGCCAGGTATTATTGGCCACCAGCTTCATGGCACTATTGCCCCAACCATTATGGGTGCCTCTGAGATTCAGGCTGGCAAATTTGCTGGTATAGCCTGAAGGCTCTGAACTATCGGTAACCTTGGTCAGAGAGTACTGCATGGTCACATCATTAAACCGTACCTTGTACTGGCCCACCACGGTTGTCGTGATGTCCCCCCCGGTCCGCTCGGCAATACCATCCTTATTGGTATCACCATAGTTCTGGCTCCAATCTCCTTTGACATCAAACTTGAAGCGCTGGTTGGCTTGACCATCAAAGTTGAGGGTCGCTTCCCAGGTATTATCCGCCACCAGCACCATGGGCGTATTACCCCAACTGTTGTGCGTGCCACGTACATTCAGGCTGGGCAAGCTACTGTTATAGGTCACACTGCCATCTGTGACCGTCACAGTGGCACTCGCCTTGGCGGACAACCCTTCGGCATCAGTCACTGTCACGCTGACTGTTTGAGTCCCCAATCTATCAAAGAGCACACTCTCACTCTTGCCTGAACCACCTGTAGACCAGGCATAGGTTGCAATACCCGCATCATCGCTGGAGCCTGAGGCATCGAAGACCACGCTATCGCCCAGCTTGACGCTCAAGGTCTTGGGTGTCACAACCGCAACCGGCGGCTGGTTGGTGGTGATCGGCGCCAGGGTGTAGCTCATATCGCTCTCTTTAAGCGTGACCTTGTACTTGCCCACCCCATTGAAATAGATATCCTTGCTGCTCCCCTTATCTGCAACGCCATCGGCTTCGTTGTCACCATAGTTTTCCGTCCAGTTGCCATAGACGTCGAACTTGAAGCGCTGGACGCCAGTTGCATCGCCTGCACCGGTAAAGGTCACATCGGCACTCCATACCCGATTGGCATCCACTGTCATGGCGCTGCTGCTCCAGCCATTATGTGTGCCGCGAATATTCATGCTGCCGAACTTGTTTCCAGGCAAGACGGGACCACTGGAACTCCCGCCACAAGGCTTGGCCTTGGTGCATTCGGCCACTATCGCCGCCGCCTTCATGCCCGGCACATTGAAGCTGGCCTTGCCCGCGCCATCTACCGTGATATAGGAGCCGCTGCAGTAGTCATTACCCGCCAGTATGTTGCAGTACTCTCCGGCCGGCAGACCTGTCTGCAGAGTGGCGCTCAGGCTGCCCGCTTCGTTGTTGATCGCCACAAAGCCCTTGTTGCCACGGCCAAAGGCGATCTGGTTGTTGCCGTTATCCCACCAGTTGGTCACGGCTTGACCCTGTGTCTGGTTATCAAACAGGGCCATGTTCATGATCATGGGACGACGCTGCTCGCAGTTCCATTCGCCATCCGTGCAGGGCGTGCTGGCCGGTGCCCCCTTGTCCGTCTCATACTTGCCCATATCATTGAAGCGGTAACCTGACATCACCTGCTTCCAGCCATAGGGCCAGGCCATCATGAAGACGTTACCCAACTCGTAGCGCGCCCCTTCCATGAAGGTCATCATGCCACCCCCGCCATGACCCCGCTCGCGGTCGTGGTTCACCACAAAGACGAATGCCTTGTTGGAGGGCAACAGACCCCAGCTCTCGCCCAGGGTTTTCAGATTCTTGATCTGGCCACGGAAGTTGGCTGCCAGATCCGTACCAAATTTGAACTCAGTCACCGTATCGATATAGGTATACTTGCCAGGCTGAATATCCGCTGATTCACCCCCGGCCCCGATCACCTCCAGGTAGGCCTTGGGATTGCCCGCCTTGTCCAGGATTGCCTTGATATCGGCCGGCGCCATGTGCTTGGCCGCGTCGATGCGGAAACCCGCCACCCCCCACCCCAGCAGGGTCTTCATGTAGGTCGCAACCTGATCCTGCACATAGGGAGAGCCCGTATTCAGGTCGGGCATACCGTAGAGGGCGCCATTCCAGACCACATGGCTC
>JBOFBS010000469.1:0-6209 GCA_051645725.1 Aeromonadaceae bacterium | reverse complement strand
GGTTTTGCCGGCCCTCGCGTCATTGAGCAGACAGTGCGTTAAAAGTTACCAGAAGGGTTCCAACGTTCGGAGTTTCTGCTGGAGAAGGGCGCTATCGATTTGATCATTGACCGTCGTGAGATGCGTGAACGTCTGGCTTCAATCGTTGCCAAGTTGATGCAGGTCTCCGTGGTCGAGGAGTAATATGGCTCAGGCTATGTTGAATCAAAGCCAGTCGCTTGCCGACTGGCTTTGTTATTTAGAGCAGATCCACCCCCAGGTCATGGAGCTGGGATTAGCGCGTGTTGGCAGGGTGGCCGATCGTCTTGGCCTCCGCACTCTGCCGAGTCGAGTCGTTACTGTGGGGGGGACAAACGGCAAGGGAACAACCTGTGCCCTGCTGGAGGCTATTTATAGTGCGGCAGGCTATCGGGTCGGTGTCTACTCTTCCCCACACCTGCTCCACTACAACGAGCGAGTGCGCATTGACGGAGAGAATGTCAGTGATGAGGCACTGTGTCGTGCTTTTCAGGCGGTTGAAGCGGCACGACAAGAGGTCTCTCTGACCTTTTTCGAGTTTGGTACCCTGGCGGCGCTCTGGTTGTTCCGCGAGGCGACTCCCGATCTGGTGTTGTTAGAAGTGGGCTTGGGCGGCCGTTTGGATGCAACCAATCTGGTTGAGTCTGATGTGGCTGTCGTGACGACCATTGCTCTCGATCACTGTGATTGGCTGGGGGATACCCGCGAGGCGATTGCTACCGAAAAGGCGGGTATCTACCGGCAGGGTAAACCAGCCATTTCGGGTGAGCCTGAGCCGCCCTCAACCCTGGCGACGTGTGCTGCGGCGATCGGGGCCACGTTTTATCAGGTGGGGGTGGACTTCGGGCGGCGCGAAGCGCCAACCTCTTGGTCATTTTATGGGTTAGGGGAGGAGTGGGAGGATTTGCCCTATCCCTCACTCCCACTGGATAATGCTGTTACTGCATTGGCCGTGTGTCGGCAGCTGGAGTTGCCCTTGACACTTGAGGCGCTCAGGGCGGGTTTATCGCAGGCTCGCCTTCCTGGCCGGTTGCACTCATTAAGGGTTCAGCCACATATTCTGGTGGATGTAGCGCATAATCCACACTCGGCCCACTATCTGGCTAAACAACTATTGCTTCAGCCCTGCTCAGGTCGGCGTCTTGCGCTGTGTGGCATGCTCAAGGACAAAGATATTAAGCACACTCTTGGTGAGCTGATGCCATTGATCGATGCCTGGTGGTTAGCCGACCTTGAGGGACCCCGAGCCGCGAAAGCCAGTGACCTGGCTGCGGAGTTAACGGCCCCTTATCAAGGTTATCCTACTGTGGTTGCGGCGTATCGAGCCATACTCTGCGAGGCTAAGCCTGAAGATATGATTATCGTGTTTGGTTCGTTTTATACCGTGGCTGATGTGTTGGCTGAAGAACGGAAAGAACAAGTTTAGGGAGTAGCTATTTTGGCGTCACAATTTCAGAACCGTCTTATTGGCACAGTGATCCTGGTGTCGTTAGGAGTCATCTTTATTCCCGACCTCCTCACTGGCAAGCGGATAGATACCAGTGAGCCTGTTGCCAGTGTACCGTTAAGACCTCAGGCAGCACAGGTCATGCCGCCTGTTTCGGGTGCTGAGGGGGCCGTGGTTGTTGCTGCGACCAGTGCGGCTGTGGCCACTCCGGGGGTGAGCGGTGGTGTGGTAACGGCTCAAGCCGCTCCAGAAGGGGTGGTTGTGAGCGCAACAGCGGGTCAAGGGGAGCAGTGGGCGGTAGATGACGTTGCGGCGACCGTAACTACGGATAGCGAGAGTGAGCGCCCGGCCGCAACGAGCAAAACCAGCCAGCAGCCAGCTGTCGTGAAAGCCAAACGTGAAGAGAGCAAAGTCTCCGCTGAGAAGCCAGTTGCCGTGACTCCGCCAGTGAGAAAGCCGCTGCAGGCCGGACAAATTAAATCGTTCGCCGAGGTAGTCGCCGATGAGGCGGGCAGTAGCAGTGCCAAGGTTGTCTCTCCGGTTGAGACAAAACCACAGACCCCACCCGTAGCTAAACCCTCAGCCGCGACGGGCGGTACCGCTTGGGTCATTCAGGCCGGTGTCTTCTCCAGCAATGATAATGCTCGTCAATTGGTGAGCAAATTGCGAGCAGGCGGCATGGCTGCTAATGTCGTTCCGGTTCGTAATGGCAGCAGCACCCTATATAGAGTGACTGTCGGTCCAGATGTTTCACGGGCCAAGATGGACAGCCTGGTACCTAAAGTGAGCCAGATTGGCGGCACGGCTGCGAAAGTAGTCGCCTACAGCCCGCTGGGTTAACGGTGATGGCTGTTGAGCCGTCACTCAGGTGAACAGATATAAAGAGGTGCTGGTCACCTCTTTTTTATTGCAGCTATAGTGCCTACATCAAACTGTGCTTGGAGATAGGGATGGATCATCTGTTACTGGAACGTGTTATCAATCAATTATTAGAACCTCACTTTTTCAAAGATTATGCTCCAAACGGTTTGCAGGTTGAGGGGCGTCGAGAGGTTAAGCGGCTGGTGACCGGTGTTACCGCTAGCCAGGCGCTGCTGGATGCGGCGATTGACCAGGAGGCGGATGCTATCTTGGTCCATCATGGCTACTTCTGGGGGAATGAGCCTGCGGCAATTCGCGGCATGAAGAAACGCCGACTCCAGGCGCTGTTAAAACACGACATTAACTTGTATGCCTACCACCTGCCTTTGGATGCTCATCCTCAAGTGGGGAACAACGCTCAGTTGGCACGCCTGTTGGATATTGAGGTGGTGCGTCCGCTGGAATTCGATAATCCTCGTAGCCTGGCGTTGGTGGGGCAACTCAAAGAGCCGGTGACAGGTTGTGAATGGGCTGCTCGCCTGGCACAGCGGCTGGGACGTCAGCCCCTGCATTGTGGTGATGCCGGGCCTGAACTCATCAAGAGCATTGCCTGGTGTAGTGGTGGGGGTCAAAGTTATCTCAATGCTGCCGCCGAACAGGGGATTGATGCATTTTTTACCGGCGAGGTCTCAGAGCAGACCATCCATGTGGCCAGAGAGATGGGCATACATTTCTATGCGGCCGGGCACCATGCCACTGAACGCTATGGAGTCAAGGCGCTGGGTGAGTGGTTGGCTGCAGAGCAGGGGCTAGAGGTCAACTTTATCGATTTGGACAATCCGGTCTAAACAGATGGGGCTCAGCCTTGGTGGTAGCAGTAAAGTGTGATGGCTATAGAAAAACGGAGAAGATCCTGGTACTGGAACCTGATTGTCCAATGGTCGCGCTCGGAGTACCCTAGCGCGGATATTTAGGGGGAGAGCAAGTTGCAGATCACTAGAGTCTTGATGGTTGAAGATTCAGCACCCTTGAGTGCTGTCTATCAGGCCTATCTCAAAAATGAACCTTTTGAACTGATCTGTGTGACCAGTGGTCAGGATGCGTTGTTTCAGTGCCAGAGTAATCCTCCCGATATTTTATTGCTCGATCTGCACCTGCCGGACATGTGCGGCATGGATATCTTGAAGTTTATCCATCAATCCCAACTGGGGATCAGTACCATTGTCATGACGGCTCATGGCTCAGTGGATAAGGTAGTGGATGCCATGCGCCTGGGCGCGCATGATTTCATCGCCAAGCCAGTGGATGCAGAGCGTTTGAGGGTGACACTGCGCAATACGCTGCAATTTCGTCAACTCAACATGCTGGTGAGCCGTTATCGCACCGAGTTTCAGCGTGAACGCTTTGAAGGGTTTGTCGGAGCCTCCTTGGCTATGCAGGAGGTCTATCGCACCATAGAAACCGCGGCCTCTTCGCGCGCCACAATTTTCATCACAGGGGAGAGTGGCACAGGGAAAGAGGTGTGTGCCGAGGCTATTCATCGTCTCAGTGGCCGGGAGCAGGGGCAGTTTGTGGCGCTAAACTGCGCCGCCATCCCCAAGGATCTGATGGAGAGTGAGATCTTCGGTCATGTTAAAGGAGCCTTCACCGGTGCAGTGAGTGAGCGTGTTGGTGCCGCCCAACGTGCCGATGGCGGGACGCTTTTCATGGATGAAGTTTGCGAAATGGATTTGGAGCTGCAGAGTAAACTGCTGCGCTTCTTGCAGACTGGATGTGTGCAGAAAGTGGGCGGCTCTACTATGGAGCGAGTGGATGTCCGCATTGTTTGTGCGACCAACAAGGATCCGTTGACTGAGGTTCGGGAGGGGCGCTTCCGGGAAGATTTATATTACCGTCTGCATGTGATCCCTGTGCATCTGCCTCCACTCAGGGCGCGAGGGGATGATGTGCTACGCATTGCCGAGAAGTTGCTGCTTGATTACGCGCAGGAAGAGCAGAAGCAATTTTGCCGTTTTTCGGAGGCGGTGCGGCGAGTCATTTTTGAATACCCTTGGCCTGGTAATATCCGGCAGTTGCAGAATGTAATTCGGCAGATAGTGGTCTTGAATGAGGGGGTAGAGGTGCAGTTGACCATGCTGCCCCATTTCTTACTCGCTACCAGCAAGGAGGCATTGCACTCGCCGCCCCAGGCTCAACCCGCTAAGACGAATGCGGTCATCCGTCCCTTGGCGGAGGTGGAAAGAGAGGCCATTTTGCAGGCGATTGCCGCATGCGATGGCAATATCCCGATGGCAGCCAAAAGCCTGCAAGTGAGTCCGTCCACTCTCTATCGCAAGATCCAGGGATGGCAAGCTCAGGGTCATGCAGTATAAGCCGGCACTTTCAGTTGCTGAACGAAGGATGGGATATGAAGTGGATTGCGCAAGAGACCCTGGCACAACTGGGGCGAGATCCGGGTCTGGAGTTGCTGCCTGCTGTGGTGGCGATTTTTGTTGACGATTGCGAGGTGAATCTGCGGGCCTTGCAACAGGCTCTGGTGCAGGAAAATGCCGAAGAGTTGCTGCTGCTAGCTCATACGCTCAAGTCGGTATGTGCGACCTATGGCGCCATGATCTGCCGCGACCAGGCCTTGGCGCTTGAGTCAGCCTGTCGTCAGTTAGATTGGGTGGCAATAAGAGAGGGGGTGAGCCGTTTACAGCAGAGCTTGCCGGCTAGTTCACGGGAATTACAGCAGTTGGTAGGGCATCCGCTTTAACTCAATACCCGCTTATACAAGGGGTTGTTATCCACATTTCGTCAGCAGGGCTTCTTGTTGCCGACTCATCTGCTGGCACAGAGCCTCCAATGCGTTAACCAGTTTTTCGCGGTCGTGGCGACCCCGACACCCGTTTTCAGCCAACGAGGTGGCGTAGACCTCGGTATCGGGTAACTCGGTTGGGGTTTCGGTCAAGACGCCATCTGGGATTCGACCGATCAGCTTGCCAATCCATGCCAATTGTTCGGTCAGAGTGAGTTGGCCACTTGCAGCCTGTTCGGGCACCAGATTACTGATAAAAACCAGAGGCGCGGAACTGGCCCCCAAGGCTTGCGCCAGCTCGCGGATCAGCAGGGGGGGAAGCAGGCTGGTCAGGAAACTTCCCGGCCCGATCAGCAATAGATCGGCTTCGGCAATGGCGTTCAGTGTTTCGGGCGTGGCGGACACTTCCGGGCTCAGCACCAGGCTGGCGGGGAGTTGATGCCAGGCATCGATACTGGTTTCCCCGAAAAGCGGCGTACCACATGCACCGAAGGCCAGCAGATCTGTCGGCGTCTCAGACATGGGGAGAATATGGGCTTTGACCTTGAGCATGTTACGGATGAGGTTGATCGCCTGCAACGGGCGGACAGACATCTTGTCTAGGGCCAGTAAGATGAGATTACCAAGATTGTGGCCGGCCAGCTCGCCATCGCCCTCATAGCGATATTCAAATAAACGGCTACCTATGCTGGGCGTGGTGACCAGTTGGTTGATACAGTTACGCAAATCCCCCCAGGCGATGCACTCTTCATTACGTCGCAAGCGTCCCGAGGAGCCACCATTGTCACTTGTGGTCACTATCCCTGTTAGCCTGTGCTCCATAAACTGCAGGGCTGAGAGTAGTCGTCCCAACCCATGCCCCCCTCCCAAAGCCACGATGCGCTTATAGTCGGTGATCTTTTTTTGCATGACATTCGACTCGATAGATCGATATTTCGTATTAACCGTCAGCTAATCATATAATTGCCAACCTGCACAGAGGTGGTAGACAGAGTTGTGCGTTGGGCTTGAATTAGGAGTAGAGGTTGAAGGTCGCGACAGCATTTTCCTTAGCCGCACGGACCCAGGATGCTATTAACGAGTTGG
>JBOFBS010000468.1:0-2612 GCA_051645725.1 Aeromonadaceae bacterium | reverse complement strand
ATCTGCAATTCATATAGGAAACTTTCTGCTTGCGCACACGTTTGTGGGTAATAACCTGTGATTTGAAGGCCTTTGAAGATGCTTGGCCATTTCACACGAATCGCAAATTGCGATATTAGTATGGGTTCAGATGGCGTATCAAAAAAATCCGCACTAACCCCCCTAGCAACTGAGATACCTTTCAATCTTTGGATGAACTTTTCTGACTGAGTACTGTGGTACTCATCCCCTGATAATGAAAAATACTTGTTTAGTGTTTTGGCACATGGAGGATACAGCTTGTCTTTATTTATGCTAGGGGAAGTAAACACGCCTCGAAAAAATTCCCCTTGTGAAGGAAAACCAAGCCATTCGATAAACTGCGATGGATCATAAAGAAACATTTAATACCCCCACCGATTAAACGCCAGCGGCATCTTGTTGAGCTTCTCGCGGTGCTCTCGCCAATTTGGCAGGTGCAGATCCATCAGGGAGATAAATCGCTGGTTATGCTTGCGCTCTAATAGATGCACCATCTCGTGAACCACAATAAATTCCAGGCATTCAGGGGGCTTCTTGACCAACTCGAGGTTGATCCAGATGCGAGCAGTATCTGTTTTGCAGCTACCCCACATGGTTTTCATGCGTTTGATACCCACAAAGGAAGGTGACACCTTTAACGTCTCCTGCCACTTGGCGATAAGATCTGGCAAGCGCTGGCGTAGCAACTGGCGGTACCACTCAAGGAGCAACACCTCGCGGCGGTCTGCGTCATAGTGTGCAGGCACCCGCATACGGATCCAGCCGCCCTGTAACTTGACGCTATGGTCACCATCGGTCTGAATCACATCCAGCCGGTAACCTCGTCCCCAAAGATAATGGGTCTCTCCGCTACACATCTTGCGCTCGCTCTGGCGCGGCTGGGCAACAAACGCCGCCTGCTGCTGTCGAATCCAGGCCAGTCTTCGCACCACTGCAACTCGAATGGCGGTATCTGACAAAGAAGCAGGCGCGGATACACGCACCCGTCCATCAGGGGGTAATACATTGATGTGCAAGTTTTTGATGCCCTTGCGCTGCAACTCGAACGTCAGCTCACCGAAGGTAACCAACGCCATCAATGGTACTCCGGCTGGGCTTTTACCAGGGTCATCACATCCGCGACGGTCACATCGTACTCTTTGATCTCTTCGGCAATAGCAAAGGCAACCTCCCGCTCTTTGAAGCGATCACCGAGCCAGTCAGCCTTTTTGGTATATCGGACGGCTGTATCGATCGTGGTCACCAGCACTTCATCGCAGCCCAAAGTGTCATATAGCGCACGCTTGGCCGATGTATCGACACTCGCTGGGTAGGTTTGTGCCCCCCCACTGGCTGGACGTTTCACCTTCATAGCCAGTTCTCGCACTTTCTCCAGATACTCCTGGTAAGAGATTGCCTGGGAACGACGTAGTTCAATCAGCTCATCGAGGAGCACCGACATCTTTTCGTAGTACTTGGGGTTAACCGGATTCTCGTCGACGATGGTCCGTCGCACGTTATTTTCAATCGCCTCAGCCATAGCCTCGGGATCTTTACGCAAGCCCTCTGGGGCACCATCCAACGCCTGGGCTCCCCGTTCGATGATCAGCTCCAGCAATCCCAACTCTTCAAAGTCCATCAGTGTTTCACTGGGATCGGCATCAATATAGAGATCCAGCATCTGCCTCATCGCGGGCTCGAACTGCTTCATGTCTACGCGATCATGACTGGCCACTTTAATCATGTCGCGCACTTTGGTGTAATGCTCAACCTCATTGCGAATGGCAGTTGCCTGGCTCGAGCTATACCCAGCCTCTTCCATCTCACCAGCCAAGGCTGTGAATGCTCGGATAAGCTTGGCGACATATTGATAAAGTGTCAGACGCAGAGATTCCTTGTCGATCAACTCATCCTCATCTGCACCTGCGTCGCAACAGAAGTAATGCTGGTAGTCCAAATCTGCACGAGGTGCCTTGACCGGTTCACAGAGTGTTCGCACTGCCTCCAGAGCGTCGTCAAGATCCTGCCGACCTTGGGCCAAGCGATCTTTGAGTAGCCCAGCGACATCCTCCTTGTCATAACCTTCAAACGCCTCGGCGGTATAATCCTTGACGGTCTTCTCAAGAGAACGAAACAGGTCCTTGTAATCGACGATATAGCCATACTCCTTATCGGCACCATCGAGCCGGTTGACCCGACAGATAGCCTGAAAAAGGTTGTGATCGGCCATCTTTTTATCGATATAAAGGTAGGTAGCCGAAGGCGCATCGAAACCAGTCAACAGTTTGTCGACTACAATAAGCAACCGCATTCCACCAGGTTCATCGATGAAACGCTGTTTGACCTTTGCCTCAAACTCCTCAACTCGCTTTCCAGCCTCATCCTCGCTCTGACCAAAAAAGTTCGCCAGCATCTTGCGATAAATGTGGTATTTGGCCAACTTCTCGGTCAACCCCTCCCCAGTCTCCTCCCCCTTGATGGTACTGGCATTAGGCTGATAGCTGGTGATGATGGCACACTTGTCTGCAAACCCCGCCTGACTGAACAACTCATAGCTTTTGCAAGCCTGATAAACGCTGGAACACACCAACATAGCATTGCCACGGCCATCA
>JBOFBS010000467.1:0-2623 GCA_051645725.1 Aeromonadaceae bacterium | reverse complement strand
CTCGGGGACATTGCGATCGGCCAGTAAACGCAAGGTATCCACAAACTGATCCATCTGCTCCAGGCTCATCAGATGGGGAAAGTAGCGACTCTCGACACCACTGCGCTGCTCAAGTAACTGCCCGGCACGCAGCAAGGAGGGACCAATGACCAGCGTCAGGGCGCTCTGCCCCAGTTGCTTGATCTGCGTCACCTCGCTCCCCCCCTGAGAGAGGGAGAGATAATCCTGGCGCACCAAGTGGCCATCCATGGAGCGGGAGAGATCGGGCAGCAGTATGGGTTGCAGGCCAAAGGCCTCGACCGTGGTGCGCAACATCTCCACATCACCCGGGGTCAGCATGTGGCTCAAAAGCAGATTGACCCGCTTCTTGCGCACACTGCGGAGCGCCTGCTGGGGCACCAGTTGCTCGATCAGGCTCTCGATGAGGGCGGCATGGCCATTCTCTAATGAGCCATAGAAATCTGGCGTGGAAACCGTCACCACCTCGACGCGCTCGTGCTTGGGCTGCTGACGACGAAACTCCTTGAGCGCCCGGCTCATGTCCGCCCCTTGCGCCTCGGAAAGACCCGAGCTCATCAGCACTATCAGCCGCGGATTACTGCGCTCACACAGGGTCGTCAAGGCCTGAATGATATTGTCATCCGAGCCCATGACGGTGGTGATGGGGTCCATGGCCGTAGACTGGATGGGCACAGGCTCATGAAAGTGTTGGATAAAGAAAATCTTGGCAAACGCACTGCATCCCTGAGCACCATGAATGAGCGGAATGCAACGATCCAGCCCCAGCGCTCCCAATATGGCGCCCAAGGGCTGGCCGCTCTTGATGGGCTGGGTGGCTAACGGCTTACTGGCTTTGATGATATGTGCCATAGTGTTTCCCCTCATTGCCACGGAGCCCGGCTGCGCGCCTGGGGCCAGATTGGACTCTCGAGTGTCAGGCAGATCTGGCGCGCCAGCTCGACCATCCCCTTATAACCGGCAAAGGCGTGTTCCCGCTCCTGGTTGATGTCCAAAAACGGCACCTTACCCTTGTAGGCGGTAAACATGTTGCGACCACCGGCTATCATCATGTCCGCCTTCTGCTGATAGACCACATCCAGCAGCAGCCGTGGATTCCCCTCATCGAGCATGATGGCATCCTCCCCCATCAGCTCACGGATGCGGGCCTTGTCCTCTTCGGTCGATTTGCGGGTACCCGTGGCCACCACCTGCATGCCTAGATCCTGCAGGGCCGAGACCACAGACCAGGATTTCACCCCGCCGGTATAGAGCAGCACCCGCTTGCCGGTCAGTCGCTCCCGGTAGTGCGCCAATTGGGCCTCTGTCGCCGCCTCTTCCCGGGCTATCACAACCTCGGTCCGCGCCTGCAGATCGGCATCGCCCAGCAGCTTGGCTATGGTGCGCAGGGCATCGGACATGTCACGCACCCCGTAGAAACTCCCCTCAAACCAGGGCGTGGCGTATTGACTCTCTAACTTGCGCGCCACATTGATCATGGCTCGGGAGCAGACCAGCATGTTGAGCTCGCTGCGGTGCAGAGTCTGGATCTCGTGAAAACGGGCATCGCCCGCCAGGGTGCAGAGTACGCGGATCCCCAACTCATCGAGCAACGGCTGCACATTCCAGAACTCACCGGCTATGTTGAACTCGCCAATCAACCCTATGCTGTGCCCCCGCTCGGCCGGGATGGCCGCATCGGCAGGCCAGGGGGCCGGCTCGGCCGTACCCACCACCTTGTTGACCATCACCTCACCGGCAATGCGATTGCCCAGATTTTTGCTACCGTAAAAACCGGCGGCATCCACCGGAATCACAGGCACCCCCACCTTCGCCTCTGCCGCCTTGCAGATCGCCTCAATGTCATCCCCCTCCATGGCGGGGACACAGGTGTTGTAGATGAACACAGCGGCAGGCTGGTAACGTTCGACTATGTGCTTGACCGAGTGATAGAGACGGCGCTCCCCCCGCCCCATGATCACATCCTGCTCACTCAGGTCTGTGGTAAAGCCCATGCGGTAGAGTTCAGGTCCTGAACTGCGCGTCCCCCGATTGTCCCAGGAGCTACCGGTACAACCTATGGGACCATGAACCAGGTGGGCCACATCGGCCACCGGCAGCAGGGTGATCTGAGCGCCATCGAAGGCACACCCCCCTGCGGTCGCACCCGGCTTGGGCGCACTACATCCGGACTTCGCCTTGCTGTTATGACTACAGGCTGGTTCATCCTTTAATGCTGCAATTTCACTACCCTTCATATCGACTCCTTCAACGTCCTGTCGATGTTTGAGAACTCAAGTACCTTGTACCGATGGGAGTACTGCAAAGAACAAACCAAGCCTAACTATCTGTTTATAAAGCAATTGTAATTGTCGTCTTAATGACAAGCGCCACAAGCTCAGTAGCGGCAACCCCACAGAAACGGGGTTAATACAACAATCACCATGACTCTAACCAGCATCAACTCTCGCATACCCTGAGCTCTGTGTGGGTCACGTTGCGGTGAGCTGAAGGCACGAAGAGGGTCCATTCCCCCCGAAGCGAAACCCTCTTCGGCCTCCAAAACTCAAACCTTGTTACCCCTGATCAGGGTTATTCATCTAACTCATTGAGCAAATCGAAACGG
>JBOFBS010000466.1:0-5125 GCA_051645725.1 Aeromonadaceae bacterium | reverse complement strand
TAGCTGATCAGTTCGACATTGGCGGATTTACACATGGCATCCGCAGCTTCAATGCAGGCCACCAGACCTTTAGTTTCGATAAGCCCCAATGCATCACCCATGGTGATCTCCTCAGAACAGGTTGTGTTGTGTGGTTAAGGAACACCGTCCGTATCACGACATTGAGCCACGGTTGCGGCGTTCAACCGCCACTATAGGTACTGGCAGCGTTTGTGGAATTTGAATCTAATAAAATGATATATTTAGTTTTTTATTCTTAATTTATGGTTTCTATCAGCGGTATTCATGTGTTCATGCTGCGGTCGAGAGAGGTTTTCGCCTTGCATAAGGCCTGATTCAGGCTCAGGGAAATATCGTTGTTCTATGTTAATGGCTTGTTGCTTAATAGGGGCGGGGAGGTAATTGAGCCAGTTGCTAACTGTGGCGGAGCTCATATTTTGCCGGTGACGCTAAATGTGGAAAGTGAGTGGGATGTAGCAAGAGGGAGTGATAAGGCGGTGACTGCGGGTCAAAAAAAGAGGCAGGTATTGCGTGCAGGCTGAGAGAGCATATGGGTAGGCTGGAAAAGTGGAAGGGGCCGATCCTGTTGTGCGATACGAAAGAGGCGTGTGTCGCTATGGGAGTAGAATCAGGAGAAAGAGCAGGGAGACAATTACTACATGGCTGTCTTTACGAAAAATGGGATGACATGCCGCATGAGTGAGGAGCCATCAAGGATATTTGAGTCCGCCACGTTGTTGGGGGAGGGCGATATGTGTCAGCGTCATCGACGCTTGGGTCGGAGCATCCATAGTATTGACGGGACTAGTTCAGTTTGCTGCCAGATTTGAGGGTGCAGATCCAGAGTGGCGAGTTGATGGAGCTCAGTAGTATCGCCTGCTGATTGAGCCGCTGTGCACTCAGGAACAACCCATCGTGACTATCGGACATCTCACGCATGAAGTAGTCGAAGACCACATCCGGCGACTGATCGATGGAGGAGGCGCTCGCCTCCCATTTGTTGATGCGGTACTGGCGTTCGGTGGTTGAGACACGGCTGCTGTTGTAAGTGAACGTGACATAGCGCTGGAGGTAGAGCCAGCCAGCGGCCGAGTCGGTATAGCCTTCAACTACCATTGAGCCCTTTCCCTGGCGGCCAAAGTTGAAGTGGATATTACCGTTTACGTTCTCTTTGTTCATGTCTTCAAAACGCATAATGCCTTTAGTGGCGCAGCTCATGACGCCATCATTTTCGGTAGGTAGCTGATAACAGGCATAGACTGCCGCAGCTAGGAATACTGAGCAGGACAAAAGAAAGAAGGGACGCGGCGCAAGTTTCATCACGGCTTCCATGAGTAGTAAAAATAGTTATCGCAATAGCTGAACGGGTTGTCTTCGTGCATGGCGCAGTGGGCAAGAAATACCCTGCCCAAACCGTTGGTCTCCAGTCTATCTCCGTAGAAAAACAGAAAACGTTCGCCGGGTTTGCAGTTGATGTTTAAACGCTGCCGCACCTGGTCGAAATGCTCACCGTAGGCAGTGGCGCTGACCGATCGCAGCATCTCGTCGCTGGCCAGCAATTCGCACTGGTTATTGGGGATCTGTGTCATTGTAAGGGGGTGGGGCTCACGGTCATTCAACAGACCGAATGCCACCAGTAGTAGGGCAAAAACGAGCATGCAGCCACCAGCGATATACCAGCATATTCCTCGTGAGTGTGGAGTGAGGGGAAGTTGCCACTCTGCAGGCTCAATTATCGGTTCGGCGGTTGCCACCATGGCTGGTGGGGTCGCTATTTCATTGGGGGGCGCGGGAGTATCATCGATAGGTTCAATTATGACGTCTGGATTCAGCTGCAAATAACCGCGCGATACCGTGATGATGATATTGTCTATATCGTACTGGCGAAAAGCCTTGCGCAATATGCTCAGGTATTGGTTGAGATTGCTGTTCGATGAAGTTAATCCGTTATCATCCCAGACTTTTTTAAGCACCTCGTCTCGGCTCACGATCCCTGTATTTCGTAAGAAAAAATAAAAAAGCGCATTGGCGGTAATGGATAATTGACTGTCCGGCTCAACACTTTCCCGCTGAGTCAAGGAACCATCTGTCGCATCATAAATGAAGCGGGCATTGATGAAGTAGCGCATCTCGGCCTCAATCCATGTGCTTTATATGGGGAGCGTCATATTATGCAAAGTTTCAACCAGCGCCTGACGGTGCGTTGCAATCATGGTGCGCCCTTCGGTTAACTCCGATAGCCAAATACCGTCCGCGGCATAACGTACCAGCGTACCAGTATGGCTATTGTCCAACTCATCTCCTTGCTCTAGATGTGCCTGCATCCAGTCACGCCAACATTTTCGCAACACTGGTTCATCCGGCATGGCCAATGAAAGTACCATTAACTGGCGACTCTCCTGGGTGTCCGTTAATTCAGGGGCAGAAAGATAGTGCAGGTAAGCACGAGTAAAACGGCCATATTCAGTCTTGTCAGCAGCCATCAGTGCTGAGATAGCCTCTTCCATAATTGCCAGTAGACGAGCAAAGAGAGCAAAGATCAGTGATTGCTTATTAGGGAAATGGTGTAGTAATCCACCTTTGCTTACACCGGCTTCAGTGGCTACGGCATTCAAAGACAGAGCTGCGATGCCGTCTCGAGCAGCGATTGTGGCTGCTGACTCCAGCAGTTGTTCCTGCAAACGGACAGGATCTTTTTTACGGTGTGCTGTTTCCATGTTCATTACTGAATCATACCGACCAGACGGTATGATTTTGTTTGATCGCTATCAACTCAGAAGATGTGTTCCAAGACGAGATGCCATTCTTGTGTATTAGGTCACATTTGCCCATGTGCCTTGAGGCCGGCTATCAGCTCACAAGTCCAGATAATGATTAGCGACTGCGGTAGGGCAGATTGCCAGGTAAGGGGAAGTCGATGAGGGCCTATGTGCTGGATGAAAGAGTATTGGGTGATGAAGGAGATGACGTAGGGGGTGAATAACCCCAGTGAGCAGGAACCAAGGGCCACGGGTATGCCATTTCGGCGTTGTTAATGAAAGAAGCAAAAATGGTGGCTACAGTGGCTACAAAAAGGGGCTGTAGCCACCAAGTAAAAAGTATGCAGCCACCTGTAGCCACCATTTTTTTGAGTAGTGGCTACACGACAAACACAGCAATGGCGCGGTCTAGAAGGGAGTTGTAGCCGCGTAGCCACTGTAGCCACCGATTTTTCATATATATAACGCAATCAGTCGACCGAGATCACACGTTTGTCGTTGGGGGCGCATTACTGGGCAAGAAGATGTTAGTCACTTTGATGACTGGGCCTGTATAGGATGATGAGTCAAATGACGACAACCAGTAAGCAATGGCCTAACGAGAGTTCCTCTTGTTTCCTGCTGCTTTTTAAGTGTGGTCTTTATCATTTGATTAATGTGGCACGCCCCGAATCATGTAGTTCAACCGTGGTCAGCTTAACTCCGTGGGAGAGAAGGAGTTCTTCTGCTGCCAAGGGTAAATTCTTATCAGTGATAACTTGGTCGATCACCTCCCAGCTAGCTACATTAAATGTCCCCACTTTGCCATATTTTGATGAGTCGCAAACGAGAACTCTCTTGGCTGCAGCATCTATTACTGCACGCTTAACAGGCACTTTCTGTTCACTTGGTGTAGAGATGCCTGTTGCATCCCATGAGGAGGTTGAGAGGAAAGCAATATCAAGATGCAGGTTTCGCAAAAAATGAGCAGTGGCTTCACCGGCACAAGACTGATTGTCACGGACTACTAATCCACCTGTGTGATATAGACGATTGCACATTCCAAACTCAATCAGATAGCCGCATACCATGAAATCATTGGTCACAATCATCAGGTCATCACGCGAGGCCAGCAGACGAGCGAGCTCAAGGGAAGTGGTACCTGCATCGAGATAGACAGAACTTCCATGCTCGATAAGTTCAACAGCCGCGTGTGCTATCGCGACTTTAGCATCTTGCATTAACGTTCGTTTGTCCGCATGAGAGGGCTCGCTTCGAATACGCTGAGTCAGACTTACTCCACCAGAAACAGACAGAACCCTGCCTTGTTCCTCAAGCTTCTGAATATCCCGCCTTACGGTCATATGGGAGACCTGAAGCCACTCAGTGAGCTCCGTAATACTAACTGCCCCACGTTCTGCCAGTAGATGCAGAATTCGTTGCTGCCGCTCTATCGGGATCATGGATATCTCCAGTTCAAAATACTGGAGCCATCTTAGCCCAGGTGAATGGGAAAAAATGGTAAAAACTCTTAAAAAGCATCAGGAATCACATTTATTCACAATGAGAATCGATGTTTAGTGAGATGGAAATCCTACAAACTTGATTAATCACAAATATTAACATCAGAAAGTTAATTTATGTGATCGGTGGTTGATATTTGATCGCCTCAAGCCCCTATCATGGCCTCATCCGTAGTTATTGAGGAACTAACAGATGAGCAAACCATATCACGTTGCCGTCATAGGCCTAGGTGCCATGGGTATGGGTGCAGCTCGCTCCTGCCTGCGGGCCGGGCTTGTCACCTATGGCATTGACCTTTGCGAGAACGCTCGAGAGCAACTGCAGGCCGCCGGGGCTGCTGCTGTTATGGCCGACGCCCGCCCCTTAGCAGAGACGTTGGACGCAGTCCTACTGCTAGTGGTCAACGCAACCCAAGTACGCAGAATCCTGTTTGGCGAGAACGGTTTGGCCGCTCATCTTAAACAGGGAACGGGCGTAATGATTTCCTCCACTATCTCAGCAGATGAGGCTGCCACTTTTGCTCGCGAGTTGGCAGGGTTCGGACTATTGATGCTGGACGCCCCAGTCTCAGGCGGTGCAATTAAAGCCGACGCGGGTGAGATGACAGTAATGGCTGCTGGTGCCGACGCTGCCTTTGCACGCTTGCAGCCGGTTCTCGATGCTGTGGCTGGAAAGGTCTACCGGATCGGCAGCGAGCCAGGACAAGGCAGCACAGTCAAGATTATCCACCAGTTGCTGGCAGGTGTGCACATTGCGGTCGCCGCCGAGGCCATGGCACTCGCAAGCCGTGCAGGCGTCTCACTGGACCTTATGTATGACGTTGTGACCCATTCCGCCGGTAATTCCTGGATGTTCGAAAACCG
>JBOFBS010000465.1:0-2446 GCA_051645725.1 Aeromonadaceae bacterium | reverse complement strand
ACCCGGTCAACCTCTATGGCGCCACCAAACTCTGCTCCGACAAGCTCTTTGTGGCCGCCAATAACATGGCCGGAAGCAACCCGACCATCTTCTCCGTGGTACGGTATGGCAACGTGGTGGGTTCTCGCGGCTCAGTGGTCCCCTTCTTCGACAAGCTCATCAAGAACGGGGCCAAGAGCCTTCCTATCACCCACAGCGAGATGACACGCTTCTGGATCACCCTGCAGCAGGGGGTGGATTTCGTACTGGAGAACTTCGCCCGCATGAAAGGGGGGGAACTCTTTGTACCCAAGATCCCCTCAGTGCGCATGACGGACCTGGCGCGCGCCATGGCCCCCGAGCTCCCACTGGAAATCATCGGCATCCGTCCGGGCGAGAAGTTGCATGAGGTGATGTGTCCGGCTGATGACTCCTACCACACCTTCGAATTTAACGACTATTACGTTATCTCTCCTAGCATCAGCTTCTACAGCCGTAACAACGACTTCACAGTCAATGCCCTGGGTGAAGTGGCCACACCGGTCGAGCCAGGATTTGAATACAATTCCCTAAACAATCAGCACTTCCTGTCGATAGCTGAATTACAAGCCATGAACCAGCAGGTGCTCGCGGAATGATCCCCTATGGACGTCAATCCATTACCGATGCCGATATCGAGGCTGTCGTTGCGGTCTTGAAATCGGACTACCTGACCCAAGGTGAGGCCGTGCCCGCCTTCGAGCAGGGGCTAGCCGACTACTGCCAGGTGCCCCATGTGGTGGCCTGTAGCAACGGCACCACGGCGCTCCATCTGGCCTGTGCGGCCCTGGAGCTGACTCCCCAGGACAGGGTCTGGGTCTCCGCCATCAGCTTTGTTGCCTCGGCCAACTGTGCTCGCTACTGTGGTGCCGAGGTGGACTTCGTCGATGTGGAGCCCGATACCGGCAATATCAGCGTCAGCGCCCTGCAACAGAAACTCGAGCTCGCCAACCACCAGCAGCGTCTTCCCAAGGCACTCATCGCCGTGCATCTGGCGGGTCAGCCCTGTGACTTGAAAGAGATAGGCGCCCTGTGCCGTCACTATGACATTCATCTTATCGAAGACGCCTGCCATGCCCTGGGTGCCCGTTACCTCGATGCCCCTATCGGCAACTGTGCTTACAGCGACATGACGGTATTTAGCTTCCATCCGGTCAAGCCCATTACCACGGGCGAAGGCGGTGCCATTACCACGCGCAATCAACAGTTGGCGGCTAAATTGCGCCTCTACCGCAGCCATGGCATCACCCGTGAACCCGATGCATTGCAACAGACCAGCCCGGGTGGCTGGTACTATGAACAGCAGGTACTGGGCTTTAACTATCGCCTCACCGATCTGCAGGCTGCCCTGGGCTTAAGCCAGTTGGCGCGGCTAGATTCTATGATCGCCAGCCGCCAAGCCCTGGCCGCTCGTTACGATGCCTTGCTGGCACAGTTGCCGCTCAAGCCGCTACGCCAAGAGGCGGATCGCAGCTCCGGCTATCATCTCTATGTCATTCAGGTGGCCGAGCGCGACAGCCTATTTGCCCGCCTGCGCGCTGCGGGCATAGGGGTGAATGTCCACTACATTCCCATCCCGGCCCAACCCTATTACCGGCAGTTGGGCCAGGATCCCGCTAACTACCCCGGCGCACAACGCTATTACGAGCAAGCCATCAGCCTGCCGCTCTACCCCACCCTATCCCATGCAGATCAGGATAGGGTCATCCAAACACTGGAACGCGAGCTATGCGTCTAGCCCTAGGCACAGTACAGTTTGGTCTGGCCTATGGCGTCAGCAACCAAGAGGGCAAGGTGAGTGAGAGTGCACTCTCAGCCATTTTGACGCTGGCCCGTCAACTGGGGATAGACACCCTGGACACGGCGCAAGCCTACGGCGATGCCGAGCAGAGACTAGGTGCACAAGAAACGGCCGACTTTTCGGTAGTCAATAAATTGGCTCCCGGTGTGCAAGCCGCTCAGGTCAGCCAGCTTATCGAGGGCAGCTTGCAACAGTTAAAGCGCTCACGCCTGGATGGCCTGCTGCTGCACCGTAGCCAAGACGCCACCCCGGAGCTCTTTTCGGCTTTACAAGAGCAGCAACAGGCAGGCAGAGTGGGAAAACTGGGCGTCTCTGTCTACTCGCCAGAGGAGCTTGAGCAGTGGCTCGCCCAGGGCTACCCCCTGCAGTTGGTGCAACTGCCTGCCAACTTGTTGGATCAACGTTTCTTGCGCTCGGGCTGGCTAGATAGATTAGAAGCGCTGGGGTGCGAGATTCATGTGCGCTCACTCTTTTTGCAGGGGCTACTGCTGATGGCCCCAGAGCAGCGCCCCAAGCAGTTTCAGGCCTTCAACCAAACCCTGGCGCGACTGGATAGCTGGCGCCCCCATATGGCACCACTGAATAAAGCCCTTAGTCTCATCACGGCCCTGCCCCAAGTCAGCCGCT
>JBOFBS010000464.1:0-3688 GCA_051645725.1 Aeromonadaceae bacterium | reverse complement strand
TTGTGTGAGCCGGTGAAGGCGCCCAAGTCGCAACTCGATTATCAGCATTATTTCTGTTGTGAGCCGGGAGCCGATGAAGAGACGTTGAGCGAGAAAGAGGCATTGCGGCTGACCCTCTATCAGTTGGTGGCCAAGTTGATCCGCGCCTTTACCAATCTGGCGGGTGAGCTGGAGGAGGCGGGTTACAGCGCCTCGCAGGCCGCCTCGATCAAGCAGGAGGTCGAACACTTCGCCAAGGTCCGGGATGAGATCAAGCTGGCCAGTGGTGATCTGGTGGATATGAAGCAGTTCGAGCCGGGCATGCGCCAGATGCTGGATCTGTGGGTGGATGCCGACCCCAGCGAGACGCTGATGGACTTTGAGGAGCTGGGGCTGCTGGAGCTCATTATCCAGCGCGGCCCCGAGGCGCTGGATGGGTTGCCCAAGGAGATGCGCGACAATCAGGAGTCGATGGCCGAGGCGATTGAAAACAACGTGCGCCGGACCATCGTCGATGAGAACCCGGTCAACCCCAAATACTACGAGAGGATGTCGGTGCTGCTCGATGAGCTGATCGATCTGCGCCGCCAGCAGGCCATCTCCTATCAGGAGTATCTGGAAAAGGTCCGCGAGCTGGCCAAGCAGGTGAAATATCCACAGAGCCATAGCCAGAGCGCCTACCCAGAGAGCATAGACACGGCAGCCAAACGGGCACTCTATGACAATCTGGGCAAGGATGAGCTGCTGGTGGCCAGGATTGATACCGCCGTGCGTTATACCAAGAAGGCCGATTGGTATGGCGATCGCTTCAAGGAGCGGGAGATCGCGTTTGCCATTGCCGAAGAAACCAAGGGATACGATGTGACCGTTGCCGAGGTGATGGAGCTGGTGAAAGCGCAGCAGGAGTACCACTGATGCCCCTGATCACCATTGGTGAGCTCACGCTGGAGTTGCAGCATAAGGGGATCAAGAACCTGCACATCAATGTGCTGCCCCCTGATGGTCGCGTGCGCGTCTCGGCCCCGGCGTCGCTGTCACAGACGGCCATCAGAATGGCCGTGGTCAGACGCTTGCCGTGGATCCGGCAGCAACAGGCCCACTTTCAGGCGCAGCCACGTCAGAGCGAGCGCCAGATGTGCAGCGGCGAGACGCACTACCTTTGGGGACGGGGCTATCGATTGGAGGTGATCCCGGTTGAGGGAGCGCACAGCGTCAAGCTACAAGGGGGGTGGATCCGGATGCGGGTTCCCGCTCATTATGACGCCGCGAAGCGAGAAGCCTTGCTACTGGGCTGGTATCGCCAATTGCTACGCCAGCGGCTGCCGATATTGATGGCCAAGTGGCAGGCCTTGCTCAACGTCACCCCTTCGTTTGTCGGTATCAAACGGATGAAGACCATGTGGGGGAGCTGCAAAACAGATACATCCCGCATCTGGATCAACCTCGAATTAGTCAAGAAGCCCCCCGAATGCCTGGAATTTATTGTGGTGCACGAGCTGGTTCACCTGTTAGAGCGCAAACATAACCAGCGATTTATCACACTGATGGATACCCATCTGCCCAACTGGCGCGAGCATCGCGAGAAGCTCAACAAGATGCCGCTGGCATTTAATCGGTGGGGGTATTAGGGCTGGTTTAGCCACGATTTATTCTTCCAAAAAGTAATCTGAATCCAGGGTTTTAATGGTGAGGGTCTGGCGGGTAGTGACGCCGACGCCGTATTCGATCATCAGGGCGGCAAGACGGGCACCGTCGATCAGCACGATGCGCTTCTCAATCAGTCCGACATACTCCTGCGCCTCACGGCTAAAGCTGGAGGTGGTGATAAAGACCCCCTTGCGGGCCTTGTGCAGATCCAGCGCCCCCGCGAAGGACTGGATCTCGGGACGCCCCACGGTTTTGTCGGTGTAGCGCTTTGCCTGCAGGTAGATGGAGTCGAGCCCCAACCGGTCTTCCTTGATGATGCCATCGATGCCGCCATCGCTTTGGTAACGGGTGGTGCGGGCGGCATCCTGCTGGCTGCCGCCATAGCCCATGGCCACCATCAGATCGACCACCAGCTGTTCAAAGAAACGAGGGGAAAGGCCCAAGATCTCGGCAAGCAGGTCATCGGCAAGGGAGCGATTGATGGCAGATAGTGCCTGCTCAATCTGCTCTTGAGGGGTGCTGGCCTGCTCTGGTGTTGGCGTGTCTGTCGGGATCGCCATGGCTTGTTGCGTATTGCCTGCGCTCTCACTGGAGGCCAGGGTAAACGCCACGAACTCGTTGAATTGGGCCAGATAGCGGTTGTCGATAGTATGTCCCGAGACTAGCGCCGCCTTACCCCGTTCGGTGATAAGGCAAATGCCCCGCTTGGGTTGCTCGATGAGTCCTGCCTTGACCAGATAGGTCTTGGCCCAGCCAACCCGGCTGCGCAGCGTGGTTTGGCGACCACTGGGCAAGGTGTCAGCCAACTGCTCCGGAGTAAAGGCGTAGTGCTGGCAAACCCGCTCGAATACCTCACGTAGAGAGCGGGCGACACCATCGGCCAATACCTTGAGCACGGCAGGCATCATGGCTTCATAGCTGGGCAGGGTTTCTTTCATCGGGCAACCAGATCGAGATAAAACAGGGGCTTATCTTGTCACAGCGACCTGCTTGGGGCCAGTTGGTATCGAAGTCACTGGGAGCAACCTCAAAAAAAACAGCGTCACCAAAAAAAGGGAAGGCCATGAATTGGCCTTCCCCAAGACCCACCCACTTATCACGGACGAGTAGGTTTAAAAATGTTACCACAAGCGGATGTGTGGTCACGCCTTGCGGTCAGGATTGGCGTCCATGCTCGCCGCAGGGTAAATACAGATATAGACATAGCCATGGCTTCCGAGGGTGTCGGCTTCGCAGGTAAAGCCGCCGTGCTGGATAGTGATGCAGTGCTGACGTTGAGCATCCAGCTCGCCGGTTAGCAGCTTGGCTTCCAGAGCCTTGATGATCTCCGGGAAAGCCAGGTCGAGCTTGGCTATCTGCGTCTCACTCCATTCACCGATCAGACTGGCCCGATCGGATAGAAAATCGAGCCGGTAGCGACTCTGTATCAGACGAGCGCCAAAGCGTGGCGTCACGGTATGGGGCAAACCCCACTGTGCAAAAATCCGAGTGGGGTGGTCTGGCGCTACGGGGTGTTGGTTGTTGGTGTGGGTGGTTGTCGTGGTCATGATTAGCGATACCTCAGTTGAATGTCGATGCAGGTGCCGGGCACGTTGTGGCGCTGGCGTAGTCTGGTCAGGTGCTCAGGGAGTTCGGTCAGGTTTGTCAGCCGCCCCCGGTAGAGCCGAGAAAGATTGATGTAGTCGGGATGGCTCACGGTGATGGTCACCTGATGCCCAGGTTGCCAACGAGCAAACAGGCGGGCTTTGGCTTGCTTGATGGTGGTGATGCCGGGAGCGGGTAGTGTCTGACGGTTTCGCAGGTGCAGTTTGTTGAGCTCGGGGGCATAGCGATGCACCTCGAGTCCGGTGATAAGACGGGTCATGTTCGGTGACTCCAATGATGCAAGGGGCCAGCCTGTGAGGGCTGGCCCTTTATGTTGTTTGTTGATGAGCGATGAGATGGTCGCGGTGGCTAGCCGTTGTAAAACAGGATGTAGTTCACACCGGCCTGCTGGGCAGCAGTGAGCAAGGGTTGCAGTGCTGGCGGGATGGCATCGAGCTCCATGGCCAGGTTCAGGGTG
>JBOFBS010000463.1:0-2227 GCA_051645725.1 Aeromonadaceae bacterium | reverse complement strand
CTTGGTTCCGATGGGCCTATTTCGGCTCCCGTTGAACAAAGGGATCAGCTGGGTGGCCAATTCTCCTGCACTTTGCTCATTCCTTGCGCAAACGCACCAGAGTGTGAGGCGATTGCTGCTTTTCCTCGTTGATCCGGGCGAAAAAACGCATATAGTAGTGCCCACACCAAGCGGGTGTAGTTCAATGGTAGAACTTTAGCTTCCCAAGCTAATAGCGTGGGTTCGATTCCCATCACCCGCTCCAAGTTCCTGCCTTGCGGGCATCGTATAATGGCTATTACCTCAGCCTTCCAAGCTGATGACGCGGGTTCGATTCCCGCTGCCCGCTCCAAGTTTCTCCTGTTATTCCCAATCATTACCCTTCAGTGCGGCGTTTCCCTGATCTGGCTCCAATGCTAGAATAGCAACCATTTGGTCCGACTCGCATTGGCGAGCACTCATTGAAACAAGGCATCAAGCATGAAAGTCAAAACCCGTTTTGCCCCCAGCCCCACCGGCTTCTTGCATGTGGGCGGTGCGCGTACCGCGCTCTATTCCTGGCTCTTTGCCCGTCATCATCAGGGCGAGTTTGTTCTGCGGATTGAAGATACGGATCTGGAGCGTTCTACTCAGGAGGCGATTGACGCCATCATCGAGGGGATGAACTGGTTGGGGCTGAACTGGGAAGAGGGCCCTTACTATCAGACCAAGCGTTTTGACCGCTATAACGCCGTCATCGATGAGATGCTGGCCGATGGTCGTGCCTACAAGTGCTACTGCTCACGCGAGCGTCTGGATGCGTTGCGTGAAGAGCAGATGGCTAACGGTGAGAAGCCGCGCTACGACGGCCGCTGCCGCGACAGCCATGAGCCTCATACTGCCGATGAGCCCTGTGTTATTCGTTTCCGCAATCCGCAAGATGGCGTGGTTGCCTTTGATGACCATGTGCGTGGCCACATCGAGTTTGCCAACAGCGAGCTGGACGACCTTATCATTCGCCGTACCGATGGTGCGCCCACCTATAACTTCTGTGTGGTGATCGATGATTGGGATATGGAGATCACCCATGTGGTGCGTGGTGAAGACCATGTCAACAACACGCCGCGTCAGATCAACATCTATAAGGCGCTCGGCGCGCCAGTGCCTGAATTTGCCCACGTCTCCATGATACTGGGTGACGATGGTGCCAAGCTCTCCAAGCGCCACGGTGCGGTGAGCGTGATGCAGTACCGTGATGATGGCTACTTGCCCGAGGCGTTGCTCAACTATCTGGTGCGTCTGGGCTGGTCCCATGGCGATCAGGAGATCTTCTCCATGGCCGAGATGATTTCGCTCTTCTCCTTGGATGCCATCAGCAAGTCGGCGTCGGCCTTCAATACCGACAAGCTCAAGTGGCTCAATAACCACTATATCCGGACTCTGGATCCTGAGTATGTGGCCAAGCACCTGGAGTGGCACATGGCCGATCAGAAGATTGATTACGCCAATGGTCCAGCATTGAGTTCGGTGGTCACCCTGCTGGCCGAGCGTTGCCAGACGCTGGTGGAGCTGGCGGCTCAGAGCCGTTACTTCTACGAGGAGTACGAGGCGATCGACGAGGCCGCAGCCAAGAAACATCTGAAGGCGGCAGCCCGCGAGCCCCTGGCGCTCATCCGTGACAAGCTGGCTGCTCTTGGCGAGTGGGAGGTGGAGCCCTTGCACCATGCCATCCAGGCCACGGCCGATGAGCTGGGGTTGGGTATGGGCAAGGTGGGCATGCCGCTGCGAGTGGCCGTGACCGGCCTGGGTCAGTCACCCTCTATCGATGCCGTGATGCAGCTGGTGGGGCGTGAGCGCGTACTGGCTCGTCTGGACAGGGTTCTGGCCATGCTGGCCAGCCAGAGCGAATAAGCTGATTTTCCAGTGAGTTACTCTAAACCCCGGCCTGTGACGCCGGGGTTTTTCTTGACCGCTTCGCGCCGAGTTGATGATGCTTTATCCATTGCTGCGCAGATGTTGCGCGACTGATGTGGCAGCCTGCATTTTTTTGTTGACAGCTTGGTGTCTGCTGCCTAATATGCGCCTCGCTCGTCGGGTTACTCACTCGATGGCAACCAGCAATCAGAATAGTGATTACCCTAGGGTAAACGTTGTGGGGTTATAGCTCAGCTGGGAGAGCGCTTGCATGGCATGCAAGAGGTCCGCGGTTCGATCCCGCGTAGCTCCACCATTATTTAGGATGAATGGCCGCCAGAACCATTCATTCAGT
>JBOFBS010000462.1:0-10723 GCA_051645725.1 Aeromonadaceae bacterium | reverse complement strand
ATGGACCCCTCCAAGTTGCTGGAAGCCAAGTACCAGCCGATGATCGATCTGTTCCGCTCCAACATGCGTTCTTGCGGTTCCCTGCGTATCGACCATGCCATGGCTTTGCTGCGTCTGTGGTGGGTTCCGCCAGGAGCTTCTGCTGCCAATGGGGCTTATATTTACTACAACGTCAATGACCTGTTGGGCATACTGGCTCTGGAGTCGGTACGTAATAACTGCCTGATCATAGGTGAAGATCTGGGGACTGTACCGGATGGTATGGATGTACTGTTGAAGGAAAACGGTGTTCACTCCTACCGTATCTTCTTCTTCGAGCGCTCCAAGACGGATGGTGGTTTCATCTCTCCGGCTCACTATCCTGAGCAGGCGATGGCCGCTCTTACCACTCACGACATGCCGACCCTGCGTGGCTTCTGGCATTGTGATGATCTGACTCTGGGTCGTGAATTGGGCCTCTACCCTAACGATGAAATCCTGGCGGCCCTGCGTGCAGATCGCCATCAAGCCAAGCAGCGCATCCTCGATAGCCTGCATGGCCATGGTGTCCTGCCTCCTTCCGTCGGTCACGATGTGACTTGGGTTGGCATGACTACCGAACTCAACCACGGTATGCAGATCCACATGTGTAAGGGGAACTGTGCACTGTTCAGTACCCAGCTGGAAGATTGGCTGGAGATGGACAAGCCGGTTAACGTGCCAGGCACCAGCATGGAGTATCCAAACTGGCGCCGGAAGTTGTCCAAGAACCTGGAAGCTGTTTTCAACGACCCTGCATTGGCTCATTTGGCTCAACGGATGAGTGAAGCGCGTAACAAAGCGGGACGTTAATCCTTCTTATTATAAAGAAACACGGTTAACGTGTCGTAAACGGCCCACGCAAGTGGGCCGACTATAATGACTAATAGGGTATTGGCATGCTGATAAAAGAACTAACCGCTGCCCGTTGTGGCAAGCCGTTTGAGCACTTAGGGCTGGTAAAAAATCCAGAAGGAAAGGGACTTGTACTGAGGGCTTGGTTGCCCGGCGCTAAATCGGTTGAGATCAGAGCGTTGGGGAGTGGCAAGGTTCTTGCCAGCATGAAATGCAAAGACAAGAGTGGATTATTCGAACAACCATTTGCCTCCAGTAAAAAGCCTTTTTCTTATTCTCTCCATGTTATCTATCCTGACAGTACACTTGACCTGATCGACCCCTACCAATTCCATGACATCGCTTACAGCGGGTTGGCGGAGATGACGCACAGTGCCTCTAATCTCTACCGGACTTTGGGTGCGCAACTGGTCGAAACCGAGGTTGATGGCATTAAGGTGAGCGGTGTTCGTTTTGCTGTCTATGCGCCAAGCGCGACAGCTGTGAGCCTGATTGGCGACTTTAATTTCTGGGATGGCCGACGTCATCCGATGCAACGCAGCCTCTGCGGCCACTGGGTGCTTTTTGTGCCAGGCCTCAAGGAGGGGGAACGCTATAAGTACGAGTTAAAAGATCCTCTCGGAAATCGTCTGCCGCACAAGGCTGATCCGGTTGGCTTCTACTCCGAGCAGTATCCTTCATTCGCCTCAGTGGTTTACGATAACTCGCGCTATGAGTGGCAGGATGCACAGTGGCAGGCTTCTCAGCTCAATGACAAGCTGGTGCAGCCTATCTCCATCTATGAGCTCCATTTTGCCTCCTGGCGTCGCCATGATGATGGTTCATCCCTCTCTTACCGGGAAATGGCCGCAGAGCTGATTCCTTACGTCAAGGAGATGGGGTATACCCACATCGAGTTGATGCCGATCTCCGAGCATCCCTTCTCCGGCTCCTGGGGCTACCAGCCAGTGGGTATGTTTTCGCCCACCAGTCGTTTTGGCTCGGCAGATGACTTCAAATACTTTGTCGATCAGTGTCACCAGGCTGGCATCGGCGTGATCCTGGATTGGGTTCCTGCCCACTTCCCGTCAGATTCTCACGGTCTGGCTCGATTTGATGGTACCCCACTGTACGAATATGAAGATCCGCGTCGTGGTTGGCATCCAGATTGGAACTCCTATATCTACGATTTCGGTCGTGACCATGTGCGGCAGTTCCTGGTGGCCAGCGCCCTCTATTGGCTTGAGTACTTCCATATCGACGGTCTGCGCGTCGATGCGGTCGCCTCCATGCTTTACTGGGACTACTCCCGTAAAGCGGGTGAGTGGGTGCCCAATATCCACGGTGGCAACCACAACTATGAGGCCATCAGCCTGCTGCGCTGGTTTAACGAGGAAGTTTACAAGAACTATCCTCATGCCATGACGATCGCTGAAGAGTCTACCGCCTTTGCGGGGGTGTCGCGCCCGACCTTCACCGGTGGTCTGGGTTTCGGTTTCAAATGGAATATGGGCTGGATGCATGACTCTCTTGAGTACATGAAGAAGGATCCTATCCATCGCAAGTATCACCATAGCGAGATGACCTTCTCCATGGTTTACCACTATGACGAGAACTTCATCCTGTCGCTCTCTCATGATGAGGTGGTACATGGCAAGCACTCCATGCTCTACAAGATGCCGGGTGATGAGTGGCAACAAGCCGCCAATCTGCGCGCCTACATGGGCTTCATGTATGCCCATCCTGGCAAGAAGTTAAACTTCATGGGAACGGAAATTGCTCAGTCCACCGAGTGGAACCATGATGGGCAATTGCAGTGGTGGTTACTCGAGTTTGAGAAGCACAAGGGCCAGCAGAGTTTGATCCGCGATCTCAACCACCTCTATCGCAGTGAGCCTGCCATGTATGAGACCGACTATGAGAAGGGCGGATTCATCTGGTTGGATCATGGTGACTACGAGCGCAGCATCTATGCCATGATGCGCCGCGATAAGAGCGGTGAAGATGCGGTGATGATAGTGGGTAACTTCACGCCGACGCCTGTGCCTGGCTATCGCCTGGGGGTGCCAGCGGCCGGGACCTACAAGGTCATGCTAAATACTGATAGCAGTTACTACTGGGGTAGTGATTATGACATGGGTGGCTTGGTCTTTAGCAGTGAAGCGCAAGCCATGCATGGACAAGAACAATCGATCGTGATTAATCTACCTCCGTTGTCCACTGTGTTTATCAAGCGGGTTGGGGATTAATGCATGAACGAAAGGTTCACGCTCAAGAATGGTAAAGAGGCCCCGATAGGGGCCTCTCTTGATGCTAATGGTTGTAATTTTTCGGTCTGGGCACCAGATGCCACAGGTGTCGCGCTCTGCTTTTTTGATGAACACGAGCATGAAATTGCTCGGGTGCCATTGCGTGAACGCAAGGGGCAGTATTGGTTCGGCTATGTCGAGGGTGTCAAGGTTGGCCAGCTCTACGGTTATCGGGTCAAGGGGCCCAATAATCTGGATCAAGGCCTCTTGTTTGACGAGCAAAAGCTGCTGCTGGATCCCTACACCAAACAGTTAAATCGTCCCCTGATGTGGGACGACAAGCTCTATGCCGGTGATAGCCAGCGAATGATGAGTAAGAGCGTCGTCATTGATGACCAGTTTGATTGGCAAGGCGCCACCAAACCTGAAATTACCGATGGCCGGACTCTGCTCTACGAAACCCATGTCAAGGGCTTCACCAAGTTGCACCCTGCCGTGCCGGAAGAGCATAGAGGCAAATACCTGGGGTTGGCCCATCCTGAGGTGATCCGCTACATCCAGGAGCTGGGCATCACCAGTGTTCAATTGATGCCTGTTGCCAGCTTCATGAGTGAGCCGCGCCTCATCGATCTGGGGCTGGTGAACTACTGGGGCTACAACCCCATCTGCTTCATGGCTCCGGATCCGCGCTATGCGGTGAAAGATGCGGTGGTTGAGTTCAAGACCATGGTGCGTGAGCTGCACAAGGCCGGGATCGAGGTGATCCTGGATGTGGTCTATAACCACACAGCCGAGTCGGGGGAAGGTGGGCCGCTGCTGAGTTTCAAGGGGTTTGATAACCGTAGCTACTACATGTTTGAAAACGGGGGGCATGGTCCCAATTACCACCACTACACCAATGTGGCGGGTTGTGGTAACTCGGTCAACGTCGACCACCCGAATGTGCTGCGTCTGGTGATGGATAGCCTGCGCTACTGGACTCAAGAGATGCAGGTCGATGGCTTCCGTTTCGATCTGGCTGTGACCCTGGCGCGAGAGGGCAATGAGTTTGACCCTTGTGGCGGTTTCTTCAAGGCCATCATGCAAGATCCCATCGTCAGCCGAGCCAAGCTCATCGCCGAACCTTGGGATATAGGACCATTTGGATACCGTCTGGGGCAGTTCCCTAGCCAATGGAAAGAGACCAACGATCGCTTCCGCGATACGGTGCGCTCCTTCTGGCGTGGTGACATGGGGCGAATGGCCGACTTTGCTACCCGGCTACTCGGTTCGCGGGACGTTTTTCCCAAGTCCTACCGCTCTATTCACTCCAGTGTGAACTTCCTCTGTTACCACGATGGCTTCACTCTGGAGGATCTGGTCAGTTATAACCAGCGCCACAATCAGGCGAATGCCGAAGATAACCGCGATGGACATGGCCATAACCTTTCAGCTAACTACGGTATAGAAGGGCCAACCGCCGAGCTGCGCATCACCCATATGCGTCAGCAGCAGAAGCGCAACATGGTGGCGACCTTGCTGTTGGCTCAGGGCATGCCTCACCTGCTGGCAGGGGATGAGATAGGTCGTACTCAGATGGGCAATAACAACGCCTATTGCCAGGACAACCGGATCAGCTGGGTGGACTGGGAGTTGCGAGAGGAGGATGAACTCTTCCTAGGCTTCGTCAAGACCATGATAGCCCTGCGTCGTAACTCTGCCGTCTTCTCCGGGCTGAAGCTGCAGGATGATCACTATTTTGGCGATCAGACAGTGATCCAGCAGGTGGCCTGGTACCATCCGGATGGACATCTGCTGGCGGACTCCGACTGGAATACGCCGGTTTCTCAGGTCTTCATCATGGATATAGGTGATCTGACGGGAACAGGGGAACGCTGGTTGGCGCTCTTCAATGGCAGCGGTTATGACATCCACTTCCGTCTGCCGGCTCCCGGAGAGGGCATGATGTGGGAGCAGGTGATAGATACTGTGGCCAGCGATGGTCTGCCCTTCCTGCCAGACGAGCTCAAGCACCTGGTGGCGGTTGGTCGCTCTCACTCGGTGAAATTGCTGCGACAGACAATCTGTGACGGCATTGACGTTTATCGGCCTGAAGTCTAGTCCATCATCTGTTAATCTTGTTACAAGTGTTGCACAAATGTAACGAGGTTAACGTGGTAGAGCAGAAGTTCGCCGATCCTTGGCGGGAGAAGTTAGACGATGAGCAGTACCGAGTCTGTCGTCTGAAGGGGACAGAGCCCCCGTTTTCGGGGGCTCTGTTGCATAACCGCAAGAGTGGTGAGTATCACTGTGTCTGTTGTGGGGCCAGGCTGTTTGACTCATCGGCCAAGTTTGATTCCGGCTGTGGTTGGCCCAGCTTCGATCAGGCGGTTGCCGGTTCGGTTCGTTATGTCGAAGACCGCACTCATGGCATGGTGCGCACCGAAATCCAGTGTCAGGGTTGTGGTTCACATCTGGGGCATGTTTTCGCGGATGGTCCAACGGCAACCGGGCAACGTTACTGTGTCAACAGTGTGAGTCTAAGCTTCAGCGAACAGGCCTAGCTTGTCGCTTGCTCAATCAAGCCGCCATAGTTGGCGGCTTTTTCGTTTCCAGCTCTCGGCTTGGATTGCCGGGATGGGCTCAAGGCGTCAGCTCGCCCCGCAAATTGCTCTGCATCTGCTCACGTATCTGCTCTGTACTCAATGGCTGACTCAACAAGAAGTGGAGTTTGGTGAGCGCAGCTTCTGTGGTCATATCAAAGCCCGAGAGCACGCCAGCCTCGGCCAGCGCATTGCCTGTGGCATAGCCACCCATGTTGACACGTCCACGCAGGCATTGACTCAGGTTGACTATGATGATGCCGCGAGCCGAGGCCTCTTTAAGCTCGGCCAGTAGTTGCGGATGCTGCGGCGCATTGCCAACACCATAGGTGAGTAGAATGAGCGCCTTCACCGGCTGGCGCAACAGGTTGCCAATCACCTCAAAGGCGATCCCGGGGTAGAGGGTGACCACACCTATTGGCTGAGGCGCTATGTTGTGAAGCCGTAGAGGTTTGAGGTTGGGTTTGGCCAGCTCGCCTGCGACCAGCTGTATGTGGATCCCGGCATCCAGCAGGGGAGGGAAGTTGGGGGAGTCGAAGGCATGGAAGCCATCGGCATGCACCTTGGTACTGCGGTTGCCACGGAACAGCTGATTGTTGAAAAAGAGGGTCACCTCATGGATAGGGTAGTTGGCCGCCAGATAGAGGGCGTTGAGCAGATTCTGCTGACCATCGGATCGTAATTCGGCCAGAGGAATTTGTGAGCCTGTGATGATGACGGGCTTGGTCAGATCCTCGAGCATGAAGGAGAGCGCTGAGGCGGTAAAGGACATGGTATCCGTGCCGTGCAGCACGACAAAGCCATCATACTCCTCATAGTGTGCCTGAATATCCTGGGCAATACGCTGCCAATCCTCCGGTGTCATGTCCGAGGAGTCGATGAGGGGCTGGTATTCATGGATGGTGTACTCTGGCATCTCGGGGCGATGAAACTCCGGCATGCCCGCCAGGCAGCTCTCCATGAAACCGGGTTGTGGAATGTAACCCTGCTCCGAACGCAGCATGCCTATGGTGCCGCCCGTGTTGGCGATATAGATTTTTTTCTTCATGGTGCCACTCCTTGGGCAAGAGGCGTTGTGAAGTTGGCCTGCTAATACCAACGCCCACCGAGGTGGTGGGCGTTTGAGGCTTCTCTAGCCGTTAGCTTGCAGCCTAAGGGGCCGAGATGGGAGCCAAGGCATATTGCCCACGCGGGTCATCCAGGCGTTGCAATGGGGCTAGAGACTTGCTCCCCGTTTCCAGCAGGCTATTGAGCTGGTGCAGGGCCTTAGGCGCCAATACCTGGCTGGCCTTGTCAAAGAGCTGTCTCATCAGCTGCTCACGAGCCGAGAGCTCAGGCTCAACGGGCATCACCTGATATTGCTTGAGCTCGGCCAGGGCGGCTGCACTCTTGATGGCCTGATCCAGGGAACCTAGCTCATCGACCAGCCCCAGCTCTTTGGCATCTTTGCCACTCCAGACCCGGCCCTGGGCTACCTTGTCCACGGCATCGGGTGTCATTCCGCGCCCCTCAGCCACCAGATTGATAAATTTCTGGTAGGTGTTTTCCACGTTGAGTTGCACTACGCGCTTGATATGTTCAGGCAGAGGGCGGCTTGGGTCGATCCCGGCGAACTCTGTGGTCGCTATGCCATCTGTGTGGATGCCAAAATATTCCAGTGCCTTGTCTATGGTGGCAAACATGCCAAACACACCGATGGAGCCGGTAATGGTCATGGGTTCGGCTATGATCTTGTCGGCATCGGCTGCTATCCAGTAGCCACCCGAGGCAGCCATGCCGCCCATTGAGACGACCAACGGCTTGTTGGCGGCCTTGAGCGCCAGCAATTCGGTACGGATCTGCTCGGCGGCAAAGGCGCTGCCGCCTGGGCTGTCGATGCGCAGCACCAGGGCCTTGATCTCTTTATCTGCTGTGGCCTGGCGTATCAGCTTGGCCAGCGTCTCGCCGCCTATGGTACCAGCCGGTTGTTTACCATTTTGGATGGCGCCCGAGGCCACGATAAGACCAATCTGTGGCTTGTCGCTGGCGGCAAAGCGATCGGGTTGGCTTTGCAGATATTGGTTCAGGCTGATCCCCCGGTAGCCTTCATCGCTATCATCGTGGCCGGCGAAGCTGGCAATGGTTTTTACCACCTCCTCATGGGTGGCCAGTTGATCAACCAGCCCCTGATCCAGGGCGTAATTGGCGGCATCGCCTTCGGCAGCCTCCAGGCGGGCAAGCAGTTGCTCCTTGCTTGGGGAGATGGCATCAGGCTTCACCTTGCGAGCCTTGGCCACATCGGCCACATACTCCTGCCACATCTGGTTTAGCCAGCGGCTATTGGACTCGCGGGCCTCGGGAGACATGTCATCCCGGGTGTAGGGCTCAACGAATGATTTGTAGGTGCCGACGCGAAAGACATGGGGCGTGATATTGAATTTCTCCAGTGCCGACTTGAAGTAGAAGTTATAGAGCCCCAGGCCTTGCAGGACCACGGCACCGGCTGGATTGAGCAGCACAGTATCGGCGTGGGCTGCCAGCAGATATTGATGCTGGGCATAGAAATCACCACTGGCGACGACGGGCTTGCCTGAGCGGCGAAACTCATCCAACGCCTGGGTGATCTGCATCAGCTTGCTCAGACCACCGGGTTGCAGATCCTGCAACTGCAGCACGACCCCCTTGATATTGGGATCCTGTTTGGCACGCTCCAGAGCGTAGAGTATATCCCCCACAACGGTTTCGGCGGGGCGCTCATCACCGGCTAACCACTGCTGCACCAGGCGATTGGAGGCCTCAGGGGTCGAGGCTTGCTCTACCAGTTGTCCCGACAGATCCAGCACTAGGGCTCCGCTGGCCGGATGGCGAGCAGGCTCCTCTTTGGTGATGACCACGAAGAGTGCCAGCACCATGATCAGGAAGAGCAGATTGATGATCAATTGACGACTAAAGTTGAGCAGGCGCCAGAACGAGATAAATAACCACTTGAAGGGGCGGAGCAGAGTAGCCATCTGAATTCATTTCCCGAGTGATAAATGCCCGGTCATTATGGGCCTGTGCACTCCAAACGCCAAGCCTCACCTCATGACGAGCCCCCATTCGAATTAGTGTCTGCTAGCGTGTCGATGGCACATAATGAGAGCGGCAAGTTAACCTCGGTTTTGGTTCTTGGGATTTGTCGCGTCTCCCTTGGGTTTATCCTGTTCCAGCCAATACTGGATCAGGCGGATAAACTGGGGTTTTGCCTCCAGTAAGAGGCGATGCAACTGCTGCTGACGCTGTCTCTCCTCTTCGCGTTTTCCCGCCTGTCTGGCCAGAGGGGTGCTCTTGGGCTGCTTCATGTGTGAACTCTCAGGCTGAGCTGGGGTATGCTCTACTGATTATTGAACAGGTTGCTCTTGAGCGCCTGGCCGAATTGATAACGAATGGAGGAAATGTATGGAGGCTCTGACTCTCTTGCTGGAACGTAACTCCATGGCGCAACTTCAGGCGCCAGGCCCTGATGAGAGGCAGCTGGAAGTGATACTGCAAGCCGGTTTGCGCGCCCCGGATCATGGTGGTTTGCATCCTTGGTGTTTTCTTCTGGCTCAGGGCGAGGGGCGGGTTCGTTTAGGGCAGCATCTGGCCGCGGCTGCTCGGCGTCACGGCGAGTCGCCGGATGCCATAGAAAAGGCGGCTAATGCTCCCTTGCGCGCACCTTTGGTGATCACTGTGGTCGCCAAAACACAACACCATCCCAAGGTGCCAGTGCTGGAGCAGCAGCTCTCGGCTGGGTGTGCCGTGATGGCCATGCAGCTGGCTGCCCAGGCCCAGGGGCTCGGCGGGATCTGGCGCTCGGGTTGGGCCATGTTTGATCGCGGTCTGCATCATGACTTGGGCTTGGGAGAGGAGGAGCAGATAGTCGGGTTTCTCTATCTGGGGACGCCTGCGGGTGAGCCCAAACGTCTGCGCCCCCTGGAGAGTCTCTCCTTCGTGCGGCAAATTTGAGTGCCACTGCCCGTTGATGCGGCTCGCTTGCTGTTATTGGGCACACCGAGAGGGGAGGCGGGTGGCCACTCAACGTTGGCCCTTAATTTCCAGAGCCATCCTGGCTGCGAGCCAATCGTTCCAATCCTTGATTAAAGAGATCGCGCCATCTCTTGCCATCTGGGGTTAAGCGAAAGCAGGCAACCAGCTGCATGGTGCCTAAAGGGTGGGGAGGAAGATACAAGTTGCTGCGTTGCCGCTGTAGCAGAGGATCCTGCTGCAGGTAGTAATCCAGCACCCAGGGGTCGACTACGCCAAAGGGGAGGCGGCCCATGGCCACCTTACGCAGATTTAGCAGATCCGAGGTGGCCTCTTCCGTCTGTAGTTCCTTCTTGAGCATCAACTCATCAAATTCTGGTGTATTGAGGTAACCACTGACCACGCCGATGCGATAGGGCTTGAGCTCTGTGAGTTTCAGCCAGTGCAAGGGGGGAAACGAGGCATTTTACAGCAGGGCTAATGGGGTGTCCATTATGGGGCGTGAGCAATGAAACTGTAAGGCGCGGGAGGGAGAGGCATACTCGGGAAGAAAGCCTATGTAGTGGCCCGGTTGCTCCACATGGCGTATGGCCCGGCGCCACGGAAGATAGGTTATCTCCAGTTTATAGCCCATCAGGGCAAAAGCACTCTTGGCACGTTGACCGACTATCCCCCCCAGTGGCAAGGTTGCACCGGTATAGGGGGGCCACTCCAGTGATGTCATCTTCACCACGGGCTGCGCCGCTACCATCTCTATCTTAAGCAGGTAGCAGAGCAGCAGTAGTATGGGCCAAGGCAGCATAGAGGCTCTTTGTTGATCATCTTGGCTCGAGTCTAGCATAGGGCCTTATCACTCGCAGTACGCATTATCTTATGAGTTCATCGGCTTCTACCACACTATCTGCTTGAAAACGCGACATATATGTTTACGCAGTCCTAGCCTCAAGCGCGTGAAGCGCATAGTCTGTTAGCCATTCAAATTGCTGCACAGGGAGCTATGGCTTAAATGGCACCCTTTCTGTTGCCTTGCGGTGGAGTCTACCCATGTTGACATTG
>JBOFBS010000461.1:0-2378 GCA_051645725.1 Aeromonadaceae bacterium | reverse complement strand
TGGCACGATCCCCACGCACCCTGCTCGATTTTCTCGAAAGCCGCGGCAGAGCCCATATCCCAGAGTTTGCCGATCTCTGATCCCGACGCTAACTCCATGAGCTTATTCATAAAAAGAAGAGGGACTCATTGACTTGACCCACTGTTTTCCGGAATCTAGTGCCAAGCCGGTATAGCTCAGCTGGTAGAGCAGCGCATTCGTAATGCGAAGGTCGCAGGTTCGACTCCTGTTACCGGCACCAAATTTTATCAACAAAAACAGTAACTTGGGTGTTGCAGTTTGATGCGTTACTGAGCGTTGGAATGCAGCATTTAGCTTATCCAGTGTGGCAAAATTGTGGCATGCCACACTGGCCTGATAGCGGCGAATGATGCTTGCCAGTGCATGACATAGCAAAACACTGCTGGTAGACTTCATTTCGTCACGTAACATCGGACGACAGGCACTAATTATTTATACCCTCAAGGCCGGGCATGGTGCCGCTCAGGTCAATTACCGATTAGCTAACCGGCACAGCTATTCGATGACCCTTGCCGCCTTGATGGGTTATGACCATGAAACAAACCTCTATTACCACCTCCAGCGTGGTGCTTTTGACTGTTGAGCAATTGGCTCTCTGTCTGCATAAATCCGTTGCTAGCATCCGTAGTGACGCGACTCGCAACCCTTGTTCACTTCCCCCTATCTGCCGTTTACCAGGAACCAAGCGTTTGCTCTGGCGTGCTGAAGATGTTGAGCTTTGGCTTGCTGAACATGTCATTAGCCAAGGTTTGGATGACCGAGCTGTTAAATCGGCAGATATGCCTCGGCGTGGCCGGCCAACCAAAGCCGAGCAGCTAGCACGACAAAAGTCACAGAATTCAAACGCTAAGAGGTAAGCCATGGCTCTTGACCTACTAGCTGCGTTTGAACAGGAGCCGCCGGCTCTTGACTTCATATGGTCTGGATTTTTGGCCGGTACAGTGGGAGCACTGATCGCACCAGGAGCAACAGGTAAAAGTTTTTGGGCATTGCAGGCCGCAATGGCTGTGGCTTGCAAAGAGTCTGATGGCGATCTGTTGCAACTACGCCCGACCCGTTCAGGCCGAGTGATCTATATGGCTGGTGAAGATCCGGCTGCAGTGCTTAGTCATCGCGTCCATGCGCTTGGCAAACATCTATCGCCCAAAGCGAGGGCCTCTATTGCCACAAACCTCGCATTGGAACCGATGATGGGGGTGAGTTTAGATCTGATGAATCCGGACTGTTTTCAGGCTCTGGTGCAGAAGGTAGATGGATATCGCCTTGTTGTTCTCGACACCCTCAGCCGTATGCATCAGATGGACGAAAATAGTAACGGAGACATGTCCCAGCTGATTACCCGACTTGAGTCGCTGGCCGCAAATACGGGGGCTGCGGTGCTCTATTTACATCACGCCAGCAAGGGGAGCGCGAGGGATGGCAGTCTTGATCAGCAGCAGGCAGCCAGAGGCGCATCAGCGTTGATTGATAACATCCGATGGTGTGGTTACATCGTGCGGATGGGGGAAGAAGAAGCAAACCAGCTAACCGAGATTCAACGCGGTAGTACACCCATCGGAAGCTCTCGGCGCAGTGCGTTTGTGCGCTTTGGGGTATCCAAGCAGAACTATGGCACTGCGATCAAAGATCAATGGTTTGAACGCCAGGAAGGGGGCGTATTACATCCGGTACAACTCATGGAACCTCCCCAGGCGCGAGAGCGAAGGAGGTTTGCTCATGGCTATTGAACTTACCCATGCGCGCCATGATCCGATGCACTGCCTTGCTCCTGGTCTTTTCCGCAGTTTAAAGCGAGGGGAGAGAAAAAAGTTAAAGCTGGATGTGACGTATTGCTATGGACAGAACCAAAGCGCTCGTTTTATTGGTTTTGAGCCGTTAGGGGCTGATGATATGCGGCTGCTACAAGGGCTGGTTGCTCTATCCGGTCCCAAGGGCGTTATTCTGACCTCTGCGCCATCAGCAGCTATTCCTAAGCGACTTCGTTTGGCCTTAGCATCGGAGTTTGATAGTGCAGACTGCCGTTGCTTGGTGGTGCAGTCTCGTATCACTCAGCTACTCGAAGAGATTGGTCTATGCAAAAGCGGCAGAAACCTTAAAACCCTAAAGGCTAGCCTGATCAGGATGTCGAATGTCACCGTTGTCATTCAAGGTGACTCTCGCTGTGCATCCTTCCACCTGATGAGCCATCTCTTTGATGACCATGATAACGCGCTATACATCTGTTTGAACCCACAGATTGCAGAAGCCGTTCTCGGTGGGCGGCCATATGCTCGAATCGATATGAATGAAGTGCGTAGCCTCAAGAGCGATCCTGCTCGATTGATCCATCAACGCCTATGCGGGTGGATCGATCCTGG
>JBOFBS010000460.1:0-23902 GCA_051645725.1 Aeromonadaceae bacterium | reverse complement strand
CTGTAGGACCAGAAAAGGGCTACAAACACGCTCACCCCGGCTTTATCATGTCGCCCCTAGACAGCCGCGCATGCAGTTGAGCCATCCCGCCGCACAATAAAAGTAGAGCACAGAACAGGAGTCATGACAGATGGCGCACTATTGGGGAGAGTTATCGGCACTGGCAGTTGCCCTGAGCTGGGCCATCGCCACCCTCATCTTCAGCCGTTTTTCTCACCACCTCAGTGCCATGCAGATGACGCTCACCAAGGGGGTCATGGCCCTGCTATTGATGGGGGGCACACTGTTTGCCCTCTCGATCCCTATCACAAACTGGATGCCTTGGCCCCTGACCCTGCTCGCCCTCTCTGGCCTCATAGGTATTGCCATTGGCGACAGCGCCTATTTCGCCGCCCTGCGCCGCATTGGCCCCAACCGGACACTGCTGCTGGAGTCTCTGGCTCCCCCCCTTGCCGGCATCTTGTCCCTCTGCCTGCTCAATGCATCGCTGGGATGGCATAGCTGGCTGGGTGTCATCATTACCACACTCGGTGTGACCTGGGTGGTGATGAAGCCGGATCCCGGTGCCGCCTATAACTGGCCAGGTGTCGCCTTTGGCCTCTTGGCCAGCTTCTGCCAGGCCACAGGAGTGGTCATCTCCCACCATGCCCTGGTGATTAGCCAGCTCTCGCCATTGTGGGGAGCGACCCTGCGCCTGGGCGCCGGCACCCTGGCAATAGGCTTGTGGCTAGCCCTGCGCCAGCCGAACGCCCTATATAAGCTGCCTGCCCAACTGCACCAACAAGGTGGCCGTCGTTATCTGCTGTTGGGCATTGTCGTGGGCACCTACCTGGCACTCTGGTTACAGCAGACGGCCCTGCAGCTGGCCAACCCGGCTGTGGCACAAACCCTACTGGCCACCAGCCCACTCTTCCTGTTGCCTCTTGCCCTGTGGCGGGGAGAGCGGCTGAGCTGGCGTCTGTGTTGTGGCACAGGAGTCGCCATACTGGGCATACTCTGCTTCTTCTGGCCCTGATCCCCGCCGGGTGCGCTCACTGACCACAATCCTGCAGCATATTCACCGCCAGCATGTGCTGACCATATGGCAAACAGGGGATTTTATGGCATAGTGTGCGACCACCGGATTTTGTGAGGATGTAGACCAGATGGAGCGCAAGATTCTGCTCACCGATTGCCCTGACGCCAAAGGGTTGATCGCTAAAATCACCAATATTTGTTACAAACATCAGCTCAACATCATCAAGAATGATGAGTTTGTGGATCATGAACAGGGCCGTTTCTTCATGCGCACCGATCTGGAAGGACGGTTCAATGACGAAACTCTCCTCGATGATCTGGATGATGCCCTGCCCGAGGGAAGCAGCCGTCGCCTGGTTCCGGCCGGACGCAAACGCCTGGTTGTGCTGGTAACGAAAGAGTCCCACTGCCTGGGCGACATTCTGATGAAGAGTTACTCCGGTGCCCTGGATGTAGAAATCGCCGCCGTTGTCGGCAATTACGACACCCTAAAAGAGCTGACCGAGAAGTTTGGCATCCCGTTCCATACGGTCAGCCATGAGGGGCTCACCCGCGAGGAGCATGAATCCAAGGTACTGGCGATTGTCGACCAGTACCAACCTGACTATGTGGTACTGGCCAAGTACATGCGTGTGCTGACGCCCGGCTTCGTCTGCGCCTATCGCCGCAAGATCATCAACATCCATCACTCCTTCCTGCCTGCCTTCATCGGGGCCCGCCCCTACCAGCAGGCCTTCGATCGCGGGGTCAAACTTATTGGTGCCACGGCCCACTTCGTCACCGATGATCTGGATGAAGGCCCTATCATTGAGCAAGACGTGATCCATGTGACTCACGCCTTCAATGCTGAAGATATGGCCAAGGCCGGGCGTGATGTCGAACGTTCCGTGCTCTCCCGGGCACTGGCCCATGTGCTGGATGAAAAGGTGTTCGTCTACGGCAACAAGACAGTGGTATTCAAGTAATCCCCCTGCTATCTCACCAGAGGACCTACGGGTCCTCTTTGTTTTTCCCTTCCCGACTCAGAGCCAAACTTTGCGTTTCATCAAGCGGTTGCGCTTATGTTGAGACTCCAACAACCCCTATGCTGTTCTTCACCGTATGGCTCCGCTAGACTGCAAACAGAGATTGCCATTCCATACTGTTGTGAGGAGTCACTATGCAAGAACGAAGTATCATCAGCTCGGCTCTGCTCGGCGCGCTACTCTGCGTAGGGCTGACCCTGCTCGGAGTCATGGTGGCCGAAGGGTTCATCAAGTTCCGGGAAGCCGATCGCGTCGTCTCGGTCAAGGGACTCTCGGAGCGGGAAGTGGCGGCTGATGTGGCCATCTGGCCCATTCGCTTCTCTGAGGTAGATAACAATCTAGGTGATCTCTTCAGCAGCATGGAGAGCAAGAATGAGAAGATCCAGATCTTCTTGCGCCAACAGGGCTTCACGGTCGATGAGATCACGGTCGCCGTGCCCGGTATTCAGGACCGTCAGGCTCAAGGCTTCTCTGAGGAGCAGGTGCGCAACGGCCGCTATGCCGGCACCTCCACCATCACTGTCTACTCTACCGATGTGGAGAAGGTGCGCAAAGCCATGACCAGCCTGGTACAACTGGGCCAGAATGGCATCGCCATCAGTGGTCAGGATTACGATGCCAAGACTCAGTTCCTCTTCACCCAATTGAATGACATCAAACCCGCCATGATAGAGCAAGCCACCCGCAACGCCCGTGAAGTGGCAGAAAAGTTTGCTCATGACTCGGGCAGCAAGCTTGGCAAGATCAAGCGAGCCATGCAGGGCCAGTTCACCATAGAAGATAGAGACAGCAGCACCCCCTACATCAAGAAGGTGCGTATTGTCTCCACCATAGAATATTACCTGGTTGATTAAGCCAAGCCTCTTTTACAAACCTCATGATGCAAAACGGCCCCTATGGGGCCGTTTGTTTAAGCGTAACATTCATTACAGCGGCAAAGGCAGACCATTGGCCGTGGCCTTCCTGTCTGCCAACTTGAGTTGAACCGAGAGCTTGCCATCGGCCCCCTGTTTGATATAGCCGGCGCTCATCATGGGCGCCAACATCTGCTGTCCATTGGGCACCATGGCTACCAGCTCCTTGGCAGCATTCAGCTCCAGCTCACCCTTCAACAGCCCCAGGATAGAGGGGATATTGGCCATCTCCAGCTTATCGTTCGCCGCCAGATCCAGGTTCCCCTTGGCCTGCAGACTAGCCTTGTTGAAATTCAACGAGAGCTCGGAGAGCGTCAACCCCGCCCCCTTCTTCAACAGCTGCTCCAGTGCCGCCATCGCCTTGGCCTCATCGACATGCTGCTGGCTGGTCTGCTCAACCAGGCTCAGATAGCTCGCCTTATCCAGCCCAGTCAGCTTCAGACCCAGGGCAAAATTATCGATCACAAAGGGATAGGCCGGATTTTCCACCGTCAGCGAGGCGATCTGAGTCTGGTAGCTCATATCCAGCTTGGTATCCTGGCTCCCCTGCTCGGCTATGCTGCCGTTAGAAACCAGCTTGTCGAGAGTCAGGCTGGTATCCGGAGAGACAAATTTGAGCCCCTGTAACTCAAAACTATTCTGGGGCGAAACCCAAGCATTGGCGACTCGGCTCAACTGTACCTGCCCCTTGCTAGGTGCCAGATAGAGCTCCTGATGTTCATCATCGCTGACCTTGAGACCTTCCCAGCTGAAAGTCACATCAGCCTGGCTCCCCACCTTTCCCTGAGAGTGAAGTTGGAACTTGGCAAAATCTACCTTGGCGGTTGGCGTATCGAGCTTCCACCCATCGACACTCATATCGGCAACGGCGGATTGAGTCAGGGCGTTATAGCTCCAGCGGAGTTGGTGCGGGATAGCTTTGAGCTGCAGTTGTTGCAGTACATCGGCTATGCTTCCCTTGGTCTGATCCAGCACGGCTTCGCCACGCAGATAAAGAGGGGCCACCGACTGCTCTACATTGAAAAAGAGCTCAACTGATTTGGCATCATCTGCCGCACCATGCTGGGCAAAAAACTCGGGAGCCAGCGTGATCTGCAAGACTCCATGCCGGGCATTGAGCGCGCTTTGACCAGGCAACCATTGCGCCGAGATGCCAGGCTGCTGATTGAGTAGCTCCAGTTGTTTGGCTACATTGCTGTCATATTGCGAGCCGGTATACCAGCAACCACCGGCGTACGCCGCACCAGCCAACACGGCCACACCAACAGCACCCACTAATTTATTCTTCATCTGCAATTCCTATCCCGTTTAGAAGCCTGTCCTGGCGATCTCGTTGTCAACAACTCTCTGGGTATCAAAAGGTATTTATGAATCCCATATGCAGCCGCTACTCTCCCTGTTCCTCGCCAAAAAGTCCAGTTTAGCGCCAGCTTACTCTGTGAGTTGGAGCACTGATCTCATCATATAGCAGAAGAGAGGCTATCAGAGTAACGGGCTAAAGAGGTAGAGCACATTCTCCAGCACCCGCTGGTGATAGGGGCGTTTTGCCCAGGTTGCGGCATCCAGACGAGTGGCCTGACTCAGATAATTGAGCAGCAGTTGCTGCAACTCATCGCAAAAGCGCGGGTCGTCCACCAACAGGGTTGTCTCAAAGTTGAGCCAGAGACTGCGCTTGTCCAGATTGACCGTTCCAACCAGGGCCATACGGTTATCGACCAGTACACTCTTGGTATGCAACAACCCCTCCTTGAAGCGGTAGATCTGGACACCGGACTCCAGCAGCTCGGAGAAAAAAGCATTACAGGCATAGTTGACCATGATGGAGTCGTTGCGCGCGGGTAAAATCAGCTGCACCCGAACCCCGCGATCGGCGGCTGAACGCAAGGCGGCCACCAGCGGATCATCCGGCACAAAATAGGGGGTCGTCAGCACCAGCGACTCCCGTGCCTGGTAGAGTGCCAGCAACAGGATCTGCTGGATACAATCACCGGTAATGAAGGGCCCAGATGGGATGAGTTGCAAGTGATGATCCTGCTCATGATCATAGTCAGGCTGGTGCTGTTGCAGATCCAGCAAGCGCTCGCCACTCTCCATCTCCCAATCTTGCACAAACAGAGCCCAGATGAGTGGCACGATTGGCCCTTGTAGACGCAGCATGATGTCAATCCACTGCCCTACCCCCGCCTTGACCTTGAAATAGCGCGGATCGACCAGATTCATGGAGCCGGTATAGGCCACCTTGTCATCAATCACCACCAGTTTACGATGCATGCGCAGATCCTGACGCTGCAGCGGAATACGCCACGCCCCTACCGGCAGCACCTCGATCAACCGAATGCCGGCGGCAGCAAAACGCTCAGGCCAGCTGCTTTTAAAAAATGCGGAACTGCCTGCAGAATCGAGCATGACGCGACAATCTACCCCCCGTTGGGCGGCGAGGATGAGTGCCAGTGCGACCTCATCCGCCCAGCCACCCGCCTGCCAGATATAAAACTCCAGATAGCAGGAGACCTGGGCCTGATTGATATCTTCCGCTATGGAGAAGAGGATGGCATTAGGCTCTGTTAGCAGCCGCATCTGATTTCCACCCAGCATGGGCATACCCAGGCGAGCCTCAACCAGGGCGCCGAGAGGTTCCGCCTTGTTGCTGATCAGCGCAGGCTGGCTGGGGAATTGACTCACCAGACTCTTGATCCAGTCGGCATAGGGGTCGTACATGGCCTGGGCTCGCTCAACCCGCTTGCGGCCGAGTCGTATCTCGCCAAATAGCAGATAGAGGCTCACCCCTAAAAAGGGGATAGTGAAGATGATTGCAAGCCAGGCCAGAGAAACCCCGATGGGGCGCCGCTTCATCACCACCCGGATCACTATGCCCACCACCAATACGCAGTAGAAGGCAAACAGCAATAGACCGATCACATCGTACAGCAGATCAAAAAAGCGCATATGTGATGACAAATCAGGCCCCCGAAGATAAATGAGAATGAAACAAGCGGCTGGCTACGTCTGGTTCATACCTGAGCGCGTGTTATCATGCGGCCATCTTTGTGTAACAGGCAGAACCCTATCATGCTGACAACCCTGCTGCTCGCTCTGGCTATCAACACTCAAGCCCCGGGGCCGGTCAAGATCACAGAGCAACAACTGACCGAGTACGTAAACCAGAAGGTCAAGTATGAACAACAGTATGGACTCCCAGGCCTGTTTGATGCCAGCATCAAACTAGACCGTATGACGGTAGCGTTGGGGCGTCAAACAGCCGACTTGGCCAATGTGACCGGAGTGGGCAACTTCACCCTGACCCTGCCAAACAAACCAACGGTAGCGGGCAGAATCCAGGCCAATTTTGAAGCCAAGCCCCGCTATGAAGTGAAGGAGGGGGCGGTTTATTTTGATAACTTTGCCCTCAAAAGCTACGAGCTGGAGCCAGCTGCCCTCAAACAACAATTTGCTCCTCTGGTAGGCTATCTGGTGAACAGCCTGGAGCAGCGTCTACGCAAGCAACCCGCCTATCGACTGAATGAGCAAGACAAGGATCAGGCCTGGCTCAAAGCCCATGTCGTCAGCATGCAGATGCAACCGGGCGAGCTACTTCTCAATACCAAAGAGAGCCCCTAATATTTCATCAGGGATAAACCCAGGTCAGGGAGGTGACCCATGCGCCCAGCCATACCGCTAGCCTTACTCTTAAGCGGCATGCTGCTACTGCTAGCCGGCTGCCAAAGCCCATCGGGTAGTCAGGCATCCCATTCTCGCCTCGGCTCCCCAGACGAGATACGCTCGGCCCTCTTTGCCCAATATGATGAGTGGCAGGGAGTGCCCTATCGCCCGGGTGGCCAGAGCAAGCGTGGTGTCGATTGCTCTGGCTTTGTACAACTTACCTTCCGTGAACGGTTCGGCCTGGAGCTACCCCGCGATACCCGCAGCCAATCGAATGTGGGTGCCCCCATCTCCAGCCGAGGCCTGCAACCTGGCGATCTGCTCTTCTTCAAAACCGGCCGCCGCAGCCAACATGTGGGGATCTTCATCCAGGATGGCCGCTTTTTACACGCCTCCACCAGCAAGGGGGTCATCATCTCCGATATGGAGAACCCCTATTGGCAACGAACCTACTGGCAATCCCGTCGCCTGGAAGAGTAAGCCTGTAATAACAGGCCTGAAAGAGTAGGCGTGATGCCTCATCCGCCAGCCCCGGCACCTAAAAAAGCTGAATAAAAAAATCCCCCTCATTTGAGGGGGATTTGTTATCTATCACGCCGTGGTTAACCCAGCCAGACACGGGCGTTGCGGAACATCCGCAACCAGGGGCTGTTTTCGCCCCACTCATCCGGGTGCCAGGAGTTGGCCACGGTGCGCATCACACGCTCAGGGTGCGGCATCATGATGGTCACGCGCCCATCGCGGGTGGTCAGACCCGTGATCCCGGCCGGTGAACCGTTCGGGTTGAAGGGGTAACGTTCTGTTTGCACACCATAGTTGTCAACGAAACGAACCGCTATGGTGCCGCTGGCCTGGATCGCGCCCAGGTGCTGAATATCACGCACCTCAACCCGACCTTCACCGTGAGAAACGGCGATCGGCATGCGAGAGCCGGCCATGCCGGAGAAGAACAGGGAGGGAGACTCCTGCACCTCAACCAGACTGAAGCGTGCCTCAAAACGCTCGGATTCGTTGCGTACGAAGCGAGGCCACAGATCAGCACCCGGGATCAGGTCACGCAGGTTGGACATCATCTGGCAACCGTTGCACACACCCAGGGCAAAGGTGTCATTGCGGTGGAAGAAGCGTTCAAACTCATCGCGCGCCCGGTTGTTAAAGAGCACTGACTTGGCCCAGCCCTCACCGGCGCCCAAGACGTCACCATAGGAGAAGCCACCACAGGCCGCCAGACCTTGGAACTCGGTCAGATTGAGTCGACCACTCAGCAGGTCACTCATGTGCACATCGACGCAACTGAAACCCGCCCGATCGAAGGCAGCAGCCATCTCGTTTTGCGAGTTAACCCCCTGCTCACGCAGGATAGCCACCTTGGGATGAACCCCCTTGGCTATGTAGGGTGCGGCGATATCCTGTTCCAGGTTGAAGCTCAGATGAGCGTGCAAGCCCGGATCCTGGGCATCGAACTTGGCCTTGAACTCGCTGTCGGCACAGGCCGGGTTATCACGCAACGCCTGCATCTTGTGGGTGGTTTCAGCCCACAAGGTTCGGAAATGAACACGGGATTCGTTGAGCACATCCTGACCGTTGCGAGTGAAGCGCAGGGTATCGTCCTGGTTGAGCTTACCTATCACATAGGTGCACGCGGCCAGACCGTGACCGGCCAACAGCGTCAAGACCTCTTCCTTCTCTTCACGGCGAACCTGGATCACAGCACCCAGCTCTTCGGCGAAGAGCACGGCCAGATCATCGTTCCCGAGTTGATCCAGGGCAACGGTCACCCCAGTCTTACCGGCAAACGCCATCTCGGCCAGAGTGGCAAACAAGCCACCATCGGAACGGTCGTGGTAAGCCAGCAGCTTACGCTCGGCAACCAGAGCCTGCATGGCGTTGAAGAAGGCCTTGATCTGTGCCGGATTGTCCACATCTGGAGCATGCTGACCCAACTGCTTGTAAACCTGGGCAAGACACGAGGCACCGAGGCGATTCTGCCCATTACCCAGATCGATGAGGATGAGGTCTGTTTCACCCAGATCACTACGCAGCTGCGGTGTAACTGTATTGCGTACATCTTCCACGCGGGCGAAGGCACTGATAATGAGCGACAGAGGGGCTATCACCTCACGCTGCTCGCCATCCTGCTCCCAACGGGTCTTCATGGACATGGAGTCCTTACCCACAGGCACAGTCAGCTCCAGCTCGGGACAGAGCTCCTCACCCACCGCCTTCACCGCCTCATAGAGACCGGCATCTTCACCCGGGTGACCGGCCGCGGCCATCCAGTTAGCGGAAAGTTTGACGCGCTTGAGATCACCGATGTGAGTCGCAGCCAGGTTGGTCAGCGCTTCGGCCACGGCCAAACGCGCAGAGGCGCCGTAGTTGAGCAGCGCCACAGGAGTGCGCTCACCCATAGACATGGCTTCACCGGCGTAGGTGTCATAGCTGGCAGCCGTCACCGCACAATCGGCCACAGGCACCTGCCAGGGACCGACCATCTGATCCCGCGCCACCAAGCCGGTCACGGTCCGGTCACCAATGGTGATGAGGAAAGTCTTCTCCGCCACAGTTGGCAGACGCATAATGCGCTCGGCGGCATCCTTGGGCGTCACAGAGTCCAGGGCCAGGGCTTTACCCTCAGCCTTCAGGCTCTGCACATTACGGTGCATCTTGGGCGGCTTGCCCAAGAGGACATCCAGCGGCAGATCGATAGGCTGATTGCCAAAGTGGCGATCCGCCAAGACCAGTTGGCGCTCGCTGGTCGCTTCACCAATGACGGCATACTGGGCGCGTTCGCGACGGCACAGCTCTTCAAACTTGGCCAGTTGATCCGGTGCTACCGCCAGCACGTAACGCTCCTGGGATTCGTTACACCAGATCTCCAGCGGGCTCATGCCGGGCTCATCATTAGGCACATCACGCAGCTCGAAGCGACCGCCACGGCCACCATCGTTTACCAGCTCAGGCATGGCGTTGGAGAGACCACCCGCCCCCACATCGTGAATGAAGAGGATAGGGTTGTCCTCGCCCATCTGCCAGCAGCGATCGATCACCTCCTGGCAACGACGCTCCATCTCGGGATTTTCCCGCTGCACCGAAGCAAAATCCAGGTCTTCTGCCGACTGGCCTGAGGTCATGGAAGAGGCGGCGCCCCCACCCAGACCGATATTCATGGCCGGGCCACCCAGCACGATCAGCTTGGCCCCTACCGGGATCTCACCCTTCTGCACATGCTCGGTACGGATGTTGCCCAAACCACCCGCCAACATGATGGGCTTGTGGTAACCGCGGATCTCGGTGCCATTGTGGCTTGCCACTTGCTCTTCATAGGTACGGAAGTAACCCAGGATGTTAGGGCGACCAAATTCATTGTTAAATGCGGCAGCGCCCAGCGGCCCCTCCAGCATGATCTCCATGGCATTGACGATACGACCCGGCTTGCCGAAGTCGGTTTCCCAAGGCTGTTCAAAGCCTGGTATGCGCAGGTTGGAGACGGAGAAACCGCACATGCCGGCCTTGGGCTTGGAGCCGCGCCCTGTGGCGCCCTCATCACGGATTTCGCCGCCTGAGCCGGTGGCAGCACCAGGATAGGGAGAGATGGCGGTCGGGTGGTTGTGGGTCTCGACCTTCATCAGGATATCGATAGATTCCTGATGGTACTCATACTCACCGGTTTCCGGGCTCGGGAAGAAGCGACCGGCTTCTGAGCCCACCATGACAGCGGCATTATCCTTGTAGGCCGAGAGCACATAGTCGCTGTGCTGCTCATAGGTATTCTTGATCATCTTGAACAGCGACTTAGGCTGTTCAACACCATCGATTGTCCAATCGGCATTGAAGATCTTGTGGCGGCAATGCTCTGAGTTGGCCTGAGCGAACATATAGAGTTCGATATCGTTTGGATTACGCCCCAACTTGATGAAGTTGGCCACGAGATAATCGATCTCATCATCGGCCAGGGCCAATCCCAGCTGGATGTTGGCCTCAGCCAACGCCTCGCGGCCACCGTTCAACACATCTACTTCAGTGTGAGGAGCCGGAGAATGGTGGGAGAAGAGGCTCTCGGCGGCAGCCAGCTCAGAGAACACGGCCTCCATCATGCGGTCGTGCAACTGCTCGGCGACCAGTTTGCGCTGCTCAGTCGTTAGCTCTGGGGCATCGATGTAGTAGGCAATCCCCCGCTCCAGACGCAGGATCTGCGTCAAACCGCAGTTATGGGCAATATCTGTCGCCTTGGAAGACCAGGGCGAGATGGTGCCTGGACGAGGGGTTACAAGGAAGAGCACCCCCTGAGGGGCATGCTCTGCTATGGTTGGTCCATAGGTCAGCAGCTTACCCAGGATGCCGCGAGCCTCATCGCTCAGTGGCTCGGCCAGATCCGCAAAGTGCACGAATTCGGCATACACGTCCCTGATGGGCAAGCCCATCTCTTCAAAGCTTCGCAACAGTTTGCTGACACGAAAGCCGGATAACGCGGGCGCTCCTCGTAAGATTTCCATTTTGCCAATTCTCACAATGTTGAAGGGGGGGAATGTGGAAGTGGGCGTATTATAGGAATCGCTCGGTATGATGTCGACCGCAAAGACAAACGTTTTATTGGGAGCCCTGCCTGATACTCCAGGTGCGCAGCAAACCCGACAAGTTCACAAATCAGGAAAATAAGTTATTAAGTATCAATACATTAAATGCGCATTAAATGTGATTGTGCGCAGCAATCGTCACAGATGAGACCCTCTTCCTGCACAATTTTCCGCCGCTGAAGCACGACTCTCCCCTCATAGCAGTAATAAAGCAGTGACAGCATGAGAAACTTTGGCCTCATATCAGCCATAATTGAGGTAGACATGGCAAATTTATCTGCATTATTAGCAAGTTGTCTGCGGTAACAGGTTATGCTAGCGTTGCCAATGGTAAGCCACTAAGAAGTTTGGCTAGAGGAAATCAATCATGATACGAAGAAAGCGATTCATTGCGAAAAAGCGTCAGTTAAACCGTGCACCTAATCGCCGCACTGCCCTCTCCCGCATCAAGCGCAAAATACGCCAACGCCGCCATGTGCTGTTCAGCTTTCAGAGCCACTAAGGTCTCACGAAACGAGTGGCACCAGGCTACATTCACTACTTAGCAAAAAAGCCCAGGTTAGAGACCCGGGCTTTTTTGTTGTCGTCAGGAGTAAAGTTCACTCTGCCGGCGTGATCTCAAAGCGCGCACTGCGCTTGGAGACCAGGTTATTACAGCGGTTGCAGAAAAAATCTACGGCACCACACGCCTGTACCCGCTCCAGCTCGTCATCACACTGGGGACAAAAGGGCTTCAGAGTATAGGCCGCTCCACATGCTGTGCAGCGGGTGGCCTGGCGTCTTGGGTCCAATCCCTCCTTCTGACAGGCGGGACACTTGAGCATAAATGCCATGAGATTTCTCCTTCTGCCCCGCGCTTACTTCTTCACATGCTTCATCAGACGACGACGCTTGCGGATCTGGCTCTGGGTCAGCACGTTCTTCTTGCCTTCGAAGGGGTTCTCACCCTCCTGGAACTCGATATGGATTGGCGTCCCCATGATCTTCAGCGACTTGCGGTAGTAGTTCATCAGATAACGCTTGTATGAATCCGGAAGATCCTTCACCTGGTTACCGTGAATGATGATGCGCGGCGGATTATAACCACCCGCATGGGCATACTTGAGCTTGACCCGGCGACCACGCACCAGGGGTGGCTGGTGATCCTCCTGCGCCATGTGCATGATCCGAGTCAGCATGGAGGTACCGATCCGGCGCGTGGCAGACTGGTAGGCCTCCTGGATTGACTCAAACAGATGGCCAACGCCGCTGCCATGCAAAGCCGAGATGAAGTGGATACGAGCAAAGTCGATGAAGCCCAAACGCCGATCCAGCTCGGCCTTGATCTCCTCCTTCACATCTTGATCCAGGCCATCCCACTTGTTAACGGCCAGCACTATGGAGCGTCCTGAGTGCAGGGTAAAGCCCAAGAGGCTCAGATCCTGATCCGATATCCCCTCACGCGCATCCACCACCAGGATCACCACGTTGGCATCTTCGATGGCCTGCAGCGTCTTGACCACAGAGAACTTCTCGACCGCTTCGTAGATCTTCTTGCGCTTCCGCACACCAGCCGTGTCTATGATGATGTACTGCTGCTCATCACGCTCCATGGGAATGTAGATGGAGTCGCGCGTAGTGCCGGGTAAGTCAAATACGATAACCCTGTCTTCCCCCAGCAGGCGGTTGGTCAGGGTAGACTTGCCCACATTGGGACGGCCAACAATGGCGAACTTGATCGGCAGATCGGCAAAAGGCTGCTCCTCTTCCTCATCTTCGCCATCGGCAAACTCCAACACCTCGGCTTCATCCCAGGCATCATCCCACTCGTCATCCTCCTCGTCTTCCCCATCCTTATGTTGCAACACCTCCAGATAGGGGGTCAGGGCGTTTTCAAGCAGGCTGTGCACACCACGGCCATGAGCCGCGGCGATTTGATAGATCTCCCCACCAAAACCCAGCTCATAGAAGTCACCCACCACCAGATCGGCATCAATGCCATCTGTCTTGTTGGCAACCAGGAAAACCTTCTTCTGCTGACGACGCAGATGACCGGCAATGACGATATCACCCGGGGTAACACCCGCCCGGGCATCCACCATGAAGAGCACCACATCGGCCTCTTCGATAGCCAGCAGGGATTGCTCGGCCATCTTCAGCTCTATGCCCTCTTCGGTGCCATCGATACCACCGGTATCAACGACGATAAATTCCATTTCGCCCACTTTGGCCTGACCATACTTGCGGTCGCGCGTCAGCCCGGGGAAATCGGCCACCAGGGCGTCCCGGCTACGGGTCAGGCGGTTAAACAGTGTGGACTTACCCACGTTCGGGCGACCCACCAGGGCTACAACTGGAGTCATAAAAGACCTCGTTTTTTAAATGACAAAGGCCCCTGATCCTGGATCAGGAGCCATAAACTAACATGTTGAACCAAACTCAGGGGCGCTTGAGCGCCACCAGATCACCACTGCGGGTCTGCACATAGACCACATCACCATCGGCAACTGGCGCCGTATAGAGCCCCTTACTATCAAGCTCCTGCATGGCCACTATCTTGCCATTGGCATCATCCAGCCAGTAGAGATAACCCTCGCTATCCCCGACCAGCACATAGTCGCCAAAGCTTAGCGGTGCGGTGACATTGCGATAAGAGAGGAGCGTATTCACCCACTTCTCAGAACCGTTGCTACGATCGATGGCGTAGACATGACTCTTGGCATCGGTCAGCACCAACTCCAGAGCACCGACTCCCATGTTCTCATAGGAGGAGTATTTACGTTTCCAGATCTCTTCGCCAGTCATCAGCTTGCGCGCAACCAACTGACCGTTGTAAGCCAACGCATAGAGTTCATCACCGAGTACAACAGGCTGGGCATCCACATCGACCATACGCTCCAGCTCGGTTGAACCACGCGGTGAGGCAACACGGGAGACGTTGGCCAGCATACCGTTTTCCAGCAGCACGACCCCTACCCGGCCATCGGCACGGCCATAAATGACCCCTCCGGCGGCAATCACAGGGGCTGATTGGCCACGCAGCGTCAGGTTCGGCTGATCATCCCCGGTATTCCAGACTATCTCACCCTTCTCAGCATCGAGGGCAACCAGTTTACCCGAGCTGGTCACGACCACCACTCGTCCACTGTCGGCAGCAGGCGCGGCTATCACCTCACCCGGCACATGGCGACTCCACAACAGCGAGCCATCCTTCTGGTCAATGGCATAAACATAGCCATTTTCCGATCCCAGATAGAGCCTGCCATAAAAAGCCGTGAGTCCACCTGAGAGACGAGCACTGCGCTTGTCACTATTTTCCGGTTGGTCGCCTAAATCAATCGACCAGAGACGCTCCCCGGTTTTCTTGTCAAAGGCTTCCACCTCGCCATCACGAGCCGCAGCAAAGACGCTCTCATCGGCAACAACCGGGCTCAACTGGGAGTAGAACTTGCCGACACCACTGCCGACTGAACGGCTCCACAGCACTTCAGGCTCAAAGCGGGACTGCACCTGGGGTACAGGTGCCATCTTCACCACATCTGTCTCTGAGTTAAACAGCGAGCACCCTTGCAACAGGGCGCCAGCGCTCAACGTCACAGCCAGATGTTTTAACCAGTTAGGCATTGGTTTTCTCTTCTGTTACAGGAGATTGGGGGACGGCCAGATCATCAAGCTTGATCCGCAGCTCAGGGCTACTCTTCTCACCACCCGCAGCGGTCGCCTGTTGATAAGCGGCCATAGCCTTGGCCTTGTCTCCCTGCTTGAGGTAGAGATCCCCTCTTACCTCGGCAACCGTGGCCTTGAAAGCATCAAGTGTCACCCCATCCAGCCGCTTCTGGGCATCGGCAAACTTGCCCTGCTCACCCAATACTCGCGCCAGACGCACAGCCGCGATGGGCTTAACCGCCTCGCTATTCCCCTTATCCGCCACCTGCTGCAATTGCTCGACAGCCAGATCCAGTTTACCCGCCTTGACGGCGGCCGCAGCCAGCTGCAGGGCAGCCAAATCACCATAGCTGGAGCCAGCATGCTCTTTAGCAAAGGTTGCAACGGCAGAGAAAGCTTTCTCTTTATCTTCCGCCAGTTGTTTGATGATCTGCTCATAGGCGACGGAGCTCTGCTCCATCTGCCCCTGGCGATACTCGTTGTAGTAACGCCAGCCAAACATACCTACCAGACCCAAAGTGGCGCCAACCAGTATGGCTTTACCATTTTCTTTCCACCAAGCCTTAATCGCCTCGGCCTGCTGTTCATCACTGTTGTAGATTTCCACTTATTATTCTCCTTTGCTGGCCAGGTGCTGGATCACTTGCTCCAGCTTCAGTGCCTGCTGTTCGCCTTGCTCACGCAAATACTTGATGCCTATCTCGCCATTGGCCAGTTCGGCTTCCCCTAAAATCAGCGCAATCTCAGCACCGACCTTGTCGGCACGTTTGATCTGTTTCTTGAAATTACCGCCACCGCAGTGCGTCATCAGACGCAAGGCTGGCAGGGCCTCACGCAACTGCTCGGCCAAAAGCATGCCCGCCTCTTGCGTGCCTTCCCCAACCATACAGAGATAGGCATCGACCTGACGCGCAACCCCTTCGGTGCGTCCCAGCGTTTCCAGCAGCAGGACCAGACGCTCCAGCCCCATGGCAAACCCGACGGCAGGCGTTGCCTGGCCCCCTAATTGCTCAACCAGACCGTCATACCGGCCACCGCCACAGACAGTGCCCTGGGAACCCAGGCTGCTGGTCACCCACTCGAATACTGTGTAGTTGTAGTAGTCGAGACCTCTTACCAGGCGATCGTTGACCTCATAGGCTATGCCTGCCCGATCCAGTATCTGCTGAAGCCCGGCAAAATGCTGTCGCGTCTCTTCACCAAAGTAGTCGGCAATGCGTGGCGCATCCGCCAACAACGCCTGAATGGCCTGATCCTTGGTATCCAACACACGCAGAGGATTAGTGTACATGCGACGTTGGCAATCCTCATCCAGCTTATCCTTGTGCTGTTCCAAAAATGCGACTAACGCATCACGGTAACGAGCACGCTCCTCGGAGGAACCCAGGGTGTTGAGTTGCAGCGTCAGATGTTCGCTGATGCCAAATCGCTTCCACAATCTGGCCGTCATCATGATAAGTTCCGCATCCACATCCGGCCCCTGCAGGCCAAACACCTCGACGCCAAACTGGTGGAATTGGCGATAACGCCCCTTCTGCGGACGCTCATGGCGGAACATGGGGCCTATGTACCAGACCCGCCGCTCCTGGTTATAGACCAGACCATGCTCAATACAGGCCCGGACACAACCCGCCGTGCCTTCCGGCCGCAGGGTCAGGCTGTCACCATTTCGATCGTCGAAGGTATACATCTCCTTCTCGACCACATCGGTCACCTCACCAATGGCCCGCTGAAACAGGTTGGTCATCTCGACGATAGGCATACGCATCTCGGCGTAACCATAGGATGCCACCACCTGACGCAAGGTCGTCTCAACCATCTGCCAGAGGGGACTCTGCTCCGGCAAGCAGTCATTCATGCCGCGAATTGCTTGGATCTGTTTAGCCACGTCTAATCTCGAATGCGTTGGAATGCTAGGAAAAACTGGCCGCATTATAGGAACTTTCATCAGCCAGGTAAAATAAAGGGAGAAAAGGCGACCCTAGGGTCGCCTCGACTCATGCCTCATCGATCTGGATCCGGTTTCGCTCATCCAGACGCGCGGCACGAGCCCGGATACGCGCCTCTAATGAGTCGATCAGTGTGTCATTGTCCAGGCGGTCAACCCGTTCGCCCTGCTCATAGAAGGCACTCTTCTTGTTCGCGCCGGCCAATCCCAGATCCGAAACCAAAGCTTCACCCGGGCCATTGACTACACAACCTATGATGGAGACATCCATGGGCGTCGTGATGTCCTCCAAGCGCTGCTCCAGCGCGTTGACCGTGCCGATCACATCAAACTCCTGACGCGAACAGGAGGGGCAGGCGATGAAGTTGATACCTCGAGAGCGAATACGCAACGCCTTGAGAATATCAAAGCCCACCTTGACCTCTTCAACCGGATCGGCCGCCAGCGAGATGCGCAGTGTGTCACCAATACCTTCCATCAGCAGCAACCCCAAGCCTATGGAGGACTTGACCGCGCCGGCACGAAAACCGCCCGCTTCGGTGATCCCCAGGTGCAGAGGCTGCTCTATCTGTTGAGCCAGCAGGCGATAGGCGTCCACGGCCAGAAACAGATCCGAGGCTTTGACACTCACCTTGAACTGATCAAAGTTGAGGCGATCGAGTATGTCCACATGGCGCATGGCCGACTCCACCAGGGCCTCGGCAGTGGGCTCACCATATTTATCCATCAACTCCTTTTCCAAAGAGCCGCCATTGACACCAATTCGAATGGGGATACCCAAATCACGGGCACAATCCACCACAGAGCGTACTCGCTCCTCTTTACCTATGTTGCCCGGATTGATGCGCAGACAATCAGCACCATATTCTGCCACCTTAAGGGCAATACGGAAATCGAAGTGAATATCCGCAACAACCGGAATCGACACTTGCTGCTTGATTAGCTTGAAGGCCTCGGCTGCCTCCATGGTCGGTACTGATACCCGCACTATGTCCGCGCCAGCACGCTCGACTGCTCGTATCTGGGCCACGGTTGCCGCCACATCTGTGGTTCGAGTGTTGGTCATGGTTTGTACCGTGATGGGCGCATCGCCCCCCACGGGAACATTCCCTACCATGATTTGCTTGGAGAGACGACGCTTGATAGGAGAGGTGTGCTGACTCATAGACTCAATTCTTTAACGGCAACTCAAAGCGGGCTACACGGCCGACCGGAAATTTTTTCATATCCACTGCCTGCCCCTGAAAAGTAATAGAAATAGCCTTAGGCGCTCCCACTATCAGTTTGAAGGGCGCCTTGCCACTCAAGGCCTGTTGCTGTCCAGGTTTGCGAACCCCCTCGAGCAGCACCTTACCGGTTGCATCAACCACCTTGAGCCAACAATCCCCACTGAAGCTCAGCACCAGATCTCCGGTTAATGCCGCGATCGTCGCGCTGGCGGAGCTGCTAGTGGGAACAAGCTGAGTGGCGGAACTCACAGGCTGTGGCACAGCCGCAGAAACGGCGTCCACTTGACTAGCTTCAGCACTGCTCACTGCGGCTGAAGTTGAAATGGGTGCATTCGTTGTCAAATTCTGAGCCGATGAGACCTCAGATGTAGCAACCTCAGCCACCACTGTCTGGGGTAGGATGGAAGGTTCTACGGATTCAGAAGGGGTACTCTCTGTGGCTTGAGGCTCATCCTGTTCAGTAACCATACCCTCTTGCTGCGGCAAAGCCTGCTCACTCATGGTGACCACAGTTGGCTTCTCTGCCGGCTGAGCCAGAATGAAATAAAGAACACCTACCCCCAAACCGATGAAGAGTAACCAGGAGAGGAGTCGAAAGCGGTTTTCATTAGCTTCAAGCCGAGTGCGCCCGGAGAAACTGTGCATCTCGGCATACTTAACCTCGGTAAAGCCCATGCGTTCGTAAGCGGCGACCACCTCTTCCTCAGGTACACCAACCAACTTGGCATAGGTCTTGAGATAACCACGGGTAAAAGTACTGGCAGTTCGCTGATCAAAGCGATCCTGCTCTATGTCGCGCACCAGGGAGAGTCGCAGATTGAGACGAGAGGCAACCTCTTGTTGAGTGAGGCCTCGAGCCTCGCGTCCTGCTCGCAATAAGCCGCCCGGACCATCCAGCTTCTGTGTGTCATTACGGGGCGTCTCTTGTTGTTCAATAGTCATTATTCAAATATCTTTTGGCTTGCGCGGATTGGGGGAATTGTTGCACCAGGTCATTACCATATTTATGCAGTTGCGCCAGCTCACCTTGAGCCTGAGCAAGTTCCAGTTTCAGCCACAAACTCTGGGCACTATCGTGGCCCCCCTGGCTAAAACGCTGCATATATTCGGCAGCCTTGGCTGTGTTGTTGGTGGATAGCGCCAACTCGGCCGCTTCCAGCAATAATTTTGCATTGAGTGGACTGTACCCCAAAGCGATGTCGAAGTAACGTGCCGCTTTGGCTTTATCTCCAGACTGAGCCGCACATGAAGCCGCATTTTCATACGTATCATCCATGCGGATGTAGTCAGGTTGTTCCACTGCCCTCATGAATTGGCTATCGGCCTCGGCATAACGCTTGTTGGAGCAGAGAAAAACGCCAAAGTTATTCATGGCATCGGCGTTATTGGGATACTGAGCCAGCGCCTCTTTATAACTGCGTTCGGCACTGACGTTATCCCCAACCTTCTGGAAGTAATAGGCACGGGTGAGCAAGATATCTGGATTGGAGGGGTCAAACTCTGAGGCTTTATCCAGATTGAACTTGGCCTGCGCCATCTCCCCTTTGCTGAGATACCCCATGGCCAGATTCAAGCGTGTCTTAGCTGCCGTCTGGGTATCGATATTCCCTTCGGTGCGATCACTGTTCTTGCCGACTAAGGTCGTTTCCGTTACACAGCCGGGCAACGCCATCAGCAAGGCCCACGCAATCAAGATGCTCTTGTTCATATCAATCAGTAATAACGGACTGGATTTCAAAGCATTTTGACGGAAATCGCCTCATCTTGCATCCGTTTTTTCATGGTTCTCTTGGTTCTGTCAATGACATCCCCCACCAGCTGACCGCAAGCTGCATCGATATCATCCCCTCGGGTCTTGCGGACTATGACCACATAGCCATACTCCATCAGCACCTTGGAAAACCGATCGATACGGCTGTTGCTGGGTTTGCCATATGGGTTCCCCGGAAAAGGGTTAAAGGGAATGAGATTGATCTTGCAGGGGGTATCCTTTAGTAGCTCGGCCAACTCATGGGCCTGCTGCATATCATCATTGATATGATCGAGCAGCACATACTCAACCGTCACCTTCCCCTGATTGGCATTCGACTTGCCCAGATAGCGTCGCACCCCGGCCAGAAACTCTTGAATGTTGTATTTGTCATTGATCGGCATAATCTCCGAACGCAACTGATCATTCGGGGCATGCAACGAAATAGCCAAGGCCACGTCAATCAGATCACCCAACTTGTCCAAAGCCGGGACAACCCCGGAGGTTGAGAGGGTGACACGACGTTTGGAGAGGCCAAAACCCAGATCATCAAGCATCAGCTCCATGGCTGGCACCACGTTCGCCAGGTTGAGCAGTGGCTCCCCCATCCCCATCAAGACCACATTGGTGATAGGGCGCTTGCCTGTCTCCTTGCAAAAACCCATAACGCTGGCCGCGCGCCACACTTGGCCAATAATCTCGGAGACACGCAGATTGCGGTTAAACCCCTGCTGAGCCGTCGAGCAGAATTTGCACTCCAGCGCACACCCGACCTGAGAGGAGATACACAGCGTGGCTCTATCCTCCTCGGGGATGTAGACAGTTTCCACTTCCTGATCGTCACCCACCAGCATGGCCCACTTGATGGTGCCATCCGCCGAACGCTGCTCGCGACTGATGGCTGGGGCGCGGATCTCCGCCACTTGACTCAACTTCTCACGAAGTGCCTTGTTGACGTTAGTCATCTGGGAAAAATCATCGCACCCGAAGTGATAGATCCACTTCATGACCTGATCGGCACGAAAGGGTTTTTCACCCATCTCGGCAAACAAGGCTCGCATGGCCTTACGATCCAGATCCAGCAGGTTGATCTTAGTCTCGCTCATATGACGCTCCAGAATGACCAGGTTGAACAATCGCTACCTTGCATCTTAGGCAAAGCAAGAGGGCTAGGTATCACTTCTCATGGCCAAGCCATAGGAAGGGCGCGCATTGTACAAATATTACCTGATGCTTTCCACTTACGCTTTATCCGGCTATATGCAATTTAATGGCAAGAAAAAGGGGAGCCAGGCTCCCCAGTCAACTCACCCACGCCAAACGCTGACACGCTTAGCGAGTACGCGGGCAGATCTCGTTTTCGGTGAAGAAGTAGGCAATTTCGCGTTCCGAGGAGGCCACACTGTCAGAGCCATGCACCGTATTTTGCTGCACCGAAGAGGCATAATCGGCGCGAATGGTCCCGGCTTGAGCCTTTTTCGGGTCAGTCGCCCCAATGACCTCACGATGACGACGAATGGCATCTTCCCCTTCAAGCACCTGAACCATGATGGGACCGGAGGTCATGAACTTGATCAAGGGGTCGAAGAAGGGCTTACCCTGATGCTCGGCGTAGAAGCCTTCGGCCTGTTCGCGCGTCAGGTGCAGCATCTTGGCTGCGAGGATGCACAAACCGGCATTTTCGAAGCGGTGGTAGATATCGCCGATCAGATTACGGCCTACCGCATCGGGTTTGATGATGGAAAAGGTGCGTTCTATAGCCATAGGAGATCCTTCAGACGAAAATAAGTTGCAGCTATCAGGGCCGATTATATGACAAGCTTTGCCAAGAACCGGACCCAAGTTTATTTTTTGTTAAAACTATTACCCATATCTCACTTAGCAAGCAAGCCGGGCTCTCATCCCCTTGAGTAACTGAGGTGCTAAACGGCTCGTGGCTTTCACCCGTCTGCCCAGTTTGCTACCCTGTAGCCGCCTGCCAAGTGTTCATCTTGTGTACTTATTAATTCCGGTTCCCTGGAGGAATTCATGCTCGAATTTATCAATGCTGGCTTGATTGGTTATGGCTATGCCGGCAAAACCCTGCACGCCCCCCTGCTCAACAGCACTCCGGGAATTCGTCTTCACGCCATCGCCTCCCGAGACGGCAGCAAGGTCAAGAGTGATTGGCCCGACGCCACTCACTATGCCACACCCGAAGCCATGCTGGCTGCCCCCGACATCGATCTGGTGGTGATAGCCACGCCGAATGACACCCATTTCCCCCTGGCCAAGGCCGCACTGCAGGCGGGTAAACATGTGGTAGTAGATAAACCCTTCACCCTGAGCCAGCAAGAGGCCAAGGAGCTGATCGCCCTGGCGCATGCACAGGACCTGCAGCTGAGCGTCTTTCACAACCGCCGCTGGGATGCTGACTTCTTGACCCTGCGCCACCTGCTGGCCACGGGCGAGCTGGGAGAAGTCCTGCATTTTGAGTCGCATTTTGACCGTTATCGACCCGAGATCCGCGACCGTTGGCGCGAGCAGGCCGGCGCGGGCAGTGGCCTTTGGTATGATCTGGGGGCTCACCTGCTGGATCAGAGCCTGCAGCTGTTTGGCAAGCCCGATACCCTCTGGCTGGATTTGGCGCAGCAACGTCCTGGCGCACAGACCGATGACTATTTTCATGCTGTGCTGCAATATGGTGAACGCAGGGTAATACTCCATGCCAGCACACAAGTGCCGCACACTACGCCCCGCTTCACCCTGCACGGCCGTCTGGGTAGCTATCAGAAGTTTGGTCTTGATACCCAGGAAGAGCAGCTCAAACTGGGCTTGGCCCCCACAGACGAGGGGTTTGGACTGGACCCGCGCCCCGGCCAGCTTGTCACAGTCTCTGGTGAAACACGGCGCTGCCAGAGCATCACCAACCAGCAGGGCTGCTACCTGGAGTTCTATCGTGGCATGCAGCAAGCGATTCAGCGTGGGACCCCGGTTCCCGTCAAAGCGGAAGAGGCCGCTCTGGTGATGGAGCTGATTGAGCTGGGTATCGAGAGCGCGCGCCTGGGACAACGCCTCACACTCGGAGCTAGCCAAGCTGAAGTTAACGCAGCTGTGGTCACCCCAACAATAAACGCTCCGCTTCCCCCCTCAACCCCGGCTCAGGTTCCAGGCGCAGCGACCCCCAGCAGCCTCACCTCACGCCCCCATAATCAAACCGCAGCGACAGCGCAGGCTCGAACATACTCACCAGCTAAAAATGCACCATCCAGCCCGTTCGCACATGAGAGGCCCCAGGGTATGCGACAGCCGCTGGCACCACGCCAACCACAAGCGAGCCCCCTGCCTCATTCAGCTGGCATACCTGTGCCAAATCGCAGCACAGTACGCCCCACCGTGACGCAAAGATCAGCCCCGACCCCACACGCTAGCGGGTTCAACACGCCCTCTATGTCGCCACAGGAGAGTCGTAACCCGCGCCCTCAACCGGCTCATTCAACCGATCTGGGCGCCCGTGCCCCATTAGCCGGTGAACACCTGCTCACAAGCCGCCAGGATCAGGCGCAACCTGACATAGCCCAACGCCCCATCAGCGTGACCCAGAGCAGCACGGGCTTCATTCGCACCGATAAACCAAGAGGGATGAGTGTCCCCCCTTCTCCTTTAACTGCACAGAGCGCACTCGCTCACACTGAGTCATCTCGTAACATACCGACAGCCAGCAGCAAACCCGTGGCGGCAACTCATCATTCAGCAGAGAAAGCCACCACTCCCCCGCCAGCAAACTCAACCACAGCGGCCAGTCGCTCACCGCTGAGCTCCTATGGCCGCAGCGCCCAGTTCCAACCTGGCAACCGCTCCGAGCCCCTGATCCTGGCCCGCGACACCAAGGAGGCTGAAGATGAACTCCTGCTTCCGGAACTGTCGCCCTCCAGCCTGATTGCCAGTGAGCATGAGGCGGGCATGCAGGCGGGTAAGGGACCACTGCTGCCCAGGATGAGTGTCAAGGATGAGGGCGAGCCTGATGACGATCTCCCCTCCTTCACGGCCAGGTAAGATTGGCCTGAAATGCGCGTAAAAAAAAGGGATGCCATTGCATTAATGCCAGTCAGTTAAGCCTGACTGGCATTATTTTTTCCTGTCTTTCTGATGGCGTATTTC
>JBOFBS010000459.1:0-8288 GCA_051645725.1 Aeromonadaceae bacterium | reverse complement strand
CACCTGTCTCTCCATCAATCGAGGAGCCATCGGCATCTGTCAGGTCGGGATTGAGTGACCTGTCATCTGCGGCATAGCGATAAAACTCATAGCGGCGGGTCACTATCTCATCCCCATTAGGCAGCTCTTCTGGCATACCGGCTAACTCCCCATTGGCTCCTCCTGGATTATTCGGGTCATTGAGCTTGGCAAATTCGGTTTGCATCATGCGCCATTCAATTTCGGTTTGTGCCTCAACGGTAACGCCGTCATCTGGCTTGTCGTTCAGCCAGTTCACTTCGTTTTGGGCGTTGGGGTCATCATCCACCAGTGCTTCAAGCTTGATGGGTTGATCGTTTTTGGAGGAGGTCTTGATCTCCTTGGCCCAGATCGCCTCGCCGAATTTCGCTGCTACTGGGGGGGCCAGCTCAGGTTGGGGTGGCGGGGGTGCCTGGATCACCGCTTGGACCAGGGCTGGCTGATTGAGCGCCGGCACGGCTGGGGAATAACTGTAGACAGGTGTGGCCACATTCAATGCCGGTCCCAGGACCAGGGTGCCCTGAGGACCTTCAACCAGCCAGTTATAGCGAATGAGCGAGGGTTTGGCTGGGGTGGGGGGCGTCGTGGTTGGGTCGGCCGCAGTGGGGTAGTAACCTACGCCGAAGTGATCGCATACGGCCGGGGTGGCTGCGGGGTCTGTGCATTGGTGCCCCATGGTGGCAGGGAAGGGGTTGGCCGGGTCTTGAGGCACAGTTGTAGCAAGAAACTGATTGGTGACCGGATCTTTTTTACTCTCAAAGCGTACAAAGACCCTGGGAGTGACACCATCGGGGGCGATATCTTCGCGAATTATGGGTGTGCCGTAGCGGCTCCAATCGTAGGTATAAGTGATCTCGGTGCTGTGTATTCCATCGAGCTCTATCTCCAAACCATGGCAATTCTGGTTCGTATCATTAACTGCATCGAAATTGTTGAGATCCCCATACGCGGCACTGGCCAGAGCTTGGCCACTGCCCAGTAGTAGGGCGATCGTCACTATCACGCTTTTGTTCATGACATACTCCTCGATCACGGGGGCAACAGAAGAGAGTGAGCGGCCAGGGCAAGGGTATGCGAAATGAAGCAGCAAGCACGTTGTCTGACGGCTCTACTAAGATAAGTGACGCTCCATCTGCATGGTCGAGGCAGGTGGGCGGCGCAGAGCAGGAGCCTCAAAGGTTATGAAAATGTTAACTGTCTCACAGTATAGTTCATGAGCGTCGTATCAATAGGAAGCTGAAAAATTTTTATCGCGCGCTATCGATAGAAGCTGAATGATGAATCATGGGCAGGCCAAGGTAAGGCATGGGAACCGCTTCCGGGTACACAAGCAGCATAGGGCACTTCACTTTATGGCTGATACCGCTCTCCGGGTTTGGCCCTCTGCAGCCAAGCTTGAAACGCTGGCACAGCCGTTTCGCCCTCTTTTGGGGACCATTCGGCAAAGCGGGAAGGAACAAAGGGGCCGGGTTTTAGCTCGAACAGGCAGCAGGGCTCATTGAAGATCAGGGTATGAATGGTTGCGGGTGGAATTTCCAGCACCTCCCCAGGTCGCAGCTCTCTTCGGGTAAGCAGCATGCCCTCTTCATCAAGGTGCAGCCACTCCAGCTCACCATACAGCGGGATGAGACACTCCCATTGCTCATCATGTTGATGGGCCGCAACATAACTACCAGGTTGGGCGGCTAGCAGCAGACGTTGCACCTGGTCTTGGTGATCCTGGTGCCAGAGCTGGTGAGTGCGCAGACGAGGCGCTTGGGCCGCCTCTGCCAACAATTGTTGAGCCAAGGCGTGATCAAACTGTTTCATCACTACACTCCTGCTGTTCTGTGCCTGTTGATTAAAACCATATTGGGTTTCACGTCTTCTGGCGTCAAGTTGACCATGCTGGCCCTTGTCGCTTTAGCTTGAGGCTCGCAACTCCCGATTGTTTGCGCTGACACGCAAATAGAGCCGGGGTGAGCATGCTAAGGTGCCAGGGTATCGTGAGTTTTAGAAGGATCTCGTATGCGAAAAGAACAACTTAATCAGCCCTCTTTCATTGAAGATCTGAATTTGCTGGCCTGTTATGACTTAAAGAATTTGGAGTTGGGGATCAAGCTACGCCAGGATTGTGAACCCGCCATGCATGCGGCGGCCTTACGTCTTCATGCCAAGGGCATCATAACCGCAGCCGATGGCGGCTTTCTTACCCCGTTTGGTGTCATCCTGCTTGAGCATCTGGATCACCTGCTCATGGCGCTGGTGGCGGAGCAACCTTAGTTTCAGGTGCCAACTGTAATAGCTCTAGCTTACTCAACTCCCACCCTTGGCCCTTTTGCGCAAATTGGCAAATAAAGCTGATGGGGGGAGTTTTCTTTTTATCCTCCCCTACTACGGCCCAGATAGTGGCGGGGGCGATGGGTTCAACTACCCGCTCTATCTTTAGCGTCATCAAGCCCCCTAACCGATAGCTGACAAGCGTCTGGCACTCATTAGCCAGTTGCTCTGCCAGAGTACGTGTTTGGGCCTGCTGGCTTTGGCGGGCGTCAGCCACGGGGAGGGGCGCTTGGGCGTGAGCCTGGTTATAGCAGCAGGCCAGCAGAGTAACGAGCATGGCAAATCTGGATCTCATCTTTTTAACTCTCGGGAGGTGATATGCCGCCAATGGAGCTGTCCTGGCAGGTAGAGGCGGGGCTCTGCCACGTCCTGCTGATCTATGAGTTGGGTTATGAGGGCGAAGGTTTGTTGGGCCAGCCCGGTACAATCCTGGGCCACTGTGTCGATGCGGAGCGGCAGGCAGTCAAACAGGTAATGGTCATCGAAGCTGCACAGGTGAATATCGCTGTCCATCAACTGATGTTGATTGAGATAGCGCAACACCCCCTCCAGTAGACCGCAAGCAGCGGTGAAGAGTGCCTTGGGAGGACGCCCCAGCTCGGCACAGAGTGTTGCCATCATCTCGTAGCCTGAGCTTGGCGAGTAATTGCCGTGCCGGATCCAGCTGGATTTAAGCTCCACACCTGCTCGTTGCAAGCCTAACTTGTAGCCTTGCAGCCGGTCCCTGCTGGGCGAGAGTCGCAGTTGTCCACCCAGATAGTAGATCTCCTCCGGGTGTAGCCTGGCGACCGTCTCGATAAGCTCTGCTGTGGCAGCAATTGAATCAGTCATGACGAGAGGCAGGGGGGAGTCTGTTATCAGACGATCCAGCTGTACTACGGGCAGGGTTTGGTTGATCTTCTGGTACTCGGCATCCGAGAGGGCGCTAGAGGCAACGATCAGGCCATCAACCTGGCGTTGAACCAGATTATTGACCGCCATCATCTCCTGGCTGGGGTTTTCATCACTGCAGGCGATGAGCAATTGTAATCCCGCCTCGCGGCAGAGGGTTTCCAGCTCTCGAGATATGGAGGCAAAACCATAGTTGGTCATCTCGGGAACGACCAGGCCTATGGTATGACTCCGATTGGAGCGCAAGGCGCGGGCATGAAAGCTGGGCTGGTAGTGGTGCTCTGCTGCCAGGGCCAGGATGCGATCCCGCGTCTCATCTGCAACCCTATACTCCTTGCTGCGACCATTGAGCACCAAGCTGGTGGTCGCCTTGGAGACGCCAGCCAGCTGGGCAATGTCGCTGATGGTGATGCGTTTACTCGATTTCACTATGGATTTCTTGAACAAAGCACGATGGTTCATTCTACCACGCAGGGGGCTAACGACCAGTAGCGGAGTGCCAGAGATGAGACTCCCTGCCAGCGGATAAGTGGTTCTTCCGAGGGGAAGTAGCGTGAACTCATGACAGCGGCTCCCTGATTGATGAAAATCTCGGCACTGGAGCTATCCAGCAACAGCTGTAACTGCTCAAGCTCGCCACGCCAGAAGCGTTGCTCCACCTGGCCGGTCCGCAGGTTGCGACGGCTTAAGGTGAGCCGGGATCCATCCCAATCTAGCGACAGTGCATTACCCAGCGTCAAGGCGAAGGGGCCAGTGGGGTTGATCTGCAGCTCGGCACTGCGGGCGGCTAGCTCAGGGGCCTGATGGGCTATCCCCTGCCACTGTATGCTCTCTTGGCGGAGTTGTCTTAGCTCCGCGGCCGGTTTTTGATAGAGTCTGTTGCCGACCAGACTCAACTCCCGCGGGCAGCTCATGATATGGATCCACCCCCGTTGCACCGTTGGTTGGTAGAACTCATCCTCATCAGGGATTCCCATCCAGGCAAATAGCAACCGCCTGCCATCATCCGTTTGCGTGGTTTGTGGGGCGTAAAATTCAAAACCCAGATCCAGCTCCTCAAATGGCCCGTGGTTAAAGTGGCCTGATGCATAATCGAGCCGGCCGAGCAGGTAACCCGTTTGAAAGGTATTGAGGTAACGCTCTGCTTGCGCAGGCAGGCCTTGTGGACAGCAGATCAATATCTCTTGTCCTGCCAGGGCAAAGAGATCCGGACACTCCCACATGTAGCCAAATTCTCCCAGCCCGCCGAGCCCAGAGCCGGCAATCTCTCCCATCGGTTGCCAGTTATGCAGATCCGGTGAGCGAAACAGCAGGACCTTGCCTTCTCCTTGCAGATCCTGGGCTCCCAGCACCATGTACCAGTTCTCGTCATGGCGCCAGATCTTGGGATCGCGAACATGACCGCTGTACCCCTCAGGCAGGGGTAGTACGGGCCCCAGTTTGTCGAACTCTCCTTGCTCATTTTCGATGGCCAGGCACTGGTAGGCGGTACGGCTGCCATCCGGGAATTTCACGTTGCCGGTATAGGCCAGCACCATCTTTCCCTCCCTCACCACGGCTGAACCCGAGTAGCAGCCATTGCGTTCGTACTCTTCACTAGGCACCAGGGCGACGGGTTCGTGGCGCCAGAGTAGCAAGTCTGTGGAGCTCCAGTGACCCCAGAACTTGGCCCCGTGGGCACAGGCTAGCGGGTTCCACTGATAGAAGAGGTGGTAGCGACCGTTATGCTGGATGAAACCATTAGGGTCATTGAGCAGCCCGACCGCAGGGGCCAGGTGCCATTGGGGCCGATATGGATCGGCCGCCGCTGTGGTTTGCCCGCTCATTAAAGAGCGGGCCAGTTGTTTGAGTAACGAGGCTTCACGCATCATTCGCTGTCCGTTTGGTACTTGAGCAGGAAGGAGATGACAAATGCTGAACCGAAGGCGATGACCAGGCCGATCAGATAGCTGACCAACGAGCTGGCCTGAACTATGGCGATCCCCGGGATACCAGTCAGCCCGACAGCCGTCATCCCCACATGGTTGGCGACAACCCAGGCTCCGCCCAGAGCACCCCCGGCCAGTGCAGCCAGGAAGGGTTTCATGAAGCGCAGGTTGATACCAAAGATGGCGGCTTCGGTGATCCCCAAGAGGGCGGAGAGGGCAGATGGCACGGCGATGGCTTTGATCTTCACATCCCGGGTCTTGAAGTAGACAGCCAGACAGGCCCCGCCTTGCGCCACGTTTGCCATGGCCCAGATGGGCAGCAGGAAGTTGACGCCAATCTTGGGGTTACCCAGCAAGCCCGCCTCAATGGCATGGAAGCTGTGATGGATACCTGTGATGACGATGGCTGAATAGCTGCCGCCGAAGATGAGTCCGGCCAACCAACCCGCCTGGTCTATGAGTGTGCTGAGCACAAATGAGATGCCATCACCCAGGGCTCGACCCGCCGGGCCGATGAAGAGCAGGGCCACAAAGCCTGTGATGATGACGGTGAGGAAAGGCGTCAGGATCAGATCCAGGGCGTTGGGGATCACCTTGCGCAGCCGCTTTTCCAGCAGACTCATGAACCAGACCGCCAGCAAGACGGGGAAGACAGTACCCTGGTAGCCAATCATGGCCACATCCAGGCCAAAGAAGTCCATGGTTTTGAAACCGCCTGCGACACCCCAGGCATTGGTCAGCGCAGGATGGGTAAGGATACCGCCCAAGGTTGCCCCCAGGTAGGGATTCCCCCCAAATTCGCGGGCAGCGGTAAAACCTATGAGTATGGGCAGTATGATAAAGGCCGCCGAGCTGAACATATCCAGCATGATGAAGAGGGCACTATCCGGGTTGGCCCAACCATAGGTGCGTACCATACCCAGGAGCCCCATCAGCAGGCCCGAGGCGACGATGGCCGGAATGATGGGCACGAAGATGTTGGAGAGCAGACGAGCGACACGTTGCAGCGGATTAAGTTTCTTGGCGGCTATGTCGGTCAGTTCGGCTTTACTGGCCTCTGTGATGCCTGCAGCTTGGCTGAATTCGGCAAACACCTTGTTGACCACCCCTGTGCCAAAGATGATCTGGATTTGACCTGCGTTGCTAAAGCACCCTTTGACGCCATCCAATTTGTCTATGGCACTCTTGTTGACTTTGCTGTCGTCGACCAGTACCAACCGTAGGCGGGTGGCACAGTGGGCTGCGCTGGCGATATTCTCCTTGCCGCCCAACAGAGGGAGCAAGGCCGTGGCAACGGCTTGATAATTCATGATAGACCTCTACCTATATGGCGGCAGTCAGACTGCCGCGCTCCTAATAGTATGACGTTAATTGCTGTCGTGTTTGGGGTTAGAACCAGGTTTCCATCTGGACACCAAAGTTCCATTGACCACCCGCGGTGAAGCCTGCTTTACCAAACGAGTCATCAGAGGCATAGGCATCCAGTTTCTTATCCCAATCCATATAGGTGGCAAACATCCGCAGCTCGGGACGGCTGAAGAAGTCCGCGATATTTCCGGCCTTGAAGGTGGGAGCGAAGGTGAGTTTGTAGAAGCCACCCTCTACCGCTTGACGCCCCAGATATCCCTGAGGATCCAGATCCATGTACTGATAGCTACCCTCATAGGCCAGAGCAAAGTTCTCGGTCAGCTCCTGAACCAGGCGTGCATTGAAGGTCAGCCACTGGTACTCATCCTGTTTTACATAACGATCCTGGCTGTTTTGAGCTAACAGGGCGGGGGCAATACTCCAGTTTTTGGTGATGGCCGTGGTGCCATAGCTGGCCAGGCGCATGGTCTTGGCATCTTCACCAAGGCTTCCGTCTGAGCCTAGCCCCTTGACCTCAGCCCCCAGCCCTTGACCATAGAGCAGTGCGGTTTTGGAGGAGCCGGCGCGCAGACCATAAAAGCTGTCACCGTGGTAGGCCAGCATGGTGTGGAAGCCTGTATCTGCCCCTTGAGTGGATCCGCTACTTCCGGTGTTCTGACGGGCATCGTTGTCTTTGGCCTTCAGGCCACTCACCATCCACTGCAGCTTGCCGAAGTAGTTGTTGCTGGTCAGTATGTAGTTCTGGATATCACTATTTACGTCATCCAGGGCGCCAAAGCTGCGTCCGTAGAGGGAGAAGTTGCTCTTGGCGCTGTCCGACCACTTGAGGTCATACACCCCCGCACCTGTACCCGCCAGAAAGATGATGTCCGAGTCGAGCCAATGGATGTCGAAGTTGTCTCTGTCAAAGCGTTTCCCGGCCCACAGCGTCGCCTCTTTGGCCGCACCCGTGAAGGAGGGCAGACTGCCCAGTTCGGCAAAGACCTGGCGCACGTTGAGGCTGGAGCTGCTGGCAGTCCAGTCGTTGTAGCTGCGTTGGCCATCGGCCAACATCACCTTGTAGCGGGTGGTAGCACCATTATCCAGGGTGCTTTTCTTCTCGAGGTTAAGCTCCATGTAGGTATCTGGTTCATTGCCCAGACGGCCCACGGCACCACCGGTTGAGCCTGCCGGGGTGACATAGGGACCGCCTTCGGTACCGGTACCATTGTCACCAATCAAGAGACCGGATCGGGCATAGCCGTGAAACTCGACGCCGGTACCGGCTAGCGTCTTGGTTTCCAGGGCCTCGGTACGCTGGCTGACCTTAGAGGTTTGCTCTTCGGTTTTGCTGGTGCGGGTCGCTAGTTCCTGGGTTTTCTGCTCTGCAGCCTGAGCGCGCGCCTCGGCAGTCGTAGCGCGTTGCTCTGCTTGTTCCAGGCGTTGTTCCAGGGCCTCCAGGCGGCTCTCAAGGGAGCTGGCTGCGGCTGCGGGTTGTATGGTTCCCATCATCGCCAGTGTGATGGCGGAAGCAAGGTAGGTGAGCTTGGTCATGTGGTCGTTCCTTTGGCTGTCGGGCACTTCATTTATTATTTGCTGAATAGCTAAACCGGTTTTGCTGATTTGAGATTAGCCAGAGCCGAGGCTCTCTGCAAAAAAATAAGCTAACCCGTTTCAGCATTTGTGATCCGCTCAACAATTCCCCTTTTGCTCATTAATGGTAGCCAAGATACAGATACTAAAGCGGTCTCGCGTGAGGCTTTTTTTTCGGGTGAGAGAAAGAAA
>JBOFBS010000458.1:0-1506 GCA_051645725.1 Aeromonadaceae bacterium | reverse complement strand
TGTGGTGACATCTATGTCTTCGAACTCATGATAGGAGAGTGCTGTATCGGCCTTGAAACGGAAAACATCACAGGCAACGCCCGCCTCTTTATACGCCTTGACGCGACTGTGCACGAAGGCATTCTTATAAAGGTCGTTGTAGCTGGGATAGTTGTTGGTAATCACCAGGTACGGGTTGCACGCCAGTTGCTGGCAGGGTGTCTGAGGCTTGAAATCGAGAATGAGCGATGACAGCGACGCTGAGCCAGCAGCATAGATCCGCAGGCCAAACTTGACCGATACCGTCCCGCTGGGGAGGGGGATCTCCACATTGCGATTGGCGGGTTTCACCACATGGGAGAGCCGCTCCTTGTTACTGTCCATAAAGAAGAGGACAAATTGCAGGTTTAGCCCCGGCGTGGTTTCCATGTGCAGGCGTAGCTTGCCATCTTGCACATTGAGTTCCGACAGGTGGTGTTCGCGCTTGGCATACCAGTATTCATGTTTTCCATCGGGTAGCGAGGAGCTCAGGGTCAGCAGGCCATTTTCCATCACGGCTGAAACTTGCGTATTTTTGGCCGGTACCAGCATCTCATTCAGGGTTGTTGCGTGCAGGGCAGGCAGTTCATCAACACTACGCTCAAATGGCTGACAATTTTCTGCGATATGGTTGAGCTCGGACAGGCCATAACCAGTTTCCAGTGTGGGGGCATTGAACGCATCGAAGCGTTCAGCAACCTCAGCACCATTCATGCAGTAGTTGAATTCATCCACCGAGAAGGCGAGAACATTTTCATAGTGATAGGTATAGAGACTGGTGACCCATTCGCGAAGGTTGTTCTCGGGGATCACTGAACCAAACGCCAGGCTGCTACGCGCCGGCAGGCTAGCCACCTCTTGATAAATTCGCTCACCATAATTTAATTGCAGTTCATCACTCTTGACCTTATAGAGGGCTCCTTTACCGATGACCTGTGCATCGGTATAGCGAGTCGCAATGATGATGTCAGCCAGATAATGGGGGCCATAGTAATCTTCAGCGACCATGACCGACAGCCAGGCGCCACCGCACACCTCGCGTAGTCGCAACTGCTCTGCGTTGGAAGCACTTAGCAAGGTGATCGCGTCCTGAGGCGCGAGACCAGAGGTGTCCAATCCATTGCTTGTGACAATAACCATACGCTTATTGTCATACTGCTGACGATTGAAGTGCTGCATCAGGAGAACACACTCTTCGATGCTTCTGGCGTAGCCCGTGACGCAGATAGCGGGCAGCATGTTTTCAAGCTGAGTGTCGCTGACTTTGGAGTAGATATAGGCAAGACGATCCTGGTAGGTATGTTCCAGCATGATCTTGCGTAGGGCCATCAGTCGTAGCTGCTTCACCTTTAGCGGATTGCCGGCGACATTCTGCAACCGCCTGACCAACTCACTCCCGGAATCCCCTGTGAAGACCAAATCGCCAAACATGGCGCGAACTCCACGAGAGAAGTTACTGACGGTGATCGTGTTGGAAGCCAGCAGCTC
>JBOFBS010000457.1:0-8696 GCA_051645725.1 Aeromonadaceae bacterium | reverse complement strand
TGCCAGTCGGCATAGTAGGCGTAGCTGCTCAGCAGCAGGGAGCCCTGGCTCTGATTGCCCCACCAGCCGAAGCTGCCGTCTATGCCAGCCATCTGTACCAGGCGCAGCCTGTGGTTGAGCAGCTCGCCGCGCACCTGCTCCTTGATCTCGGGCTCGCTCAACAGGCCATAGGCCAGGCTCAAGGGGATGAGGTGACTGGCGGTCTGCTCCAGACAACCATAGGGGTAGGCGATGAGTTCATCCATGACTCGCAGGAAGGCGCTGCGCCCCTCTGGCTGCAGGGTCAGGGTGAGCTGGCTGGCATCGGGGGGCAGGGTCAGGGTGGCGCTGCCACCGCTGACGCTCAGGCTCTGCTGACGCAAGCCAGGCCAGGCCAGGGGCAGAAGCTCCAGCTGGTTAACCTGACTATCCAGTACGCTCTGCGTCTCCGGTTCACTCTGAAGGGAGTGTAAACGGGTGATGACCTCCCCCCCTTGCAGCTCATTCAAGGGGAGGCTCAGGTAGTTGGCGCCCGGCTTGAGCGTCAGGCTCTGCTCCTGGGGGGCAACCGCACCTTCCAGCGTCACCTTGGCCTCTTCACTCTGTGCTACCGCTTCGGCCTGGTGGTTGAAGGCGACCAGCTCGACTTGGGGCTTATCCCCATGACGGAAGCGTGTTGGCCCAGTCCACTTCACATAGAAGGGCTTATCCGAGAGCAGATGGCTCTTGGCCTGACCGACGACGCCATCGGCTGTCATGGCGCGCACCGTGATGCGCCAGCGTGTCAGCGAGTCGGGCATGATAAAGCTCACTTTGGCATTCCCCTCTGCGTCACTCTGCAGGTTCGGGAACCAGGCGGCCGTATCTTTTTCATCGCGGCGAGGACGCTCGAGCATCTTGACGCCCCGCTCGTTGAAGCGGCGCCCGTTGCCGCCCGATGCCCGATAGGGCTGGGACATGTCATAGGCGATGAAGTTGATGCTGGAGCTGGTGCGCACGTTGTTGCGACGGGGGTGATAGAAGAAGTCGTGAATAGAGGGGGCCAGCTCGGGTTGCAGCAGGTAGACCATCTCATCGACCACGCTGACGCTGAGGGCAGCCGACACCGGCTGCTCTCCCACCTGACTCTTGAGGGTGAGTTCGACCCTATCTCCGGGCTGGTAGCTGGCCTTGTCGCTCTGAATGGCTAGCGTCACCTGGGGCTGAGCGACTTTCAAGCCTGCATTGCGGAACAGGTACTCCCCCTGCTGGGCATTGAGCACGGAGAAGGTCATGTTGGGGGCGTAGGCTTGCTCCACCGGGATCGTCACCTGCCATTGGGTTGGCGAGAGCTGCCTGGCCTTGAACCAATTGCCGGTCTGGCTCAGCAGTCCCTGCTGCTCCACCTTGTCCCGCTCCAGGGTGAGCAGGGCTTCGTTGACCGGGTTGGGGAAGGTGATAAGCGCCTGGGCCTCCTCTCCGGCCTGGTAGCTGCGTCTGTCAAAGCGCACCTCTATTGCGCCGGGGGCGGCTTTCATCCCTTCGCCTGAGACCCAGTGGTTGGTGGCGGCGAGCAGGTTGCCGCCGGCATCCAGCAGCGACAGGGTATAGGAGCCGGGGCGGCTCAGGGGGAGATCCAGGGAGTTGGCTCCTGGGGCCAGGGCGCCTATCTCGCGGCTGCGATCCTCCAGCCGCAGCAGTTGATACTGGCTCGGCACCGACTCTATGGTTGCCTTGTCATGATTGAGCTGGGGCTGCCATTCGAAGGTGATGCTCTCGCCGGGGGCGCTGAACTGGCGCACCGAGGTGAGCTGGTAGGGGGTGAGGCCCCGCTCTATCAGGATCTCGCGGCTGCTCTTGACGCGCCAGGCGGCGCTGTCGTTGGCCAGCAGGCTCAGCACATAGCGGCTGGGCTCTTTGGCGGCGGGCAGCTCGAAGGCCAGATTGCCCGCATCATCGCTCTTGAGCTCCTGCTGCTGCAGCTTGACCGGGAAGAGGGCGCCGTAGCTGAGATCGCCCTCGACCATGCTCAACTTCTGGGCGCGCAGACTCAAGGTGACGGCCGCCTGTTTGACCGGATCACCATTGGGATAGCGCAGCTGTAACTGCCCCTTGATGGGCTCCCCTGTCTTGTGCTCAGGCTTGTCCAGCACCAGTTGAATATCGAAATGGGGTTTCACATATTCGGCTACCCGGAAGGCGGCGCTGTAGCGATCTTCACCGTGGCTGAAGCGGGCCTCGTAGCCTCCCGCCTGGGCATCTGAGGGGAGGGTGAAGCTCAGATCGGCACCCTGGGTAGCACGCCAGGGGCTCTTCTGCTTGAGCAGGGGGATGCCTGCCGGGTCTATGATCTCCAGCTCCAGTTCGCTGTCGGCCACGGCCTGGGAGTCCCGGGCGCTGGTGAAGTGACGGCCATAGAACTTCATATTCACCCTGTCGCCGGGGCGATACATGGGACGGTCGGTGAAGGCGTAGATCTTGGTGTTGTAGATCTCGCTGTCGTAATAGAAGTTCTCGGAGATGGTGAGGCCACCCTGTGCATCGCGGGCCAGCAGATAGCTATGCTCCGGGCTTTGGCGCTCGAACAGGGCTATCCCCTGCTCATCACTCTGGCGACTTTGCAGCGTGCCTGTGCCATCACTCCAGATGAGCTGGGTGTTGGCCAGAGGCTTGCCCGTTTGGCGATCCACGCTCCAGGCCAGTAGCTGGTGGCCCGCTATCTTGCTGATCACCACGCTGTCGGAGACGAAGAGCAGGGTGGTGGCCCTGTGGTCGCCTATGATGGCCTCAACCAGATAGAGGCCAGGGGTCTGCTTGCCCAGCGGAATGAACACGTTGCCTGGGCGGGGCGTCATAAACTCACTGCTGCTCCCCTCGAGTTTGACCCCCTTGGGCGGCGTTATGCCCTTGGCTTGCCAGATGGGGTAGCGAAATTGGCTGATGAGGGGCAGCCCCTTGAGGGGCGCATAGGGAGTGGGTGCCTCATAGCGGGTGGGCAGATCTATGTTGCCACTGGTGCTGAGCTCAGGGGCCTGCTTGGTGGCTAGGGTGCGGCTCTCGCTATCGAGCAGACGCTGCCAGGAGCGACGGGAGCCCTTGTACCAGGCATCCCAGAGATAACTCAGGGTGTTGGCCACGCCCTCGCCCCGGTACGCGCCGGCCACCTTGATGCGGTGCAGGTTTTTCTGCCCCTTGAGAAAGGCGAGGGGATCCGGGATGCGGTAGAGGCGCACATCGGCACCGCCATACTGCTCCAGATAATATTGCTCACGGGCATTGGCTTCCAGCCGTACCTTGGCCTCCTCCTGGCTGCCATAGCTGCTGTCGCTGAGCAGATAGAAGGTGGAGCCACTTTGCGGCGAATAGTTACTCTCAGGCACGGGCTGCAGGGATGGCTGGCTTCTGGCCAACTGCACGCGCTGCTCATCCGGGGTGATGCTCTCCTCGGCCCAGGCTGAGGTGAGGCAGGCCAGGCCACTTAACGTGACAAGAAGCCCAGCCGAAAGAGTCCGATAAAATTGGGGTTGTTGCCAATGGGTTGCCACCGGGAATCCTTCCATTGAATGAGTTGTTGAACCGTAACCGCGCGCAGACCTGGGTCTTGCGGCGTAACCCGGCCCGTGTGATAGGCGATATAGCTGCCCATCCAGACCATCAGATGCTGTTCATCGCCCTGATCAAAAAAGAGCAGATCGCCAGGCTCGGCCTGGTTCAGATCCTTGCCGATAAACTGGCTGTTCTCCTGCACCAGAGCCTGGGCCGAGACATAGGCTTTGCTCTGACCATCTATGTCCCGCCAACTCTGGCGTAGCCCCTGTTGCTCGGCGCTGAGCGTAAGAGGGGGAGGGAGCGTTTGTGGTTCGAGCCCGTTGGCTTGTTGCCAGCGCGCATCGTGTTCACGCAGGCTCTCATCTACCGCAAAGCGCACCAGACCGGCGCAATCCCGGTGTTGCCAGCGAGGCGAGGGGCGGCGCACCTGCTCAGCGACTATCCGAACCATCCAGGCGCGAAACAGCCGGGATTGCTCGGCATTCAGCTGGAGTTCAGGGGGCGGGGTTAGCCCCTCCAGACACCAGGCATGAGGCGTCAGGAGGGAGCCCAGCAGCAGGCAGGCAAGCAGCCGTCTGACCACAGGCATAGTGCTCATTTGGCAAACTGAATATCGACAGGCTCCCAATGACGGCCGCTGCCCAGGGGCAGGACACCATCACCCGGCACCTGACGCAGCGTCAGCCGCAAGGGGGGGAAGCTGGCCAGGCTTTTCAGGCGTGGCGCCAGATAATTCTTGGCGGCGGCGCGAAACAGCGGCTCTATCTGGCCCGGCAGGGAGGCATACATCTCCCTCTCTATGAGAGGGGCCAGCGTCGAGGGGGTGAGGGTCGCCACCAAAAGCTCCGGGGTGCTCAAACCATCGGCCACTGCGGGATAGCGCTTCTCTTGCACCGCCACGGCCTGCTCCACCAGATTGCCATCGGGTGAGAAGAAGAGGTAGGGACCACTGACCGCCAGGGTGACGGGGAAGTAACGTGCCGCACTCAGTTGAGGTGTGAAGCTCTCCTCTCCGGCCAGGTGACTGCCATAGCGGGCGCTGACAATGCGTTTCCAATAGTGTCCCGAGGCCAGCTCCTGCTCTTGTACGGGGAAGCGATCGCCTCTGACAAACTCCCTGGCGCCAATGATCTGGGAGAAGATCTTGCCCAGTATGGGGCTTGCAGCCTCGGCCTGTTGCGCATCGGCAAAACGGGCAACAAAGAGAGGGGAGGCGAGGCGTGACTTTTCATACCAGCAGGTGGCGATGGGCCCTTTGAGGCTCTGCAGGGCCTGAGGCAGCCCCTGTAGTTTGGCTGCCAGTTGACTGGCCAGCGCCTCAGTGGCGTGCCAGTCCAGGGGGAGGCTGGCACAAGCGGCGGGCGATGTCGGAATGGCCTGCCACAATTGGCTGCTGTTCCAGGGCTGTTTGAGCGCCTCCTCATTGAGAAGCGCCTGGCTTGCCCACTGCTTGCCGTCAAAGTCAAAACGCAGGGCATGGATGGCCGGGAAGAAGCGTTGATACCCAAAGGAGAGGTAGTTGGCTCCCAGCACCAGGCTATGGCCCTGTTTCAGGGGTTGCAGTTGCAGCCCCTGGTAACCCACGCGCTCGCCTTCCGCTTGCAGGGCTTGCTCCAGCCAGTGCAACTGAGCGGTTAGCAGATGCGGTTCTTCGGCTGGCTGCTGTTCGGTTTGTTCCTCACTGCCTTCATCATTGGCGCTTTCGCTCTGAGCTGCGGCATCTTGTTGCTCAGTGTGTGGTTTAGGCGCCACCTTGGGATGGTCAAAGCCCAGCAGCATGCCGGGATCGGAGAGGAGCACCAGGCGTTCACCCTGGGCGGCGAAGAGCAGTTGGTGTTGATAACCATAGTGCAGCAGATAGAGGGGGACGCTTTGCCCTGTCACCTTGAGCTCACCCAGCTTGCTCAACTGGCTATCATCCAGGGCCAGGGTAGCCAGGTTTTGTAGCAGGCGGGTGGCCAGGTTCTGCTGGAGGGTCAGCATCCAGTACTCCAGCTTGCCATTGGGGCCGCGCCAGAGGGCCAGCTCGGCCGGGCTGGCCAGCAGTTGCTGAATGAGTTGATCGCCGATTGTCAGGTTGTGCTCATAGGCCAGGCGGCGCAGGGTGCCAGCCAGGGAGAGACGGGCCTCCTGCTCTTCGTAGTAGAAGGCAAATTCCTCGGTGAGGGTCGCCTGGAGCAACGGGACGCTGAGCAGATCCCGGGGCAGTTGTGCCAGGCTCTGGCTTTGAATAAAGGCATCTGGCTCTGAAAAATCGATGGGGATCAGGGTATTAGCCAAAGGGGCCTTGGTGGTTTGCTGAGTGCTAAACCAGTAGCGAATGCCCAGAATGGAGGCGGCCGAGAGTGTGGTCAGCAGCAGCAGGCTGACAAGAAGCCATTTTTGAGTCTTGGTCAATGACGTATCCCCGAGAAGATGGGCTGGCAGAGCAAGCCACAACACCGCCTAGCCTTGGCAGCAAAGGGCTTGGAAGGTAGTCGATAGAGGCTTAATGGTCAAATGGAGCTGCATTGAGATGTGCGTCAGGTGGCGAAAATGACAGGTAAGAAAGGGGCTTGATGGTGGTCTCCCTGCCGCTAACGGTTGGCGTAACAGGCTATCCCGTCTGAGCTAACTAGCTATGCCGAAAAATAGATCCCTCAGCATAGGGACGGGGTAGCACTAAGCTGACCCTCCGCGCCAGGGATGGCGCGGTGGAGCCCCCAGTGAGGGGTTCACGGCGTGTCAGCGTGTGCGACTTCGTCGCTGTAGCATAATTAGGAACGGGTATTTAGCTAGCTGACTGGCCTTGGCCAACATGGTGGCGAAAAAAAGCCACTCGCTTGGGAGTGGCTCTGAGACTATTCAGGCTGCTGCGAGCTGTTGGGCTCAACCGGCCATCTGTACCAGCAGGGTCAGGGCGGCAGCCGAGACCAGGAAGGCAAAGCCGTAGCAGAGGTAGTGGTGCAGACGTGTGGTGCGGATGCCGATGTCATGCAGGCCGTGATAGATGCGATGCATGCCGTGACAGATGGGCAGGGCGATCAGCGCCAGCAAAATGGGGGCACCCCACCAGGAGGTGGCCAGGGCATGGATCTTCTCGTAGCTCAGGGTATCGGCCGGCAGCAGGCCAATCGGTACCAGTATGCCGGTGATCAAGACCACAATCGGGAGCAAGAGGGCGCTGACTACCCCCCCTGCACCAAACAGACCCCAATAGATGGGTTCATCAGAACGTCGCATGGTTTTCTCCTTAGGCGACCAGCGCCACAATCAGCACCACAAGTGATACCACCCCGAGGGCGATATACTGGGCCATAACGATGGGTTTGGCCGGGAACAGCTCTTCTCCGCGCATGAGCCGCATGGCCTTGGGGGCCAGCTCGAACCAGGTCTTGGCATGAAACAGGCACGCCGCCAGCACCACCAGGTGGAACAAGATGGCTAGCGGGTGGGAGAGGGCGTCCAGCCAGCCAGCGAAGGGAACAGGTCCCTGGCTTAAGCGCAGCAGACCCACCAGCAGGATCACCGCATAGGCCGAGACAAACAGGCTGGTGCCTTCCCGTACCATGTAGAGGGTCAGGCTCCGGCTCTTCAGCCACCACCCCTTCTCGACGGGGCGGACATAGGGTTTACGTTTGCTTTGGGTATCCATGGCCTTATTCTCCCGGCTTGAACATGGCGATCACATAGTCTTTGCTGCTTTCGACCTTGCCTAACTGGATGGCGGCGGCCGGATCGACCCCCTTGGGGCAGACATCGGAGCAGGCACCCACGAAGGTACAGCCCCAGACACCAGACTCCTGGTTCAGGATCTTCATCCGTTCGGCCTTGCCGCCATCCCGGTTGTCGCTGTTATAGCGGTGCAACAGTGCCAGCGCGGCCGGCCCGGTGAAGGAGGGGTTGAGCTTGTACTGAGGACAGGCCGCATAGCAGAGACCACAGTTGATGCACATGGAGAATTGACGATACTTCTCCAGCTCGGCGGGCGTCTGCAGGTACTCGCCTTCGCACAGATCCCGACTCTGTTTCGGGATCAGGTAGGGCTTGATGCTCTCCAGCTTCTCGATGAAGTCACTCATGTCGACCACCAGATCCCGCTCTATGGGGAAGTTGGCCAGCGGCTCAATCTTCATCTTGCCTGCCGGGTAGTCACGCAAAAAGGTCTTGCAGCCGAGCTTGGGTACGCCATTGACCATCATGCCGCAGGAGCCGCAGATAGCCATGCGACAGGACCAGCGGAAGCTCAGGGTCTGATCCAGTTCATCCTTGATGTAGTTGAGGGCCTCCAGCAGCGACATTTCATGGCTGAAGGGCACCTTAAAGCGTTGCCACCAGGGCTCGGCATCCTCTTCCGGGCGATAGCGCAGTACTTCAATATCCATCTCAGCCATTTTTGGGCTCCTTCTCTGCCGCGGCGCCATAGACTCGCTTGGCTGGTTGTAACTTGGTGATCTTTACCGGACTGAAGTCGATGACAGGGCTCCCCTCGCTGCCCTGGAAGGCTAGCGTGTGCTTGAGGAAGTTGACATCATCCCGCTCCTCGTAGCCATCCAGGCGCTGATGGGAACCGCGCGACTCTTTGCGGGCGATGGCGGAGTGGGCCATGGCTTCGGCCACATCCAGCAGGAAGCCCAGCTCGATGGCATAGAGCCAATCGGTATTGAACACCGAGGATTTATCCTTGATGCGCACGTTCTTGTAGCGTTGCTTGAGTTCGGCCAGTTTGTCGATCGTCTCTTGCATCAGGGCCTCGGTACGGTAGATACCGACCCCCTTCTCCATGGCATCGCCCATCTCGTTGCGAATGGCGGCAGCGCTCTCTGTGCCATCCCCTTCCATCAGTGACATGGCTTTGGCCACAGAGGCCATGGCCTGCTTGTAGAGGAGATCCGTATTACCATGGGGGTGGGAGCTGGCGAATCTGGCGGCCTCTTCCCCTGCGACCTTGCCGAAGACCACAGTTTCCACCAGGGAGTTGGAGCCCAAGCGGTTGGCACCGTGGATCCCGACAGAGGCGCACTCGCCAACGGCATAGAGACCTGGCATCCGGGTGGCGCACTTGCCATCGGTTTCGATGCCACCCATGGTGTAGTGAGCCGTCGGGCGCACCGGAATCGGCTCCTTGGCCGGATCTACGCCCACATAGGCCTTGGCCAGTTCGCAGATGAAGGGCAGGCGCTCCTCCAGGTATTTGGCACCCAGGTGAC
>JBOFBS010000456.1:0-6454 GCA_051645725.1 Aeromonadaceae bacterium | reverse complement strand
ACTGCTGATTGCCTTGGCCATAGTGGGGCTGACCCTGCTGATCTGGTGGCAGGGGCATATTAGTTGGCGCGAGGGGTGGGTGCCGCTGCCAGGTGTCGCCGAGCTTCCGTCCTTGGCCAGCGCCCTGGCCGTGATGTTCTGGTGTTTTGTCGGGCTGGAAGCCTTCGCGCACATGGGGGAGGAGTTCAAAAACCCCAAACGAGATTACCCTCTGGCTCTGCTGTTTGGTCTCCTGTTGGCCGGTTGCATCTACTGGGCTCATTCGGTGGCCATCTTGAAGTTTGGTCTATATGGTGACCCGGCCAGAAATGGCAGCGCCATTCCCACTCTGCTCGCCCTGCTGTTTGGTCCCTCGGCCAAGGTGGTCACTGCCGTGCTGGGTTATCTCTCCTGTTTTGCCAGCATTAACATCTATCTACAGGGCTTTTCCCGTCTCATCTGGAGTATGGCCGAGGAGGGCAAGTTGCCCAAGCCTCTGGCCAAACGCTCGGCGCGAGGTGCACCGCTGCGGGCGCTCTTTTGTGTGGTGACGGTCAGCCTGCTGGCGACCACGCTCAGCCTGTGGGCTGACCTCTCCCTGGATCAACTGATCCGTTATGCCAATGGTAACTTTGTGCTGGTCTATCTGTTGAGCATGTTGGCGGGGTGGCGCCTGTTGCCAGGGATGGGGCGCTATCTGGCCGCCCTCAGTACCCTGCTCTGTCTGGCCGTATTTCTCGCCTTGGCCGAGCAGGCTCTCTATGCCCTGCTGCTGGGGGCGGGGTATCTGCTGCTGACTGCGCTCTCTTTCTATCGGCAACGGCGATCCGAAAGGGGCGTGACAGAGTGAATGGGCCAGGTGTGAGATTGCACAGGGTGCGCTTAAAAATAAAAGACTAAAGTAAACCCACTTCCGGCCGATACAGTAAGTGGACAGGAGGGTGTCAATATGAATGTGACCGGTTCAACGGTAAGTTATGGTCAGGAGGCTATGGTCGCCTCTCTGGGCAAGAGACAACAGGAAGCTCAAGGCAGGGCGGCGTTGGAGTTGCTACAAGGTGCGGTGCAAGCCGTCCAGAGTACAACCCCCGCTCCCTCTGCATCTGGCAGCCTGGGCACCAATATCGACATCCACGTCTAACGGAAGCCTGATGGCCAACTCCTGATGAACGTGTGAGTCGCTAAAAGGGAGGCATAATGCCTCCCTTTTTTCTTTGCCTGTCTGAATGTGGCAACTACTCCTTGCCGTAGACGTTATTCTCCTGCTCATGGACCCGGATGAATGTGGTGCGCTTGGTCAACTCCTTGAGGGTTGCGGCGCCCACATAGGTACAGGTTGAGCGCACGCCGCCCAGTATGTCGCGTACCGTCTGCTCGACCGGGCCGCGGCAGGGCAGCTCCACCGTCTTGCCCTCCGAGGCGCGATATTCGGCCACACCGCCGGCATGTTTGGCCATGGCCGAGGCTGAGCTCATGCCATAAAACTGCATGAACTGTTTGCCATTTCGCTCTATTACTGTGCCGCCGCTCTCATCGTGGGCGGCGAGCATGCCGCCGAGCATGACAAAGTCGGCGCCGCCGCCAAAGGCCTTGGCCACGTCGCCTGGGCAGGTGCAGCCGCCATCACCTATGATCTGGCCGCCCAGGCCGTGGGCAGCATCGGCACACTCTATGATGGCCGAAAGCTGCGGATAGCCGACGCCCGTCTTGACGCGGGTGGTGCAGACCGAACCGGGCCCTATGCCGACCTTGACCAGGTCGGCTCCGGAGAGGATCAGCTCCTCCACCATCTCGCCTGTGACTACGTTGCCGGCACAGATCACATGCTGGGGGAAGCTCTCCCGCATCTTCTTGACGAAGGTGACGAAATGCTCGGCATAGCCGTTGGCCACATCGATGCAGATGAAGCGCAACTGGCTGGAGAGGGCCAGTATCGCTTTCACCTTCTCATAGTCGGAGGCTGAGGTGCCGCTAGAGACCATGACATGGCGTAGCACTCGCTCATCCTGTTGGGCGATGAAGGTTTGCCACTGCTCGACCGTGTAGTGTTTATGCACGGCTGTCATCAGCTCAAAATCAGCCAGAGCCTGCGCCATGGCAAAGGTCCCCACTGTGTCCATGTTGGCGGCAATGATAGGCACTCCACTCCAGGTGTGCTGGGCGTGGCGGAAGCTGAACTCCCGCTCCAGTTGCACCTGTGAGCGACTGTTGAGGGTGGAGCGTTTGGGGCGAAAGAGTACATCCTTGAACCCGAGTTTCAGATCTTCTTCGATACGCATGGGGCTTCCTTTTCTATTGAGCTAAGAGCCATTGAGCCAAGAGTGAGCCAAGAGGGCAGGCACAAAAAAACCGGAGGGGTTGAGGCCTCCGGTTTTCAACATTCTAGCCAGTTCGCCCCCTGCGACAAGCGGGATAAATCACATCCATAGCCGATATGGTGCCTGATTTCCCGAGGGGTGCGGGTCAGGGAAGCACAAAGCGGTGGGCCAGGGTGAGCTCTCCGGCCTTGCGCAAGGGAACCTGTACGCTCTGTTGCTGCTCATCCAGCTCGCCCTCATTGGTGACGACCGTGACCTGGGCCGTGGTGATGATGCTGGCCTCCTCCTCGCTGCTGCCGAAGTAGTTGACGTAGACCAGGTAGGTGCCCGGCTGTGGTGACGGGGAGGAGAAGATCTCCGGGCCATAGCCAGTGGTCACATCCACATCCAGGGCGCCGCCACTCGCCAGCACCCGGTTACCGTAGTAGAGGTGCTCACCATTAGGGGTGACAAGATGCAGATCCAGATCCGTATTATCGCTATCCCATGAGAGCAGGACCCGCAATTTGGGGCGTTGCTGGCCGCTTTGCACATCGTAGAACTGGACCCGTTTACGTTGCCTGCCATCCGGGGAGCGTAGCTCTACACTGTTGCTGCCTGCGGTAAAGGCGTAGGGGCGGGAGAAGCGGCCATCCTCTTCGATGCGTTGGGGCATGGCGATGCCGTTGACCACCAGGGTATAGGGTTTGGGCGGCGTGGCTGTCGTTGTGGCGGTAGCCGATGACGCGCTGTTCTTCGCCTGGCTGCCTGGTTTGGGGCTGAGTTTGATATGGCCGCGGATCAGGCTCTCCTTACCCTGGTCGGGTGCGCTGGTCACCGAATTGGCCGGGTAGTGAACCTGCTGCAGGTAGCCATTATGCTCAGCATCCCCTTTGCCTCCACGCCAGCCCCCTTGTGGGTTATCCAGCTCGATCTCGCCGGCTTGGGCCAGCAAACAGAGGCTACTGAGCAGCAGTGCCAGCGGAGTGGCGTGAGAGATCCTTTTCATTATTCACCTCGTACTATTCTTCACCGCGAACCAGGCTGCGAGCCAACTGTTCGATATAGGTTTCGTCTTCGCCATTCGGATGATGGGCAAAGGCCAGATGCAGGTATTCATGGGTCAGGGCAATGCGCCCCTCCTGATTGGGGCTCGGGCGCACATAGATGCGCAACTGCTGTTTATCCGCATAGGGACGCCCCTGTTTCAGCAGGCAGAGCCTTGGTGTGACGGGCTCAAAGCCTGGCTCCTGCCTCAGTCGGTTACGCCATTGGCTCAGGTTATGTTGCAGCCAGAGCTGGGCCTGCTCCAGGGGCTGACAGGCCGCCGCCGCACCGCTGCCAGCCAATTGCAGGCGGCCCTGTGGATAGGCGCGGGCCAGGATGGCGACAAAATCGAGCCCCTCGTTTTGCCATGCCACCGCGTGTTGCCAGCTGAGGCGATTGGGCGCCGATTTTTGCGAGTGATAGCGTACAGCCACATCGCTCAGTGTCAGCCCGGCCGTGGCGCGCGTGGCCTCCTGGGCCAGACGTGAGGGGGGCTGAGGGGAGACACGCTGATAGCGCGAGCTGTCGGCCAGTTGCAGGCAAGCCCCCTGATGGCTGGCCTCCTGTTGCAGATAACTGCGGGCGGCCACGGCCAGGGCGCGAGCGGCCTGCCGCTGGCGGGCATCCCCCTCTCTGTCCACTACCCGGGCCACATACTCATCCTGGTTTAGTCTCCCCCAGATAGTCGGCGGCTGGCCTGAGGCCTGCTCCAGCCAGAAGGGGGCACCCGAGGCGAGCCAGAGCAGCTGATTGCCGTTGACGAAGGTGAGGCGATACTCTCCCTGCAGCGGGCCGGGGTGGGCTGTTTGGCCATCTGTCATCTGCTCTATGCGCTGCAGGGGATAACGGGCAAAGAAGTGAACCGCTACGCACTCCTGATTGGCGGGGGCAGGCTCCTGTTGCAGGCGTGCGGCCAGACGGGGGGCCAGGCGGGTGATGACCTGGCTACTGCTGCCTGGGCCGGCAAACCAGAGCGGGGTGCCATTATCGCTCCACCCGGCTCCGCCCCCCACAGTGCCGCTAGGGAGGGGCATGGTAAAGCTCTTGATGCGTAGCAGGGTGCCCAGCTCGCCAACGCCGCCCTTGCCGCGCCCTTGCAGCAGCAGCTCGCTTAAGGTGTTACCCGCTATTTGGCGGATGTGTGGGGGGATGACGGCCAGCGCCTGTAACAGCTCGGCGACCCGAACCGGGTGATCCTCGTTGAGTTGTGCCAGGGGCAAGATCCAGCCAGGGGCGCGCAGCGCTTGCCAGTAACGCTGCCACGCCTCTTGGGTGAGCGCCAGCCGCGCAGGGGCAAAATAGAGGCCGCAGGAGCGGATAAGGGCCTGCTCTCTGTCTAGGCTCTCGCCCGGATCGCAGCAGTAGGCTTCTTCTGCTCGATCTTTGCCTTCACAGCGCAGGGGGGGCTCTTGGGCCTGGGTGGCCGTCAGATAGCTGTAGACAAAGAGCTTCCAGAGGCTACCCAGTGGCGTCTGCAACGACTCGGGGAGCGGTTGGCTGCGGGACCACTGATTGCCCTGCCAATACCTGGGCTGACTGTCATGGCTCGATACATTACTGAGGCGCTCTGGTGTTCCCAGTACCAGCTGATCGGCCAGGGCTGCTCCCCGCTCGCCTGACTCGGCAGCCAGCACACTCCCGCCCCATAGGGGCAGGAGTAGCAGCAATAGCCGGGCAGGGTGAGTACGGGGTTGCATCTTATTCCACTCGCCAGTGGCTGGGTTGGCCCTGATCCGTCATCGCCTTGGCGCCGGGCTGATACATGCGGAAGAAGCGACTGGCGGGAAGGTTGAACTCGCCACGCTGGGCAAAGCGCACCAGCTGACGCACCACCTTGGGCTCTTTCAACTCAGGGATAGGTACCTGATAGGAGAGATCGCCTTCACTGTACTCATCCCGGGCAAAGCTTAAGGGTTCGGCTATGCCACCCAGATTGCTGATGTTGACACCCCAGGTGGAGGCTTCCACGCTGGCCCCAGGGGGAAGCGGCACCTCCAGCAGCCCAAAGCGTAGCGGTTTGGGCTCGCTTGGGGTGAGGGTAAGCTCATCCACATAGAGCCCATTGCTCAGAAGCGCGTCATCCGGGGCGACCAGCTTGGCATCGAAGCCCTTGCCATCGGCCAGGGGCTCGAGGCGATAAAGCTTGCGCTCGAGCGTCACAGGCAGTGTCGGTTGCTCATCCTGGCCGCTTTGGTAACTCAGCTCGGCATTGAGGCTCTGTGCTTCGGCGCCCGGAATCGTCAGCTGGCTCGGTAGCCCCTTGCCGCGCCAGCGCCAGATCTGCTGGCCACTGGCCAGCGTCTTGGCCTGCCAGGCGCCGCTGGGGCGCAGCGTGCTGGCTGGGCTCATGCCGGGTTTGGCTTCAGCCTCGAGCAGGGTGAGCATGAGGGCGCGTTCCAAGGTGGGGCTCTCGGTCGTGACGCGCGCCAGCAGTTGCTCCAGCGTCACAGCAGGATTGCCCACCCCCTGCTGACGCAGCAGGCTCTGGATCAGCGGATCCGGATCTTGTTGCAGCTCGGGCAACTGGCGCATGAGCTGGCTACGCAGGGGCTCGGGCTGCGGTATCTTGTGGCTCAGATGCAGGCTGCTGCTAAGCAGCAGGGCTGCACTCAAGCCTCGGGGGCTATTGGGCGCGCTCATCACCAGGCTATCACGGGAAGCCTGTGGATTTGCCTCGGCTATCGGCTCGGCCTTGGAGCCGGATGCGTTTTCTGCTGCGACCTCTTGTGCCGTGGTTGTCTCTGCGGCGACCGGTTGTTCGACCACGGCTGTGTCGGCCAAAGTCGAGTCACTCTGGCCTGCACTTAGGGATTTAACCAGCTCACTATCAACGCCTTGCAGCAGAGTGGTAATGGGCAGCCCCATCTTATCCATCCACCAGAGGGCCAGCATGCGATGCAAGAGGGGAGCCTCGGCGGCATATTGCTGGTAGAGGCCGAGCAGGGCGTCTCCTTGCCCATCGGGCAGCGGGAGCCCCAGGGCGCGACTTGCCTGCCAGTCGGCATAGTAGGCGTAGCTGCTCAGCAGCAGGGAGCCCTGGCTCTGATTGCCCCACCAGCCGAAGCTGCCGTCTATGCCAGCCATCTGTACCAGGCGCAGCCTGTGGTTGAGCAGCTCGCCGCGCACCTGCT
>JBOFBS010000455.1:0-5337 GCA_051645725.1 Aeromonadaceae bacterium | reverse complement strand
GCAACTCTTTACCTGGCTTGAAGTGCGGTACAGACTTACCCAATAACTCCACTTTCTCACCCGTCTTGGGGTTACGGCCGACACGAGGAGCACGGTAGTGCAATGAGAAACTCCCAAAGCCACGTATCTCGATCCTATCCCCATTTTGCAGCGTGCAGGCCATCTGTTCCAGAATTTCACGAATGGCGGCTTCAACCTCTTTCGGGGAGAGGTGTTCATATTTAGCGCTGAGGCGTTCGATGAGATCAGATTTGGTCATAATTGCCACTCCTGCAGGGATAAAAGCCAATTCAAACAGATAAAAAAGGGCGGTCAAGACCGCCCTTCTTAAACTGCGTCAGGTGAGATTACTCGCCCTTAGCAGCCTTGAATGCTTCAGCCATGGCGTTGCTGAAACCAACTTCTTCTTGCTGGTTCAGGTTGTCCATAACAGCCTTCTCGTCAGCTTCGTCCTTAGCACGGACGGAGAGGCTAACGGTGCGGTTCTTACGGTCAACACCCATGAACTTGGCTTCAACTTCGTCACCGACAGACAACACCAAAGAGGCGTCTTCGATACGGTCACGAGAGGCGTCAGAGGCACGAATGTAGCCTTCTACACCATCACCCAGGTCAATGGTAGCGCCCTTGGCGTCAACGGCAGTCACATTACCCTTAACGATAGCACCTTTCTTGTTATCAGACAGGTACTTATTGAAAGGATCTTCTTCGATCTGCTTCACACCCAGGGAGATACGCTCACGCTCTGGATCAACTTGCAGAACCACGGCGGAGATTTCGTCACCCTTCTTGAACTCACGAACCGCGTCTTCACCAGATACGTTCCAGGAGATGTCAGAGAGGTGAACCAGACCGTCGATGCCGCCGTCCAGGCCGATGAAGATACCGAAGTCAGTGATAGACTTGATCTTACCGGAGACGCGATCACCCTTGGCATGAGTTTCAGCGAACAGCTGCCATGGGTTGGACTTGCACTGCTTCAGACCCAGGGAGATACGACGACGCTCTTCGTCGATATCCAGCACCATCACTTCAACGGTGTCACCAACGTTCACAACCTTAGATGGGTGAATGTTCTTGTTGGTCCAATCCATTTCAGAGACGTGAACCAGGCCTTCAACGCCCTCTTCGATTTCAACGAAGCAGCCGTAGTCGGTCAGGTTGGTCACGCGACCGGTCAGGCGTGCACCTTCTGGGTAACGCTTGGCGATAGCAACCCACGGATCTTCGCCCAGTTGCTTCAGGCCCAGAGACACACGAGTACGCTCGCGGTCGAACTTCAGAACCTTAACAGCGATTTCGTCGCCAACATTGACGATCTCGGAAGGATGCTTAACGCGCTTCCAAGCCATGTCAGTGATGTGCAGCAGGCCGTCAACACCGCCCAGATCTACGAATGCACCGTAGTCGGTCAGGTTCTTAACGATACCCTTAACTTCTTGACCTTCCTGCAGGTTGGCCAGCAGGCTGTCACGCTCAGAGGTGTTCTCGGTTTCGATCACAGCACGACGGGAAACGACAACGTTGTTGCGCTTCTGGTCCAGCTTGATAACTTTGAACTCAAGCTCTTTGCCTTCCAGGTGAGCGGTGTCACGCACAGGACGCACATCGACCAAAGAACCCGGCAGGAAGGCGCGAATGGTGTTCACTTCGACGGTGAAGCCACCCTTTACCTTGCCGTTGATCAGACCAATAACGGTGGCCTGCTCTTCGTAGGCCTTTTCCAGTTGCAGCCAAGCTTCGTGACGCTTAGCCTTCTCACGGGAGAGCTGAGTCTCACCGAAACCGTCTTCCACGGAGTCCAGAGCCACGTCAACGCTGTCGCCTACGTTGATTTCCAGTTCGCCAACGGCGTTCTTGAACTGTTCAACAGGAATAGCAGACTCAGACTTCAGACCAGCGTCAACCAGCACGAAGCCGTTGGCGATGGAGACCACAGTACCCTTAACGATGGCACCTGGACGGGTTTCGAGTTGTTTCAGAGACTCTTCAAAGAGTTGAGCAAAAGATTCAGTCATGTGTTTGATAACTTGAGAGTAAATAACATCCACCTGGCAATCCGGCGCAAGCGGGGTTGTTTGCATTCGCCCATGCCATCCTTGGTACAGACGTATTGCACCGCAACCTTAAAGGTTTGCGATATCAATTTTATAACCAACAGGGTTCAGGTCCTTACCCAAACCCTGCTGCTTGCTATCACAGGCTCAAGCCCGTGACGTTAATTTCGTATCGATATGTTCCAGGATCAGCGCCAGAACCCTATCTATGCTCAGTGCCGTCGAGTCTACAACCAGCGCATCATCGGCCGGACGCAGCGGTGCAACCGGGCGATTACGATCGCGATCATCACGTTCGCGGATCTCGAGCAAAAGGTGATCAAAATTAACATCAAACCCCTTTGCCTGCAACTGTTTCGCCCGTCTATTGGCCCGTTCTTCGGCGCTGGCATCGAGGAAAATTTTCACCTCCGCATCAGGAAACACGACTGTCCCCATGTCGCGTCCATCGGCAATCAGGCCGGGCGATGAGCGAAAAGCTCGCTGACGACGCAGCAGGGCCTCACGCACCCGTGGAAACGCCGCAACTTTACTCGCCGCATTGCCCATTTGCTCGGTACGGATAGCCGCCGAGACCACCTCGCCTTCGAGCACTATCACCACACCCTCAACACTGGTGCGAAAGCTCACATCCAGTTGGGAGGCCAACGCCTCCAGTGCCTCTTCGTCATCTGCCGCCACCTTGTGGTGCTGTGCGGCCAGGGCCAGTACCCGGTAGATGGCACCGGAATCCAGTAAATGCCAGCCAAGGTGCTCGGCCAACTGCTGACAGACGGTCCCCTTGCCTGCGCCGCTTGGGCCATCCACAGTGATCACAGGAGCTACTCTTTCCGGCATCAACGCCTCCAGTTCATACAATATTAGCCTGCCGCCATGGCAACGCCATTTAACGGCGGCATATTATAGCCGAACTCCCTCTTGCTGAACATAAATGACGTTCGATGCCCACTCCAACGCTAGCCAGTCCATCCCCCTCTAGCGAAAGGGTTGCCAAAGAGTCGAGTTCCGAGTCAAAATCGCGACATGCTTCATATTTTTTAGTCCGGTGTGGTTACCCCCACTGCAGCAGATTGCGTTTTGTACCGCATAATAATTGAGGAAATGAATGGACACTGTTTCCCTGGTCGCCAGCTCCAAACTTCCGACCCCGTGGGGCATTTTCACTCTGGTCGGTTTTAAAGAGAATGCCACAGGTAAAGATCACGCCGCCCTGGTCATGGGCGATATCTCAACCCCAGAGCCGGTGCTAAGCCGAATCCATTCTGAATGTCTGACGGGTGATGCCCTGTTTAGCCTTCGTTGTGACTGCGGTTTCCAACTGCAAGCAGCCATGCAACGCATTGCCGAGGAAAAACGCGGCGTACTGCTCTATGTTCGTCAAGAAGGACGAGGAATAGGCCTGCTTAACAAGATCCATGCCTATAACCTGCAAGATCAGGGGGCAGACACGGTTGATGCCAATGTGGCGCTGGGCTTTGCCGCTGATATGCGTGACTACACCATCTGTGCTGATATGCTCAAGCTGCTGGGGGTGCATGAGCTCAAACTGATGACCAACAACCCCCGAAAACTCAATGCCATGGAGAAAATGGGGATCCATGTGGTTGAGCGTGTACCGCTGCAGGAGGGGAAAAACCCCTATAACGAATTTTATCTGGAAACCAAGGCTGGCAAGCTCGGCCACATGCTCAAATCTGACGAGCAGGCTGACGAGGGTGATCAGCAGTAATCGCCTGTAACAGCGACTCTTCAACTAAACAAACGGCGCATAACTGCGCCGTTTGTTTAGGTTAGATAACACTCAGTGCTGCAAGATCTGGCTCAAGAAGAGTTTGCTGCGCTCCGATTGCGGATGATTGAAAAACTGCTCCGGCGTGTTCTCCTCCACTATCTGACCTCTGTCCATGAAGATGACCCGGTCCGCAACCTGCTTGGCAAACCCCATCTCATGGGTCACACAAAGCATGGTCATCCCCTCGCCCGCCAACTCGACCATCACATCCAGCACCTCGCGCACCATCTCAGGATCCAGCGCCGATGTGGGCTCATCAAACAACATGATCTGGGGGTTCATGCAGAGACTTCTGGCAATCGCCACCCGCTGCTGCTGCCCACCTGAGAGTTGACCTGGATATTTTAAGGCCTGGTCCGGGATCTTTACCCGCTCCAGATACTTCATGGCTGTGGCCTCCGCCTCGGCTCGAGGAACCTTCTTGACCCAAATCGGTGCCAGACAGCAATTCTCTAGCACGGTCAGATGCGGAAAGAGATTGAAGTGCTGGAAAACCATGCCCACATCGCGACGCACATGCTCTATGTTCTTGATATCGTGAGTCAGGGGCGTGCCTTTGACTATGATATCGCCCTGCTGATGCTCCTCCAGTCGATTGATGCAGCGGATCATGGTCGATTTACCCGACCCCGATGGTCCACAGATGACAATCTTTTCGCCCTTGGTGACACGCAGATTGACGTTTTTCAATACATGAAACTCACCATACCACTTGTTGACGTCGCACAGCTCGACCACAACTTCCTGCTGTTTATTCATGCCAAGATTCCTTAGTGCTTGTGTCCGGTATGTAACTGTTTCTCCAGATGCTGGGAGTAACGGGACATACCAAAACAGAAAATCCAGAAGATGAGAGCAATGAAGACATATGCTTCAACCGAATAACCCAACCAGTTCGGATCCGATAGTCCGGCCTTGCCTACGGCCAGCAAGTCAAACAAGCCTATGATGGTTACCAGGCTGGTATCCTTGAACAGGGCAATGAAGGTATTCACTATGGAGGGTATGGTGATCTTCAAAGCCTGAGGCAGGATCACCAGCCCCATGGAACGCCAATAGCTCAGCCCCAACGCCTCGGCCGCCTCATATTGACCCTTGGGGATAGCTTGCAAGCCTCCACGTATCACCTCGGCCATGTAGGCTGACTGGAATAAGATGATGCCGATCAACGCCCGCAACAGCTTGTCCAATTCAACCTGGGCAGAGAGAAACAGCGGCAGCATCACCGAGGCCATGAAGAGCACAGTGATGAGTGGCACAGCGCGCCAAAACTCGATGAAGACCACGCAAGTACTGTTGACCACAGGCATAGAGGAGCGGCGCCCCAGCGCCAGTATCACCCCTATGGGTAGCGCTGCGACTATGCCCACCAACGCCAGCACCAAGGTCAGCATCAAGCCGCCCCAATAGTGAGTCTCAACCGGACTCAGCCCCAGCACCCCACCTCGCAAAAGCCACAATGCGACCCAGGGGTAGATGCCGAAGAAG
>JBOFBS010000454.1:0-4101 GCA_051645725.1 Aeromonadaceae bacterium | reverse complement strand
GTAAGTTAGGTTTGGGTGGAGAAAAACTATCTGCCTTTATTCATGAGGCCGGGATAGACACAATGAATGATCTTAAAGATAATTTGTTAAATGTTTATCCTAACCTTGACTCTATCACTACAAAATCACTAAGAGCTGGTTGGAAACAACTGGAGGTTAGCGAAAAATTTGGCAGTAGAAAAATTACATCGACAGCACGGCATGTGAACGACGGCATGTTACGCTTAATGACCATTCTGCTTCAGCTAAGAATTGGCAATGCATTCCTTCTGTTTGATGAGATAGAGAACGGCATCAACCCTGAGCTTATCGAATATCTAATTGACAAACTAGTAGACTCCAGCGATCAAATCATGGTGACATCACATAGTCCAATGATTCTTAATTTTCTAACTGATGAAATTGCGAAAGATGGGGTTATATATCTTTACAAGACTACCGAAGGATATACGCGTTCGATAAGGCTATTTGATATACCTTCAATGGCTAGAAAGCTTGACTTCATGGGGCCTGGAGAGGCGTTTATTGATACAGATCTAACAAAATTGTATCAAGAGATCTCCACTATAAATATTGCTGAGGTATAGCATGTTCTTACTATTAAGTGGTGAGGGCCCCGGTGATATGGGTGTTTGCAATCCGGCAAGTACCCGTTGTAGCAGTAATAATTTTGTTGCAGGGCCGATGGCTGTAATTGTTGACCAGTTAGTCGATTCACTTCAAGGTTTTGGGATGTCTCATATAGCTACTGAGCGAGTTGAGTATTTGTCTGAGAAATATTTATCAGAGAATAAACCAGCACCTCAGCGAAGAGCTATGTTTTTAAGGGGGAAAAAGAAACCTGCTGAAACAAAGTATTATTTTGAAAATGCTCGAGCTCTAGCTGTCGCAGCCAAAGAAAAAAGTGCAGAAATTCAAGATGCTGTGATCGCTGTATTATTTAGAGATTCTGATGGTACCGCTTCCGCCGGTCGAGGCGATTGGAAAAATAAACGAGATTCGATGATAGCAGGCTTTGAAGCTGAAGATTTTAATTTGGGAGTGGCAATGGTTCCTAAGCCCAAATCTGAAGCATGGCTACTGTGTAGCCTGAAACCTAATCCGTATCAGCACTGCGACCAACTTGAATCAGAGTCGGGTAATGATAATGCCGAAAACTCACTAAAACAGCAGTTAGATGAGCTGTTAGATGGCAATACAAGTGCCAGTGATTTAGCTGCGCTCGTCACTGAACTTCGCGTGGATGTAACGCGGCTTAATATGCCATCCTTTTCAGCGTTTAAAGCCGATTTAGAACAGGCAGTAAAGCTGGCAACAAGTGTTGCTCACCGCGTTGAAATCTAGCACTGAACTTCGGCGTCTTGATTGACTAGCCCACCGGGCCGAGACAGACATGATCATACACTATAAGTAAACCCTTCAGCCCCCACAACTAACGAGGATGGCTCGGTAGTTAGTCAAAATAACAGGGAAATACGTGAAGAACGAAGCAGAAACCCGCAGCGACCATATCGACCCCATGCTGGTGGCCGCTGGCTGGGGCGTCACCCCGGGCAGCCGCATTCGCCGCGAGTACCCGATCACCCTGGGGCGGCTGGAGGGTAATGGCAAGCGGGGCAAGGCGCTCTCTGCCGACTATGTGTTGGAGTATCGCAATACCAAGCTAGCAGTGGTCGAGGCCAAAGCCTGGGACAAGCCACTCACCGCCGGGGTGGGTCAGGCCAAGGATTACGCCAGCAAGCTGGCTATCCGTTTTACTTACTCCAGCAATGGCCAAGGTATCTACGCCATCGACATGGAGACCGGCAAGGAGGGGGAGACCCTGACCTTCCCGAGCCCGGATGAGCTGTGGAATGCCACCTTTGCTTTGCAAAATCGCTGGTGGGATCGCTTCACTGCCGTGCCCTTTGAAGATAAGGGTGGCTACTGGCAGGGGCGTTACTATCAGGATATCGCTATCGAGCGGGTATTGAAGGCCATCAGCCAAGGGCACGATCGCATTCTGCTGACCCTGGCAACCGGCACCGGCAAAACCTTTATCGCCTTCCAGTTGGCCTGGAAGCTGTTCCATAGTCGCTGGAACCTCAATGACTGGAAGATCGAAGGTGAATCGACCCGACGCCCACGCATTCTGTTTCTGGCCGATCGCAATATTCTGGCTAATCAGGCATTCAACGACTTCTCAGCCTTCCCGGAAGATGCGTTGGTGCGGATCTCCCCCGACGAGATCAGAAAGAAGGGCCGCGCCCCCAAGAATGGCAACGTCTTCTTCACCATCTTCCAGACCTTTATGACCGGCACTGATGCCGAGGGCAAACCTGCCCCGGTGTTTGGTGACTACCCGGCTGATTTCTTCGACCTCATCGTCATTGACGAGTGTCACCGGGGTGGCGCGAACGATGAGGGCAACTGGCGGGATATCCTCAACTACTTCAAGCCTGCCGTGCAACTGGGGCTGACTGCTACCCCCAAGCGCAAGGATAACGTTGATACCTACGCCTACTTTGGCGAGCCGGTTTACACCTATTCCCTGAAAGAGGGGATCAACGATGGTTACCTGACGCCGTTCAGAGTGCGCCAACACGCCACCACGCTGGATGAGTATATCTACACCTCCGACGATCAGGTGGTCGAGGGTGAGGTTGAGCGGGGACGGGTTTACACCGAGCAGGAATTTAACCGCATCATCGAGATCAGCGCCCGGGAGAAAAAGCGGGTCGAGATCTTTATGAATGAGATCGATCAGCGCCAGAAAGCCATCGTGTTCTGCGCTACCCAGGATCATGCGCTGGCAGTGCGAGACCTGATCAACCAGATGAAAAAGAGCAGTAGCGCCGATTACTGCCACCGGGTTACTGCTGATGACGGGGCTCTGGGCGAGCAGTGGTTGCGCGAGTTTCAGGATAACGAGAAGTCGATCCCGACTATCCTGACAACCTCCCAGAAGCTCTCGACCGGGGTCAATGCCCGTAATGTGCGCAATATCGTGCTGATGCGCCCGGTTAACTCGATGATCGAATTTAAACAGATCATTGGCCGTGGCACTCGGCTCTTTGAGGGTAAGGACTATTTCACCCTGCATGACTTCGTGAAGGCCCATCATCACTTTAGCGACCCGGAGTGGGATGGTGAGCCCCTGCCACCCGAGGTGTGTGAGAGCTGTGGCACCTCTCCTTGCTCCTGCGAGAAAGTACCGCCCAAGCCTTGCCCGGTTTGTGATCAGCGCCCTTGTGTCTGCCTGAAAGAGCCTGAGCCCGAGTATCAGTGCGAGGTGTGCGGCAACAAGCCCTGTACCTGCCAGAAGAAGGGCAAAATCAAGATTGCCCTGGCTGACGGCAAGGCCCGCAAGATCCAGCATATGAGCGCAACCAGCTTTTGGCACCCTGACGGCTCCCCCATGTCTGCAGCCGAGTTTATGGCAGACTTGTTTGGCAAGTTGCCCGAGTTTTTCAAGGATGAAGACGAGCTACGCACTCTCTGGAGTGAGCCGGGCACCCGCAAGAAGCTGCTCGATGGTCTGGCAGATAAAGGGTTTGGTATTGACCAACTGACCGAGATGCAGAAGGTAATCGAGGCCGAGCAGAGCGATCTGTTTGATGTGCTGGCCTATGTCGCCTATGCCGATGACCCCATGACCCGGGAAGCGCGAGCGGCGCAAGCCGAGGCCATGCTGGGCCAAGAGTTTGACAACAAGCAGCAAGCCTTCTTGAGCTTCGTGCTAGGTCACTATGTCAAAGAGGGGGTCACCGAACTGGATGACACCAAGCTGGTGCCACTGCTCAAACTCAAATACAACAACGCTCTGGCAGATGCCGAGGTTGAGTTGGGGTCGGCCCATATGATCCGCCACGCCTTTGTCAGCTTCCAGAAGTATCTCTATCAGGGGCAGTGAGAAGGATGAACGGTGTTGGTGCATAAATGGCCATAAACAGCCGGGGGATTTGACCCCTCGTCCTGGCGAAGGATACGAGGTGACTGAATGTTCTGGATGTGTCCTTTGAGAAGGAGTGGTTTTACAGCGTGTACCACCACATGTACCACCACCACTCACACCGAAGAACGCAAAATAAATAAAATCATAGCCTTACAATTAAAATTCAG
>JBOFBS010000453.1:0-6936 GCA_051645725.1 Aeromonadaceae bacterium | reverse complement strand
TACTGACCCTAGCCTACTTTGATAGACTCGGAGTTCCCCGGCTCTCGTAACCTCAACTTTTCGAACCGCCCGGTGCGGACCCGCATGCCGGGTGGTGTGGCAGGGGCGCAGTCAACGATGACTGCCCCCTATGCCGATTCAGGAGTGAAAAGAGAGGAAAAAGAGCATCAAAGGTGGTCCGAGCAAGCTCAGCAGAAAGCCCGAGACTACGGCGATGGGAACGACCACCAGACCCCCGGCTTTCTGGATCACCGGCAGGGTGAAATCGAGTGCCGTAGCTCCCCCCAGGCCTATGGCCGAAGAGGGGTGACGGCGCATCAGCAGCGGGATCAAGATGATGGCCAATAACTCTCGTGCCAGATCGTTGAGAAACGCTACGCTACCCATGACGGGGCCTAGTTCATCCCCTACCACTATGCCGGAGAGCGAATACCAGCCGAAGGCCGAGGAGATGGCTAGACTCTCATACCAGGCGTGTCCGAGCAGGGTGCCAGCCAACAGCCCTCCGAGCCAACTGCTGAGCACTATGCAGCCCGCTATCTTGAGAGCCCAGCTATTGAGCAAAATCTGTTTGAGGTTCATACCAGAGTTACGCATCTGGATGCCGATAAAGAGAAGCAGCAGCATCAGAGCCCAGTTGCTCCAAACATGTACCGGTAGGCTCCCCTTTTCCAGCAGCAAGCCCAGTAAAAAGCCGGCAATGACGATCAGGGCCATGCGCAGTGACTCCTTGGCCATTAACCATTTTGAGTGTGCACTAAGAGCCTCCTCTTCATGGAGTGGGGGGCGTTTGCGATCCAGCCACCAAAGCATCAGCAAGTTGGCACAGCAGATGGTCGTGGTAAACAGTGCCGCGCTCTTTAAGATGAGTACTAGATGCAGGCCTAGATTTTCTACAAAGGCCAAGCCTATCCCCATGAGCGCAAGAATGAGATAGACCATCTGACTGGTCAGTTTTTGCAGGCGAGAGAGCCAGAGGCGAGAGTGTAGTGGAATGGCGTATCCCAGCAGCAGGGGCAGCAGGATAAGCACTATATCGAGCAACATGTCTGAAGTCCGGTAAAGGGAGCAATAGTGCCTTCTTGGTTTGAAAATGGCAATTAGCGAGTGAGAGGAGGTATTAGACAGCAACGCAATCCAGAGAGGATGAGATGTTTTTACTTAAAAGTGTGATGCATATGGGGTATTGACCTGTTAGATCCTGCAGCTCGAAATCTAATCCTTTTGTCTATACTGAACTGGTAATTTTGTACGTCACTGTCACCAATAGGAACCAAGGGGGAGAATATGCTTGAATGTGGAGTGTCTGAAGTCCGATCCGTAACGGAGCCATCCGTATCAGACACCCCATATCACAACTGGTTGCAGACCCAGAGTACGGCCATGGTGGAGGCTCTCGCCCGTCTGGTTCGTCATCCTAGCTATTATCGTTGGGATGAGAGTGGTGCACCATTTGGCGCGGCTATTGATGCTTGCCTGGATGAGGCTCTGGCATTGGCAACCGAGTTGGGATTTCGCACCTATCGCGATCCTGAAGGATATTATGGCTATACCGAGATAGGCTCGGGGCCTGAGCAGTTAGCCATTTTGTGCCATGTTGATGTGGTCCCTGCTGGCGATGCCGCCGATTGGTTCAGTGCCCCTTACGCCTTGAATGAACGCCTGGGACGGCTCTATGGTCGAGGTGTACAAGACAACAAGGGACCACTTATTGCGGCTCTGTTTGCGATGAAGGCGTTGCAAGAAGCGAAGACGCCTCTGCGGCATACCATACGCTTGATCCTGGGCACAGATGAGGAGAGCCTTTGGCGCTGCATAGCCCGTTATAAGGAGCTGGAGCCGCTACCGGATGCCGCTTTTACCCCTGATTCAGCCTTTCCTGTCATCAATGCCGAAAAGCGTCTGATCCAAGCCTATCTGTATGGCCCCCCTTCCGAAGATCTTACCCTGGATTGTGGTGAGTTGTTCAATATCGTTCCAGATCGAGCCAGCTATGATGGTCCAAAGCAGAAACTGCTGCAAAAACAGTTAGATAAACTTGGCTTCCCTTGGTTCGAGGCGCAAGGCAAGACTGTGGTATTGGGGCAGCAGGCCCATGCCTCTCGCTGTGATCGGGAGGGGATCAATGCCATAGTTCGTCTGACTCGAGCATTGCAGGGCATTGGTTACCAGCACCAGGCGTTAGGTTTTTGCAGCCTGGTAGTGGGAAATGATCCCCATGTTCGAGCTCTGCTCGGTGATATTGCCGATGAGGTGAGTGGAAAACTTACGCTGAACCTGGCATCGCTCAAGATGGATGCTACGGCAACCCAGATCGGAATTGATATCCGGGTGCCCGTTACCCTCTCGCTGGCCGAGTTTCAGAAGATGATGCGTCAGGCGGTTAATCGGCTCGGTTGGCGCTATGAAGAGTATGATCATCTGGAGCCATTCTATGCTCCTGCTGACTCTACTCTGGTCTCTACCCTCTGCCAAAGTTATAGCCAGGTGACAGGTATGCCAAGTCAACCCATGGCATCAGGAGGGGTCACTTATGCCCGCGCGCTGCCAAATTGTATCCCTTTCGGCGCCCGATTCCCCCACCAACCGAGTTTGGCGCATATGCCTAATGAGAGCGTCTTGCTGGAGGATCTGCTGACGGCGGCTGAAATCTATACCCATGCCTTGTCTCATTTGCAGCAGTTCCCTCTACGCCCCAACATTGGGCACCAGAGTTGACGCTACGCACCCTTATGCACACTTTTTGGCTGTTTATTGCATATGGTGCTTTTTTTTTGAATTAAAATTCGGTCTTGTGCTTCTCAATCCTGCTTTCATCTTGTAATTTGTGAGCGTACTGGTTTTTTCAGACGCATGACTGGCCGTTTCCTGTTCGAGGAAGCTGCTGCCAGTGGAGTCTAACGCAAGAGACAAGGTTGTTGAGCATGAGTGACGTGGCGACACTGGAAGTCAAAGATTTACATAAGTTTTTTGGCTCCAACGAGGTGTTGAAAGGTATCAATCTGACTGCCCACAAGGGTGATGTCATCTCCATAATAGGTTCATCTGGTTCCGGTAAATCCACCTTCCTCCGCTGTATCAATCTGCTAGAAACGCCGACCTCAGGTGAGGTGTTGGTGCATGGTGAGCTCATCCGCATGAAGAGCAATCGTCTAGGCGAACGCTTGCCGGAAGATCGTCGTCAGGTGGAGCGTATTCGTTCACGTCTGGCCATGGTGTTTCAGAGCTTCAATCTCTGGTCGCACATGACTGTGCTGCAAAATGTCATCGAAGTGCCTGTTCAGGTACTTAAGGTGCCCAAGGCTGAGGCGATCGAAAAGGCTGAGGCCTTGCTGCACAGAGTTGGTCTCTATGAGCGGCGTGATTATTACCCGGGACATCTTTCCGGTGGGCAGCAGCAGAGGGCGGCCATAGCCCGTGCGCTGGCAGTTGATCCAGAAGTCATGCTGTTTGACGAACCCACATCGGCTCTTGATCCCGAATTGGTAGGCGAGGTGTTGCAGGTGATGCGAGCCTTGGCCGAAGAGGGACGGACCATGCTGGTCGTGACGCATGAGATGGCTTTTGCCAAGGATGTGTCAAATAAGGTCATGTTTTTGCATCAGGGGAGAGTCGAGGAGGAGGGCGTACCCTCAGAGGTGTTTGCTCACCCCCGCTCCGAACGTTTTAAACAATTTATTTCATCTGTGTACTAGTTGTTCTGTTGTTCAGTAAGTGATTACGACCCATACATCAAGGAGATAGACCATGAAGAAGGCATGCCTGGCAGTATTAGTAGCCATGACAGTAGTGGGCGGGGTTCAGGCCAAGGAGTGGAAGCAGGTTCGTATCGGTATTGAAGGTTCCTATCCTCCCTTCTCTCGAACCGAGGCCAATGGTGATTTGACGGGTTTTGATGTGGATATCGCCAAGAGTCTGTGTGAGCAGATGCAGGTAAAGTGCACCATAGTGCAACAAGATTGGGACGGTATGATCCCCAGCCTGTTGGCCCGTAAGTTTGATGCCATCATCTCGACCATGGATATCACTCCTGAGCGTCTCAAGCGTGTCGATTTCTCCGACAAGTATCAGCATGTTCCGGCACGTTTTGCTACCAAGAAGGGCACCAAGCTGGAGCTGACTGCTGACTTCATGAAGGGTAAGCGGGTCGGGGTGCAGCGAGCCACCTCCATGGACTCTTATATCTCCGACAACTTCCCTGGCGCAGACATCAAGCGCTATGGCACAGCTGAAGAAGCCTACCTGGATCTGAAGTCTGGGCGCGTTGATTATGTGCTGGCTGACTATGCCTCCTTGCTGGATGGCCTCATCAAGAAAGAGGGGGGGGAAGGGTATGAATTGGTGGGGCCTGGGTTGACCGATCCTCGCTGGTTCGGGATTGGTGCGGGCGTCGCTCTGCGTAAGGGTGATGGCGAGCTTAAGGCCAAATTTAATCAGGCCATCAAGGATATTCGCGCCAATGGCAAGTACAAGGCAGTCAATGACAAGTACTTTGACTTCGATGCCTACGGCGAGTAATTCGCAGGCTATGAGCGTTATCGGCGGGCCTGGTGCCCGCCTTTTCTGGATAAATGGATGTTTGATTTAAAAGGCTATGAGAGCTCTCTGCTCGAGGGCGCCTGGATGACTCTGCAGGTTGCCCTGCTGTCGCTTACCCTGGCGGCAGTGCTGGGCATGCTCGGTGCGCTGGCCAAGCTTTCGCGTAATCGCATGCTCAAAGGTGTGGCCACCTTCTATACCACGGTTGTGCGTGGCATACCGGATCTGGTGTTGATGATGCTGCTCTTTTTTGGAGGCCAGCTCTTTATCAATTATCTCTGCACCCAGATCAATGAAGGGGTGAATGAGTGGCTCACCCAGGGTAATCCACAACATGAGTGGACAGCCTATGTCCCCGAATACATTGACATTAGCCCCTTTTTGGCCGGTGTGCTGACCATAGGTTTCATTTTCGGCGCCTACATGGCGGAGACCTTTCGTGGCGCCATATTGGCGGTGGATAAGGGACAACTCGAGGCGGCCCGAGCGTATGGCATGTCGCCTCTTTTGGTCTTTCGTCGTGTCCTGTTTCCGCAGATGGTGCGCCATGCCTTACCCGGGTTTGGAAACAACTGGTTGGTGTTGCTCAAAACTACGGCATTGGTCTCTGTGATAGGGTTAGATGACATGGTGCGTAAAGCGGCGCTGGCGGCGGGAACGACCCAGTTACCCTTTACCTTTTACATGGCTGTGGCCCTGATCTTCCTGGTTTTTACCGCCATCTCCACCACCCTGCTCAAGTGGGCCGAGCGCCATTACGCCATTCAGACGAGGTAGGGCATGTTTGATTTTTCCATCATAATTCAAGAGTGGCCTACCTACCTGCAAGGGTTAGGCAATACGATCTGGCTGGTGGTGGTTTCGCTGATGCTGGGGCTCACTATCGCCATTCCCCTGGCGCTGTGCCGTAATAGCACTAACCCTCTGCTGCGACTTCCTGCCTGGGCCTACATCTACTTTTTCCGTGGCACGCCCATGCTGGTACAGCTCTTTATCATCTACTATGGTGCCGGTCAGTGGAGTGGTTTGCGACACTCATGGGCCTGGGAGTGGTTCCAGGAGGCATGGTTTTGTGCGTTGCTCTCGTTCACCCTGAATACGGCCGCCTATACGGCAGAGATTATTCGTGGCGCGATACGCACCATACCCAAGGGCGAGATCGAAGCGGCTCAGGCATTTGGCATGACCCCCTGGCAGACTATGAGGTGCATACTGCTGCCCAGTGCTTTTCGTCGTGCCTTACCCGCTTACAGCAACGAGGTGATCTTCATGTTGCACGGCTCGGCTGTAGCCGGGATCATCACGGTTGTCGATCTGACCGGGGCAGCCAAGATCATCAATGCGCGCTACTACAGTCCATTTGAGGCTTTTGTCACGGCGGGTCTCTGCTACATGGCGCTGAGTTTCATCATCGTTTGGTGTTTCCGGCGTCTGGAGTCGCGCTGGCATGCTCACCTAAGGCCAAGAAGTCTCTAGGTTCTGGCTGCTCTGAACTGGGTGGCATGCTATCATGTCACCGTTATTTCACCTCAAAGGTTCTTAAGGAGCCTAGCCTTGCGCGCCATCTTGATTTCCCTCGCTCTACTGTGCCTTGGCTTTTCTGTGCAGGCGGCAGAGCAGGTGCTTTTTGCTGCCGCCCCCAACTGGTTGCAGCCTGTCGCCATACCGCAACGTTCCACTCAGGCCCCCATAGAGGGTCAACGCTATATGCTGGTGGATCGTCAGTACTATCTGGATTCCCAGCAGGTGCAGCGTTTTAATCGCTATGTGGTTCAGATCACCAGTACTGAGGGGTTGGAGAAGGCCGCTCAGCTCGCCGTTGATTTTGATCCCGACTATGAGACCTTGACCATACACCAGGTTCGGGTTTGGCGTAATGGTCAGGCGCTGGATCGGCTTGAGCCCCAGGAGCTGCGTTTGTTCCAACGCGAGGCGAACCTCGAACACTACCTGTATACCGGAACCAAAACCGCCTATCTGATCCTGCCGGATATTCGGGTCGGCGATGTGTTGGAGTACAGCTACACCATACAGGGGCACAACCCTGTCATGGACAATCGCTATGGTGAGAAGATCCCTTTGGATTGGGATATCCCGGTGGCGCAAAACAACTTGCGCCTGGTCGTTGCACCCAGTCGTGCTCTCTACTTCCAGGCCCCCAAGGAGAGTGAATCGTTTCTCAAGGTGAGTGAGATAGCCGGTCGACGCGAGATCTCCTGGCACCAGGATAACGTACCAGCCGTACAGCGGGATGAAGATGCTCCGGCCTGGTTTAGCCCCTATCGTTATCTCTCCGTCAGTGAGTTTGCCGACTGGGCTGATGTCGTGGCGTGGGCCAAGCCCCTCTATGATGAAGCTTCTGCGGTCGATCCTACCATCCAGCTATTGGCCGATGCC
>JBOFBS010000452.1:0-1910 GCA_051645725.1 Aeromonadaceae bacterium | reverse complement strand
GTTGCCGTTATATGTTGCTGCTCGTGCGACATCGACAAGGTAGCGCAGGCTGACACGCCGTAACCCCCTCCCAGGCGCGGAGGGGCGGCTTAACGGTTAGCCCGTCGCCGCAAGCATGAGTCAAGAGACCCCACGGCTGAAGCAATTTCCATCGAATTAAGCAGGGAATATTCCCGTTGAGCCAACCGTTGGTGGCAAGGATGCCGCCCTCGAGCCCCCAGGGATGGGTTCACGGCGTGTTGGCGAAAGGGAATACCCCTGCTTTGCTCCCAATCCCAACTGAATGACAGGATTGATGCGCAGCACGGTTAGGCTGCCGCACCCCAAAGTGGGGTACGGAGGCACAGCCTCCGTATTTTCAACCCTATCAGGGTACGAGCTTGAGGGTGCTCTGAGTGTGGGCCTTGATGCGGGCGGAGAGCTGGGCATCGTTTATCAGCGAGTGGCCATAGGAGGGGATCATGGCATGAAGCCGCTCTTGCCAGGCGGCACTCTGCATCTGTTGCGGGAAGCAGCGCTCCAGCACCTCCAGCATGGTCTTGACGCTCACCGATGCGCCCGGTGACGCGCCAAGCAGCGCCGCCAGCGAACCATCCTCGGCGGCCACTATCTCGGTGCCAAACTCCAGCTTGCCCCACTTCTGGTGGCAACGTTTGATGATCTGCACCCGCTTGCCGGCGTGGGCCAGTTGCCAGTCTGCCTCTTTGGCCTCGGGCATGAAGGCCGCCAGCGATTGCAGCCGCTGGCTATGATTCTGCAGAGCCTCCTTCACCAGATAGGTGGTCAAATCCAGGTTATGACACCCCGCCCCCAGCAGACTCTTGAGGTTATGGGGTTTCACCGATTTGGCCAGATCCAGGGGCGAACCATGTTTCAGGAAGCGGGTCGTGAAGCCGGCATAGGGGCCAAAGAGCAGGCAGGGCTTGCCCGCTATGATCCGGGTATCCAGATGGGGGACCGACATGGGCGGTGCCCCGACCGGGGCCAGGCTATAGACCTTGGCGTGGTGCTGGCTCACCAGCTCGGGGTTTTGACAGATGAGCCACTGACCACTGACCGGGAAGCCACCGTAACCTGCCGCCTCCTTGATACCGGACTTCTGCAGCAGATGCAGGGCACTGCCACCGGCCCCCAGAAAGACAAAGGGACTCTCCAGGGTGAAGCGCTCGCCGCTCGCCTGCTTCCTGGCTTTGATAAGCCAGCTCTTTTTGCCAGTGTGCTGGCGGTGCAGGGCCGTCACCTTAGCGCTGGTCAACAGCTCGAAGCGGGCATGTTGCTGCAGATACTCGATGAGGGTCCGGGTCAGGGCACCAAAGTTCACATCGGCCCCCTCCTCGATGCGCGTGGCCGCCAGCTTCTGCCCGGGCGCTCGCCCGGCCAGCATCAGGGGCATCCACTGCTCCAGCGTCTGGCGATCTTCAGACCACTGCATCTGTGCAAAGAAGTGATGAGAGCTGAGCGCGGCGTGGCGCGCCTTGAGGTAAGCCACCTCCGGTTCGCCCCAGACGGCACTCAGATGAGGAACCCGATTGATGAAGCTCTCCGGTGCTATGGTCTGGTGAGAGGTTTCCACCAGATGAGACCAGAACTGCAAGGAGAGTTCGAAGGCCGCATTGATCTCCAGCGCCCGCTCAATCTGAATCGCGCCGCCAGGCCCTTGCGGTGTGTAGTTGAGTTCGCAATAACCCGCATGCCCGGTTCCCGCATTGTGCAGAGGGGCCGAGCTCTCCAGGGCAACATCTGACAGTTGCTCCAGCATGCAGATGTGCAACGAGGGATCCAGGCGGTGGATCAACATCGCCAGGGTTGCACTCATGATACCGCCACCCACCAAAGTCACATCTGCATGTATTGACGCCATAACCCGAACCTGACCAGAACAAGAAAGAGATAAATTATATATATTTTAC
>JBOFBS010000451.1:0-4170 GCA_051645725.1 Aeromonadaceae bacterium | reverse complement strand
CCCGCCGCTCGATGAGCTCAGCTGGGACCATCCAGGTACCGCCGCAGGCAAACACTGTCCCTTGGGCCAGATAATCCTTCACATTACTCGGGCTGATACCGCCGGTAGGCATAAAAGTAACGGGATAGACGGCGCTTAGGGCCTTGAGCATGGCCAGCCCGCCGGAAGCCTCTGCCGGGAAGAACTTGAGTGTATACAGACCAAGCTCCATTGCTTGCTCAACCAGGCTGGGATTATTGACTCCAGGGATGATAGGTACACCTCGCGCCTGGCAATACTGAACGATCCGTGGATTGAGTCCTGGACTGACGATGAAATCCACCCCTGCTTCTATAGCCTGATCCACTTGGGCTGTAGTGAGCACGGTCCCCGCCCCGATGGTCATGTTGGGGAAGGCTGCTCGCAGTTGACGGATTGCATCGGCCGCAGCGGGTGTGCGGAAAGTGATTTCCGCGCTCGGCATGCCGTTGTCCATCAAAGCCTGACCAAGGGCCACTGCATCATCGGCATTCTTGATAGCGATGACGGGGATGATCTTCAGGCTGGACAGTTGTTCAAGCAATACTGACATGGGATTCCTCACTGGCATTGGTGGTGGCTGGCATCGCCAGCAAAGGGATGATGGCGCCGCGATGCTGAATAACAGTGCTCGCCAGTCGATGGGCATAGTGTGCTGAGTCGTTTACCGAGGCGTTGGCCAGTCGTTTGGCAAGGTAACCTGCGCTGAACGAGTCACCAGCCGCCGTAGTGTCTATCACCTGCGTCTGTGCCAGTGACACGGCAGGAACTTCATTGCACCGTTCGTCCTGCACGATGAGGCAGGACTCTGCACCACGTTTGACAACTATTTCACTGACTCCAAGGGCCTGAGTCCGCGCCAGCGTCTGATCAACCTGGCTATCTCCCCACAAGGCGTACTCGTCATCGAGTGTCAGGAAAGCAAGGTCAGTCAGCGTCAGCATGGCGTGATAGGCCTGCTGTGCCGCTTCGCGGCTTTCCCAAAGGCGTGGCCGGTAGTTGTTGTCAAAGGCGATCTTCACCCCGGCAGCGCGACACTCGGCAAGACGTTGCAGCAGGGTTTCCCTGTCCGCTTGGGACAGGATGGCTAGGCTGATACCACTCAAATAGATGTAGTCGAACTCGTGCAATTGCTGGCAGATATGCTCCGCTTCATCGCCTTGCAACCAGTAACGGGCAGCCGCATCGCTGCGCCAGTAATGGAAGGTCCGCTCGCCGTGCTCGTCAGTTTCAATGAGGTAGAGACCGGGCAATTTGTGAGCAAAACGCTGCACCAGATCGGTATGGACACCTTCCTGTTGCCACTGCTGCAACATGGTATTGCTGATGGCATCGGTTCCCATTGCGGTCACATAGTGTACGGCCAGCTCAGTGTTGGCTCGTGCCAGATAGACAGCCGTGTTGAGCGTATCTCCACCGAAATGGCGGACGATGTTCACCTTGCTCTCCGATAGCTCGATCATGCATTCGCCAATGACGGCAACCTTGATAGCCATATGTCCTCCCACTTTTATGATGGGTCCATTCTATTTAATGAAACGAAACTATCAAATGAATTGAAACGCCATTTCATTAAATTGTGACGGAACGCAAAGGTTCTTCAGCCTGAGGAGGATGCCCGGCGTGAGAAGCGTTTTAAATGGTTCTGTTTGATACCGTAATCAGGTAAGGTAGCTGCGACCTTGGCTATGATTGCGCGCTTGTTTCAAATATAATGAAACGATAGATTTTATAAGGGGATATAGATGTCAGCGGTAGATAACTCACCGGATTCGGTCTCGTCAGTACTGAAAGTGTTCGGTATCTTGCAGGCCTTGAGTGAACAAAAAGATATCGGAGTGACTGAGCTGTCCCAGCGGATCATGATGTCAAAAAGCACTGTTTATCGTTTTTTGCAGACAATGAAGACGCTTGGTTATGTCAATCAGGAAGGGGAGACTGACAAGTACACCCTTAGTCTGAAGCTTTTCGAACTGGGTGGAAGAGCGCTGGAGCACCAGGATTTGATCCAAATCGCTGATGTCCAGATGCACCGTTTGGGTAAGTTGACCAAAGAAACGCTGCACCTGGGGGCACTAGATGAAAACAGTGTCGTCTATCTGCACAAGATCGACTCCGAATACAATCTGCGTATGTACTCCCGTATCGGTCGCCGCTGCCCACTCTACAGCACCGCACTTGGCAAGGTAATGATGGCTTGGCTACCAGAAGAAGAGGTGCGGAGCATGTTGGCCGGAGTAACGTTTGAGCGCTTCACCGAGCATACCCTGGCTAATGTTGATGCCCTGTTGGCGGAGCTGGCACAGGTGCGCGAGCAAGGCTATGCGGAAGACAATGAAGAAAATGAGAACGGGCTGCGTTGCTTCGGTGTGCCTATCTACAACCGGATGGGGCGCATCATCACCGGGCTCTCTTTGTCACTACCGATAGTCCGTTTTGAAGAAAGCAAACGTGCCGAACTTGTTAGTTTGCTACATGAAGCTGCTGCCCGCATTTCGGCGGAGCTTGGCTATCACGACTATCCCTTTACCTCAAACTGAGAGTGTAAGCGCCTTACTTAGCCTCATCATATGAGTGGATACCAGTCAGGCATCCACTCAATGCTCCCGGTTATCGAACCCGACCGAGCGGCGCTACACCTTGGTGTCGGTAGAGGGAAACCATGGTGTAGCCATTGATGACGAAGAACATCCCCTCTAACAGACTCCCGCCAATCGAACCAGCCCAGAGGTTGTGTACAACCCAACAGAGACTGCTGACCAGCATGCACCCTCGCAGTGGTAGTCCATCCAATCTGAACAGGGCATAGGTACTCAACGTGGTCCCCGTCAGGGTGAGCAATTGCATGGGGTGTTCCAGCTGAGGAAGCACCAGCACCCAAACCAACACAATAACGCTCCACATGACACTTAACGTTCGGTGGTACCCGGAAACCCACGTGCGGACTGCACACAGCAGGCAGTTTATGGCGGCGACCGTCGCACCGAGCATCATAAAATGCAGAGCCAAAAGTACCCCATTAAGGGTCAGGTGCCGCCGCAATTTCTGATCCTGGTGTTGCAAAAAAGCGGTGGCACCGATAGCGCAAGCCAGCAACCCAAGGAGCTGGGCCAGCCAAGGTGCATCAAGATGCATAGGGTAAATTCCGTAACAGGATTGAACAAAAAAGGCGCCATTGGCGCCTTGTTGCATCTTAAGAGATCAGCGGGCCAACCAGCCACCATCCACAGCGATTGTGTAGCCATTGATGTAGTCGGAAGCCGCAGAGGCAAGGAAGACTGCCGGGCCCATCATGTCATCGGGTACACCCCAACGTCCGGCCGGGATCCGTTCCAGAATGGCGGCATTGCGATCCTCATCTGCACGCAGAGCTGTCGTATTGTTGGTGGCCATGTAACCGGGAGCAATGGCGTTCACGTTGATACCTTGGCTTGCCCATTCATTGGCCAGCAGGCGGGTGATCCCCATCACGCCGCTCTTGGAGGCTGTGTAGGAAGGCACCCTGATCCCGCCCTGATACGAGAGCATGGAGGCAATATTGATGATCTTGCCGCCCTGGCCCTGAGCGATAAACTGCTTCGCGACTGCTTGGGACATGAAGAAGACGCTCTTGATGTTGATGTTCATCACATCATCCCAGTCCTTCTCGCTGAAGTTGATGGCGTCTTCGCGGCGAATGATGCCAGCGTTGTTGACCAGGATGTCGACCCGACCAAACCGGGAGACGGCCTGATCCACCAGTCCTGGTAAGGTATCCACCTTGCTGACATCGGCCTTGAGGCTAAGGAACTGGCGGCCAATGGCCTCGACCTTGGCAATGGTATCGGTAGGCTCGACAATGTTGACACCAACGATGTCACAGCCTGCCTGAGCCAGGCCCAACGCCATACCCTGACCCAGACCGGTATCGCAACCGGTCACGATGGCAATCTTACCCTTCAAATCGAATGCATTGAGAATCATCTTATTTCCTCTGCTGCCACCCAGCGTGACAGTCTTGATGGTGGTGATGCGGCCATCTGAAGCGGGCCCGGACATAAAGGGAATTAACGCAGATCCTCGATGGCAACATGATCCATGTCACCGAACACCTGATTCTCGCCGACCATGCCCCAGATAAAGGTATAAGCCTGGGTACCTACCCCGGAGTGA
>JBOFBS010000450.1:0-5832 GCA_051645725.1 Aeromonadaceae bacterium | reverse complement strand
CTAAGTACCTCAACGATTAATCCTGATGCTCGCGAATAGTGGCCAACACCATGACCACCAAGCCATATAACAGGCAGAGTATCACACCGATAGTTGCCAAGTTGTATGCTCGGCGCGGATAGAGAGCGGACTCTGCTTTCTCGGGTGCTGCAACAACGAGCAAGAATTTCAATTTACGATAAGCTTCCACCCGAGCCTGCTCCAGGCTGACGAGTCCGGTCTTGTAGAGGTCTGTGGCCAATTCGGCTTGTACCTGATGAGTTTGAAACTCTGCACTTACTTCGTTGAGCGCCGGGGCTTTTTCGCCTGTAAGCCTTAACTTTTCCTGCTCCAGCTGACGGGTCAGGGCATCGATGCGATCTCGTAGCGCCACGACTTCCGGCGCTGTGGGGTTCATGAAGCTGGTCAAGCGTTTGAGTTCCGCTTGTTGACGCACCAGGTCCCCTCCGAGCTCGTTGATCACAACCTGAACTGCCTGGGTCTGGACCTCAGGGTTAAGTAATTGGTGCTGATTTTGAAAATTAAGCACTTCTCCTCGACTCTCTTGCAGGCGGGAGTGGGCACGCTGTATCTCTTGCTCGACAAATCTGAGTTGTTCACCGGCTACTTTGTGGCCGAGGTGATTGATCATCCCCTCGCTCTTTTCCAACATCACCTGCAGTATTTTCTGAGCGTATTCCGGGGTGAATGCCTGGATTTGAATGGTCAGCACACCTGAGCTGTTGTCCAGAGAGAGGGAGAGGTGGTCCTGGTAATACTTGAGAAACTCCTCCTGGGTCGCATCATCGGCTAGTCGTGAAAACCAGTCCGCACTATGGGATTGGTAGTGCTTTTTCAAGCCAAGGCGCTCATCCAGAGACTTGAGCATGTCCAAGGAGCGCAGATACTCCTGAACGACCAGGGTATCCTGATTATTACTGTTACCAAGCCCGAGCAGGGAGAGGCTGTCCGGAAGGGTACGCATGGGGTCAGCCTGGCGGATGATCACCTTGGCTTCACTGACGAAGCGATCACTGGCAATAACGGTGTAGTAGAGACAGGCAAGAAGAAAAATCAGCACAACCCAGAGAAAGCTCCCTAACTTGACCATCTGTTTCCAGGTGCGGATGGCCCCTTCTCCTGCGGCTCGTAAGCCGCGGGAGTCGATGAGAAAGAGTTTGGGGTCTCGTTGGAGTTTACGCAGCTTACGTCGGAGCGGGGAGTCGGGTTGGCTTTCACTCATTGACACAATTCCTCATGACGGGTGATGGCCTCCTCTATGTTGTCAAATTGCATGAAACGACCACCATGGAGCACCACGCCCATGTCGCAATGTTGCCGGAGAGTCTTCATATCATGGGAGACCAAGATAACCCGGCTATTTTGCCTTTTTTCATCAAACACTTCCTTACACTTTTGCCGAAAGCGCCTATCGCCCACCGAGATAATTTCATCAATGAGATAGACATCAAAGTCGAAAGCCATGCTGACAGCAAAGGAAAAACGTGAACGCATCCCACTTGAGTACCCCTTGACGGGCAAATCAAAACTATTGCCCAGTTCGGAGAAGTCTTGTACGAACTGCTCAACCTTGCTGGCGTTATGCACACCATGAACCCGGCAGATAAAGCGACAGTTTTCGCGTCCTGTCATGCTGCCCTGAAAACCACCGTTGAGCGCCAGCGGCCAAGAGACGCGGCACTCACGCTTTACCCTGCCCTTATTCGGACTATCCATGCCACCTAACAGGCGTAACAGGGTCGATTTGCCTGCGCCATTTGTCCCCAACACACCGATATTGCGATCGGCTGGCAGGCTAACGTCTACATCACGCAGAACATAATTGCGGCCAAAGCGGGTGGCGTAGTATTTGCTGACATTTTCGAGTCGTATCATGATGACAATACCAGGCGGTGGTGGAACAAACGGTAAGCGCTGAAGGCCAAACAGAGGCAAACCAAACTCGTACCGCAGAGATATCCCCAGCTGGCGCCACTTTCCGGGTAGTGGTTGATCCAGCTAGCGCGGATGAGCTCCAGGGCGTGAACCAGCGGATTCCAGAGGAAAAACTCGTGATATTCCTGTGGCACGACAGAAAGAGGGTGAAAGACGGCAGAGATCCACATCAGGGGGCGCATCAGAATGGCCAGGAATTTCTCAGCCTCACCAAACAGGGTGGCGATGATGCAAAAGAGGGTCCCCAATCCGAAACTGATGAGTAGCAGGAGCAAGAGTCCGCTCAACATCTCCAGCGGTTTTGCTGGCAGTGCATTGAAGCCACACCATAGCAGCGCAATGATCAAGATGAGCAGTGTCATCAGACCGATTAACGACTCCAGCAGGAAGCGCGTAAAGAGAGTGGTGAATGGGGTGACTTGGCGAAAACAGAATAGGTTCTGATTGGCGCTCACCGCCTTTTGCAGGCGAGTGCAGCAGTTCTTGAACAGCAGGAAGGGCAGGTAGCCGCTGGCAATGAAAACGGGGGCTTCCACATCGCCAAATAGATCCCGCTGCTTAAGACCAAAGACGACACAGAAGAGGCCTATGGCAACCAAGGGGTCAAGCAGCGCCCAGGCATAGCCCAGGCGATATTCTCCATAACGAGTTTTCAGCTCGCGTAGCAGCAGGGCAAAGTTGACGTCCCAAAATACCTGCCACTCAGAGCGTTGAGCGACAACCCCCCTGTTCATTGGAAAAACTCGACAATGCCACAGGGACGCTGGGTGCTATCGAGTATCACCAGCTGCTTGATCTGTCTCTCGCGCATCAAGTGTTCGGCATCACTCAACATGGCAGATTCCGGGAGCGTCACCGGATCGGTTGTCATGACATCGGCGGCTACAATTTTGTCGAGATCAAAATCGGTGCGCATCATGGCTCGGCGCAGGTCACCATCTGTAATCACCCCAAGCATCTGGCTGTCACCATCATTGACCACGGCTAACCCATTGCGGGTTTGAGTCATGGCAACAATGACTTCACGCAGTGGCGTAGTGGCGCTAACACAGGTCAACTCCTTGCTCATCACATCTTTGACGCGGGTTAGCAGACGGCGGCCCAGGCTGCCACCAGGATGAAAGCGGGCGAAGTCCTGAGGCTTGAACTGGCGTTTGGTGACCAATGCGATAGCCAAAGCATCGCCGATGGCCATGGTGAGGGTGGTAGAGGTAGTCGGTGCCAGGTTATTGGGGCAAGCCTCGCTTTGGATGCGGATCTCAAGAACGGCATCGGAGTTCTTAGCCAGAGTAGAGTGCGGACCACCCGTTATACCAATGATGGGGTTGCCAAAGCTCTTGAGCGAGGGAATGAGCTTGAGCACCTCATCGGTTTCACCGCTATTGGAGATGAGGATGACCACATCATCAGGGGTGATCATCCCCAGGTCGCCATGAAATGCTTCTGCCGGGTGTAGAAAAAAACTTGGGGTGCCAGTAGAGGCCAGTGTTGCGGCAATCTTGCGACCAACATGGCCCGACTTGCCCATGCCACACACTATGATATGACCACGGCAGGCTAACATCAGCCCCAAAGCACGGCGGTATTGAAGACGATTAAAATCATCGGCTAGCGCTCGGAGTGTTTCTGCTTGTTGCAGTAAGGTGGCTCGTACCGAATCGGTGAGGGGGCTCTCAGCTGCATGGTCGTAGAAGGGATGAATAATGCGTTGACTTTGGGCATGCATGATGAGGCTCCTTATTTCGGGGTTCAGGATATTTACTGATGTTCCTGATGGGGGATCAGGTATTAGTCATTCCTGAAGTTGACCCTCATACGATACGTCTAGCGGAGAACGTTTTCTGGCTGAGTTTTTTATTAATTACTGTCGGAAATGACAAAGGGAGGGCATTTTGTGAGGTGTGACTCACTGTGGTGTAAATATATATTAAGCAGAGGGTATAAATAAATATCTATAGTTCCAAACGCAGACTTGAAAGGGTTAAAAAGCATTAGTAAAGCATTATGTCAATTTCGAGTCCATCTTGGATGTTGAGAGTTAAACTTATTTATCTCAATGAGTTGTGACGACTGAGTGCTTGAGCGTTATAGACGAATTACACAAATTAAAGTGAGCTGAATCACGCAATCAGCTGCAATCAGATTATATATGTCGGTATCTTCTTAGTAAGAATAACAATCCTAGTGATTTTTTCATCAGCAAGTTTGGAAGGTAATTTCCAACCCAGGTGTCGAATTATATTAATCGCCCCTTAAAAGAATTAATAAAGTAGTAATATTTTGTTTGTGTGATGATGCGGATTGTCTTCGCCAAAGAATGTATTGACTGAATTACTGTTCCAAATAGAGGAACACTCACCGCAGCGATAGGGATGGCGCGGTGGCACCCCATGGTCCAGCGTCATGGTGAGTCAGCGTGTGCTACCTCGTTGATGTAGCATGATTAGGAGCGGTTATTTAGGATTGGCTACCTAGCTAGGGTGAGCTACTCACCCCGTAGCGCCACTATGGGATCCTGACCCATGGCGCGCAGGGCAGGGGAGATACCGGCCAGCAGCCCCACCAGTGCCGAGCAGAGCAGGGCCAGCAGCAGATAGAGAGGGTGCAGGGTGAGCGGCAGGCTGGGCAGCAGCAGGGTGATGCCGCTGCGGATCAGCAGCAGCAAGCCCACCCCCAGCAGACCGCCGAGCAGGGCCAGTGCCATGGCCTCGGCCAGAAACAGCAGCAGGATCTGCTGGCGCTGGCAGCCCAGGGCCTGCAGCAGGCCGATCTCGGGGATGCGCTCCTGCTGGGCAATGCTCATGATGCTGAAGATCCCCACGGCGCCGATAAGCAGGGAGATGATACCCAGCCCACCTATGGCCGCCTTGATGATGGTGAGTATCTTGTCGAGGCTGGCGAGCATGTCCTGCTGGGAGAAGAGGGTGAAATCCTCGTTGCCATGGCGGGCGATGAGCCGCTGCTTGATGGCGCGGCTTATCTGGGGTTCGCTGACGTTGGCGCGGTAGATGAGATCGATCTCCTGCAACCCCTCCTGATTGAAGAGAGCCTGGGCGTGAGCGGCCGGGACATAGACCATGTCATCCAGATCGAAACCCAGAAACTGCCCCTTGGGCTCCATCACTCCCATGACCCGAAAGCGCCGATCACCGACCCGGATCAGGCTGCCCAGCGCCTCCTCCCTGGCAAACAGCTCCCTGGCCACAGTGGCGCCCAGCACCGCATAGGCGCGGGGCAGGGCACTGTCATCGGCAGGCAGGAAGCGGCCACGCGCCAGGGTAAAGCGCCAGCCCATGGCGGCCTGATGGTTGGTGCCGAGTATGGCGGTGCTGCGGGTGAGACCCCGCACCCGCACTTCGCCCTGCCCCTGGATCACGGGTATGGCGGCCTCTATGCCCGGCAACAGACGCAGGGCATCGGCATCGGCCAGCAACAGGGGGCGGCTGCTGGCCAGGATCCCCTGGGGGCCACCGGCGGTCTCGCTCTTGCCGGGGGAGACCGCAATCAGCCGTGAGCCGAACTGGGAGAAACTCTCCAGCAGGTAGAGACGCAGTCCTTCGCCTATGCCGGTGAGGGTGGTGACCGAGGCGATGCCGATGGCGATGCCCAGGGCCGAGAGCAGGCTGCGGCTGCGACCAGCGCCAAGGGCGCGCAGCAGCCAGAGCAGCAGATCCGTGAGCCTCATAGTTGACCTCCCCGCAGGCTGGCCACCGGCTCGCGCCCGGCGGCCTGACGAGCGGGCAGCCAGCTAAAGAGCAGGCCGGTAGCCACGGCGGCCAGCGGCGAGATGAGGGTTGCCAGCAGCGGTACCTGGGCCGGGAAGGTGGGCCAGAGCAGGGCGGCGAGCAGCACACACAGGTAGCCCAGCAGCAGCCCCAGCAGGGCGCCTGAGCCGGA
>JBOFBS010000449.1:0-2583 GCA_051645725.1 Aeromonadaceae bacterium | reverse complement strand
GTGGATGTCCTGAATAGCCGCTTTAACTAAGTGGGTGTCCTGAATAGCCGGCCGAACTTAAGTGGCTGTCCCGAATGCTGGTTAGTTGGCGGCAAGCGGTAAAGAGCGGCGGTCATTTTTTGCCGCTATGAATGTTTATTCAGCGTAATTGACTCCTTTTTCTGTATCGGCGGCTGTTTGGATGGTGATGAAAATCGGCGTCTTACACAAACTCACACAACTTAACCGCATTTTACATATTGCATTGAAAAATAAACACTTTTTTGGCTGACACTTTGCAGGTGAGCAGGAGGATACGTGTGGCATCTGGTTGAGCCCATCTATCTAGCCACGTAAGTATTTCATGCCGGGGGTAGCCCTTGGGTTATCTGATGACAACAGGAAGGAGAGTGTCATGTCAGTCAGTTCAGTCAGTGCCAATAGCCTTAGTTCCTTAGTGCAAACGATGCAAAGCAGTATGCAGAACAGCAGTGTGAAGGGAGAAGATAAGCGCATGCCGCCACCGCCACCTCAGGAGGGTGGCCAGATGATGTCGGATCTTAGCGATGTACTCGAAGAGCTGGGAATTTCGACCGCGACATCGACATCCTCGACTGATGAAAGCAGCGATAGCACTACAGTGACCAGCAGCGATGATCAGCTCAAGGCTTTTATGGAGACGCTTATGAAGACTCTTCATGAGCAGGGCGCTGGAAAGGGTGAAAGTGGTTCAGGCAGCGAGTATGGTGAAACCAACCCCATGAAAACCGATATGCAGAGTCTCATCAGCAAGCTCAGTAACTCGGACTCCAGCTCGGATAGCGCCATCAGCGAGTTGCAGAGCCAGTTCTCCTCTTTGCTGAGTAGCAGCGGAGCCGCTAACAGTGGTGTCTCCCTCACCGACTTTCTGCAGAAGTTTTCCAGCAAAATACCGGATGGGAGTAACTCTCGCCTGGGCAGTGTGGTCAATACCTCGGCCTGAGCCTAGCCATTGTTATCTATGCAGCAGAGAGCATTGGCTCCTGCTGCTTTTTTATCGGGTTCACTCAGCCCCCGAGATGCCTTGGCTTCCCCGTCGGTAGCTGCCATAGTGGAGATCGTCTCTATGTCGATAATCAAGGAAGAAGTCTATGGCCAATGGTTGGGGTGAGCGGAGGATTCTACTGGGCTATGCCCTGCTGGTGCTGGGCGCGCTGCTCTATTCGGGGTGGGAGCCGTTTGATCGTACCACCTGGTGGTTAGAGGTATTGCCTGTGTTTATCGCCTTGCCTCTGCTGGCGTGGACGCAGCGTACTTTTCCATTGACCCCTCTGCTCTATCTGCTTATCACGTTGCACTGTCTGGTGCTGATCACCGGGGGCACTTACAGCTATGCCCGGGTACCGCTTGGCTTTTGGGTGCAGGAGTGGCTGGATCTCAGTCGCAACCCCTATGACAAGCTGGGGCACTTCATGCAGGGCCTGGTGCCAGCCTTGGTCGCCCGGGAGATCTTGCTGCGGCGTGGCTATCTGGTGGCGACGCGCATGACCAGCTTTCTGGCTATCTGCGTGGCCCTGGCGTTCAGCGCCTGTTATGAGCTGATCGAGTGGTGGAGTGCGCTGGCCTTGGGCCAGGGAGCCGACGAGTTTTTGGGGACGCAGGGCGATCCGTGGGATACCCAATCCGACATGTTTTTGGCTCTGCTTGGTTCCTCTTTCGGCATGATCTGCTTGAGTAGCCTGCATAATCGCCAGCTGGCGTTGCGGGGCTGGCGAAGCGCAGCCTCCAGCGGACGGTAAGGGGTGTCGCCCAGGCGTCATCAATCCTTCATGACCCTGACATGACGCGAGAATAGAGTTCTTACTCTTAATTTGGGTAGAAAGGACTCTTACCATGCGTGTTACTCCTGCACTTTGTGTACTCTTTTCGGCTGCGTTGCTGACCGCTTGCAATGACAACACTAACCGCAGTTATCAACCGACTCAGACGACCAACAAGCCGCAGACTCAGCCTGTTACCCCGCCTGTTACCCCGCAGGAGAGTGCCGCCACGCCAATCAAGATTGGGGTGGTGAGCGATGTGCATATCTTCGATGCGGTACGGTTGGGCGGTGTGGCGGGGCAGCCCGCCTATGAGGCGGCGCTGGCCAAGGATCGCAAGGCCCTGCTGCAAAGCCAGGCGTTGCTCGAGGCCGCTCTCGACAAGTTAGTGGCCGCGGGTAACCAGCTGATACTGGTGACGGGGGATCTGACCAAGGATGGCGAGCAGTTCAGCCATGAAAACTTCCGGGCTGCGATGGCCAAGTTGCAGAGCAAGGGTGTCAAGGTGTTGGTGGTGCCGGGGAACCATGACATGAATAACCCCTATGCTCAGCATGGCTCCATCTACTTCGAGCAAAACAGCATGGGCGCCGATGTGGGAAGCCTGGCTCCCTTCATGGAGCATGTGAGCGGAGCCAAGAGCCATGATGTGGCCAATTTCGATGAGTTTTATGCCGACTTTGGTTTTAAGGGGGCGTTGGCCCGAGATAAGAACTCTTTCTCCTACGTGACTGAACCCGTGCCCGGCCTCTGGGTGATGGCGCTGGATATTGCCAATACCTCACTGCTGGATGCACCGGCCAAG
>JBOFBS010000448.1:0-3273 GCA_051645725.1 Aeromonadaceae bacterium | reverse complement strand
AGGGGAAAACCGCATCGTCTCATGCGATCAGACTGAGATCAGAGCTCATTCATCTTACCTAACACAGCTCATCCCCAGGCTGTCGGCCTGGCGCCCTGAATGCCATGCTCTCTGGCCGTGTGGCCAGCTGATATCAGTTGCCCTAGTAAAAAACACATAGAAATGGGTGAATCCGAACCGCAGTCCAGGCCCTGGCTAAGAACTGCTGGAGTGCCCTCCAACTTATTACTAATCCCTTCATTTTGTAAGGCTAAACGGAAAAAAAACCGAACGATGCAATAATCTGCTTTCAATTGACTCCCAAGCTCACCGCCTCTCACGCCAATGTGCTCCAAAGGGAAACTAGTTGATGGCGATTGCCTGGGCGAGCCCCCATTTCAGAGGATGACTCATGAACAGAAGGATTGTTGCTACCGGCCTGCTCTGCCTGGCCAGCCAGGCAGTGGCCTACCCCGGCCCCGCCACCGTTACGGCCAGTGTTCCGCAAGGAACCTATGACAAGGCAATCAAGGTAAAACTCTCGGTCGATGTGGATCAGCAGAGCAGCAAAATATATTTTACGCGGGATGGTTCAGCCCCCACGACCAGCTCACCTCTTTACAAAAAAGGGCAAACCTTCACCATTGTCGATCAGGGTAAAAACCGTGATTTCTGGCTAAGAACGCTGCTCATCACTACTGATGGCCAGCAACGCCTCCAATCTTTTTCCTATTACATCCACTCGGCGCCTGAAGTCACGCCAAGCCTGCAACCGGGAACCTATGACCATAATGTGGCGCTGACCCTGTCGGCCAAGGACAATACCGATCCCGCCGCGACCATCTATTACACGCTGGATGGCTCTTTACCAACGACCAAAAGCAGTAGATACACAGCCGGAACCACTATCCCTCTGGCTATCAAATCGGGTGCCAGAAAAACGTTCCGCTTAAGAACCATGGTGATGGATGGGGAAAAAAACTGGCAGCGCCAGCTCTTTGACTACAGGATTGATACCCGCCGCGGCTGTACTAACGGCTCGGCAGCAGAGGCTCAATCTGCATGTCGCCCCTTGCCGCTCAGGGTCTATGTCAGTGATACACAAACAGATGACTACTACAATTATTTCACAGGTCTGACGCTCACACTTCATGCCGAAGGAACAGATCTTAGCCAGGCCTGCTACAGTGTGGATGGCAGCGATCCCTCTGCTTGCCTGCACACCTACACAGATGGCACCAAGCTGATGATTGGCAAGCATACCACCTCCCCCCAGGTATTACGCCTGTATGCCAGCAGCCAAAAACAGGGCACCCAGCAAACCCGGGAGTATCACTTCACGCCACTCATTATCGAGCCGCCCCTAAACCGCTTTAACTGGAACAACGCCACCATCTATTCCCTGATCACCGACCGCTTCCGCAACGGTGACGCCAACAATGATCACAGCTATGGCCGGGAGTGCCAGCAAGGTGCCTATAACTCGACCAAGCAACAGCTGAACGCGACTCGCTGTGCCGATGGCTATGAAACACAGAAGGGCACCTTCCATGGCGGCGATCTGCAAGGGCTGCTCGATAAGCTCAATGAGGGCTATTTTCAGGAATTGGGGATCAATGTCCTCGAACTATCGCCCCCTTTTGAACAGATCCACGGCTTCACTGGCGGTGAGAATTTCAAAAGCTACCCCTACCAGGGTTATTCCACTCTCGACTTCACCCAGGTCGATGCCAACTATGGTGATGACGCCCTGCTCAAACAGGTGATCGACGCGGCCCACAGCCAGGGGATACGGGTGATTTTTGATATTGCCATAAATCAGCTCGGCGCCCCGGATATGCAGACCGCCCATGAATATGGCTTCGCCGGACTCGCCGCCGACTGGGAGAGTTATTACTTCACCAACGACCCTACCACCATCCATTACAAAACTTATAGCAACTACTTGAATTATAAGGATAGTCACTGGCGAAAATGGTGGGGCAACGACTGGGTAAGGGCCAATGCCTATGGCACTTGTACCGGAACCAGTGAATTGATGCGCTGTTTTGATGAGTTACCGGATCTGAAAACCGAGTCGACCGCCAGTGTAGAGCTCCCCCTCCTGCTGCAAACCAAATGGCGTCGAGAGGGACGCCTCGCCACCCAAACCGCCTCTTTGGATACATTTTTCCAGCAGAGTGGACTCCCCCGCACCCCGGCCAACCATGTTATCAAGTGGCTGACGGACTGGGTTCGTCACTATGGCGTTGATGGATTTCACTGTCAGACCCCCACTCATGTGGATATGTCGGTCTGGAAGGAGTTGAAAAAACAGAGCGAGATAGCCCTTAAAGAGTGGCAATCCCGTGCCGATGTGATAAAGCCCGTTGACCTTCAGGAGCTGAATTTCTGGATGGCAGCCGATGCGTGGGGAACAGCGGCGCTCCGTAACACCTATAAAGAGAACGGCTTTGACGCCATAGATAATTTCTCTTTCCTGTCGGAAGTGCAGAGTTATGTAGCCGGGAATACCATCTCAGCAAGCGCTGACGCCCTCTTTAGCAAATATGCCAACTTGCAGGGAAACAGCAATATTATGCAGATCAATGGCCTATCCCATGCCGATCTGACCATTTTCGACAGAAACCATCTCAAAAATGGCGCGACCCTGCTCATGATGCTGCCAGGAGAGACACGCATCCTCTTTGGTGATGAATCCGCTCGCCCCAGTGACAGCAATGCTCCTCACTGGTACGAGGCACACCAGGGCACTATGAACTGGTGCGATGGCACATCAGGCTCGGAGGTGAGCCCTTGTATGGATCAGAGTCTGTTGCAGCACTGGCAGAAACTTGGGCAGTTCCGCAGCAGGCATCCGGCTATCGGCCGTGGCAGCCACAGCAAGCTGGCTGACTCGCCATACACCTTCTCGCGACTCGGCAGTGGCGACAATGTCGTGGTGGCGATGGCAACGGAAGGCACCCAGTCGATTCAGGTAGGCAACATCTTCCCCGAGGGTGCGCAGGTGCGAGATTACTACAGCGGACAAACCGCCACGGTTAACGATCACACGGTCACGCTGGATGCAAAGGGAGTCGTCTTGCTGGAACGCGCTTATTAGCCATTTCCATTTGCAAACCCAAAAGGACAAACCCACAAGGACAGCCACTAATGCAAATCGGTTCGCGGAGGTGAGATAGCCTCGCGAGCCAACCGTTGGCGGCAAGGATGCCGCCATCTCTCCTAACCTTTCGCATTTACCAATTTGGGTGTCCTTTTCGACGATTTGGGTGTCCTTCAATCCAAAAGGAC
>JBOFBS010000447.1:0-10938 GCA_051645725.1 Aeromonadaceae bacterium | reverse complement strand
CATCGACTCGCGGTTTATGCTCCACGCTTCCTCCCCACACTCGGTCGCCCTCATGCAGTTGCGCTTCACTTCGTTCGCTGTGATCAACTTACGGCGGGACTTTCACCCGCAGGCATGCGCCCATGCTGGGCGCACTAAACAAAAGGCCAGTCACAAGACTGGCCTTTGCATCACACACGTATGACTCACTTATCAGGTGACCAATACTGCTGATTGGTCCGTATCATCCCCTGGATCTTCTTCACATAGCGATCGCCCTGTGTCGAATAACGCCGAAAGCCTTTAGCCAAAGCCACAGCATCCAGTGGTTTTACCTCTGCACGCATGTCTGCACGCATTTTCCGTACCTGTTTATAGGCAGGGTGCGTGTTGACATTACGCATGTAGGCCTGAATAGCCAGGGTGGGTGACTCAAACGCCTTCACCTCCCCCGACCCTTTGCGTCGATACGGGCTGACACCGCAACCCGCCTCGAAGCAGTAGTGACCGAAAAAGTTGTTCAACTGCCGAGCCATTTTGGAGGTACCCCAACCGGACTCGGTAGCTGCCTGACTGAAGACCAACTCAGGTGGCAGTATATCTACCCGCACCAGAAGTTGATCAATCCCACTGGAGTCCGCCACCATACCCTGGATACGGTATTGGCGACCCAACTCCTCAAGCCAATCAACCTGTTCAGGCGATAGCTCAACACCTTGGGATAGCTGCCGTTGCAGCTTTTCCAGCTTATTACGCTGGGTCAGGATATTCGCAGCCACTATCTCGTAGGACGGACGTAGATAGTCAACGAATGCCTGTTTGCGCTCATTGACATCCTTGATAGCTTTAAAATCAGGCGCCTCGGCTGCTACATTCACCGCCGCCATACTCTTGGCTACGGCGTTTATTTCAGCCTGGGATCCTGGGTTGCCAACCACTGCGGCAGGCACCGCAGCGCTTAACAATAACAACGTCCATAGTCTGGTCAACTTCATGCAACAAAGCTCCCCTTGTCGTGAGTTGCAGCCTCCGTCTGCTCAACAGTCGCTAACAGACGAACGCCACATACTTCGCGGTAGATGAGACCATTCACAATCAAATAGAACGGCATCATCCAGATGAGCCCCAAGCCGAGTGGCAACATGGCCAGGACAAATAAGGCAACCAGCACAGCGTAGATCAACACCAGCTGTGGCCAGCCCTTAATAAAGAGACGAAAGGAGGTCAGCATGGCTCGCGCCGGTGACAACCCTCGCTCCAACACCAATGGTATGGTGTACAGCATGGTCATGCTGAAACAGGCGACAGGTATCATCAACCAGGTTTCAGACATCCCCATATGCATGACCAGACTCTCAATCAACCCTTTGATACCGTTGATGAGAAGGCTGGTCTGGGCCAGTACAACAAAATGGCCCCAATAATCAAATATCATGCTGGGTTTAACTCGCCCCCCCAGTGCCCGTCGGAGCCCCAACATATCCAGGCTACTGCTGATGGGTGAAAGCAGCGCTGCCACAATCAGGGTGATGAGCATATCCAGGGCAAAAGCATTCCCGTTGAGCAAGCCTGTATAGGCGACCAGACGAAAACTGAGAAAGGTCATGCCAATTACGGCCAGAATGGCGAAAAAAAGAACAAAGCGTCCGCTTAACGTCAAGCGCCAAGCCTCTTTGAACAGCTTCGGCAAGTCGAGCTGGTAGCCCTCGCGGAGTGAACGCTCCAGGTCCCCACCCAGGGTGATCCGCTCTTTTATTTCATCACTCATGGTTACTCTGCGCATCAGCAAAGCGGTAATTATAACAAAAAATCGCCAAATCACACATTTTTAACCAATCCGCCGGCCTGAACAGATAACAATATGCTACCAGCGCAGGAGTAAACCGCGATAAAACCAGGTTCAAATTAAAAACATGTTGTTATTTTTCAATGCCTTAAACAGAAATCTCATCCAAGCTCCTCAGGCTTGGCTATGGGATGATAAAAAAACCAGGGTACCCGGATAAACAGGCCCCAGTGGGCGAGTTGGCAAGCCAGAAGAGAGCAAAAACTGGCAGCAGTGTGAAGGGAAAGAAAGAGTACACTGACTAACTAGCGGTGCTGAATCGTTGATCATCCATCACAGAGTCAGGGTAGCGCTAAGTGGATCTTCCGCACCAGGGATGCGCGGTAAAGTCCCAAGGAAAGGGGGCACGGCGTGACAGCGTGTACTACCGTCTCGATGTAGCATAATTAAGATCGATTATTACGTGAGTACTGAGCGATTAGAGATCGCCCTGCTTGACGAAGCCTTGCAAAGCCCCACGCCAATCATCAGCAGCCAACATACTCTCCACCCAAGCAGGCACAACAGATGAGGCCGGCCCATACTCAGCGAGAGAAAAATGACTCTGCTGAGATGAGGGTTCCAGATTAAGCTCCAAGGTGAGTGCCCCATAACGTTTGGCTTCGGCAACAAAACCTGCGGCAGGGTATACATTGCCTGAGGTACCAATTGCCACAAACAGATCAGCCTGGGCAAGCGCCTCATAGATGCGTTCCATCTCCAGGGGCATTTCGCCAAACCAGACAATGTGGGGACGCAATCCCTGGCCTGGTTGACAACAGGAACACCTGTCTGCCGTGGTTAACGGCTCATGCCATTGATAAACCCGACCCGTTCGAACACAGCGTACCTTTAGCAATTCACCATGCATATGCAGCACCTGAGGGCTGCCAGCGCGCTCATGAAGATCATCTACATTCTGCGTGACCAGGAGTACTCGTTCGCCCCATAGCTGCTGCAACTTCGCCAACGCAGCATGAGCGGGATTAGGCGTGACAGCACCTAGCGACAAACGGCGCTGATTATAGAAACTATGGACCAGAGCAGCATCTCGGGAGAACCCTTCTGGAGTCGCAACATCCTCAATCCTATGCTGCTCCCACAGACCATCCGATGCCCGAAATGTTGCAATTCCTGATTCTGCAGAAATGCCCGCCCCCGTCAGAATGACGACACGAGGTCGATGATGCATGGCTAACTCCTGAAGTTAAAAGAGGTCAGGATAGAAACCTGATTCTGACTCAATAAAACAAGCCAGGCTAGGCCTGGCTTGTTAAGAGTAGAATGTCACTCGTCATCACTGATGGCATCGATCTCGCTGGGGCTGGCGTGCTCTACACGCGCCTTCAGCTTTTGGCCGGGACGAAACGTCACAACACGGCGGGCACTGATAGGTATATCCTCCCCCGTCTTCGGATTTCGCCCGGGTCGCTCACTCTTGGTGCGCAACTCAAAGTTACCGAAGCCCGAGATCTTGACCTGCTCGCCATCTTCTAGAGCCTGGCGGATCTCCTCGAAAAACGCCTCAACCATATCCTTGGCGTCGCGTTTGCTAAGGCCCAGTTGTGTGAAGAGGTATTCTGCGATATCGGCTTTGGTAAGCGCCATAGATCAATCCCTCAAGGATGCATTGAACTCAGTGCGGAGCCCTTCTACCACCTTGGCGATGGTGTCAGCGATCTCCTTATCCTCCAGGGTTCGCTGGGTATCTTGCAGCACGAGACTGATAGCCAGACTCTTCTTGCCTTCAGGAACACCCTGCCCCTGGTATATGTCAAACAAGTTTATGCCAACTATCTGATTTCCGCCAATTTTTTTGGCAGTTTGTAGAATATCGGCCGCTGCAACATCTTGATCGACCACCAAGGCCAAATCACGCCGATTGGCAGGGAAACGGGAGATCTCGCCTGCTAGCGGAATTTTAGCCTGTAACAGCCCCTTCAGCTCCAGCTCGAACAGCACAACCTTGCTCTTAAGACCCAGCTTTTTCTCCAGATTCGGGTGTATCACCCCAATCCAGCCTATGGGCTGGCCATCTCGGAGTATCTGCGCAGACTGACCTGGGTGCAACGCCGAGTGAGCGCCGCGAACAAAGCTGAAACGGTAAGCCTCACCCGTCAGCTCCAGCAGGGCTTCCACATCACCCTTCAGATCGAAGAAGTCAGCCCCACGCGATGGCAGGCTCCAGTGTTCATCGTGCAGATTGCCACTGATCACGCCAGCCAGCAATGGCTCCTGACGAATACCGTTCTCAGCATCAACATCTTTGATAAAGCGTAAGCCATGTTCAAACAGGCGCACACGCCCCTGCTGGCGGTTCTGGTTATAAACCACGGCGCTGATAAGACCTGGCCACAGAGAGACGCGCATGGCCGACATATCCGCCGAAATGGGGTAAGGCAGAATGATGGGATCACACTCAGGGAAGAGCAAAGACATAGCCTTGGGCTCAACGAAGCTGTAGGTGATCGCCTCCTGGAAGCCACGATCAACCAGCAGGTGACGAGCCCGTTTGAGCGGCAGATCCGCCTCTTTTTGCTCATTCATGACCAAATGGGCCATAGGAGGCAGATTAGGAATGTTGTTGTAGCCGTAGATACGAGCAACTTCCTCGATCAGATCCTCTTCGATGGCGATATCAAAACGCCAGCTCGGCGCCTTGGCTTGCCAGCCCTCAGCCGTCACGGTAACGGCCAGGCCAAGGCGAGTCAGGATCTCGGTTACCACGGCATCATCAAAGCTGATACCCACCACACGGGCCAGTTTTTCCCGACGCAGTGTAATAGTCTCAGCCTTGGGCAGGTAAGCCTCATCGACCACAGAGACAACCGGACCCACTTCACCACCACAGATTTCCAGCAACAGAGCCGTTGCCCGCTCCATAGCCTGCTCTTGCAACTGAGCATCGACACCGCGCTCAAAGCGGTGTGCAGAGTCCGTGGATAGACCATAGCTGCGAGCCCGCCCCTTGATTGCCAGAGGGCTGAAGAAGGCGCACTCCAGCAGAATATCCTGGGTCTCACCGCTCACACCCGAATCACGACCACCAAAGACCCCAGCCAATGCCAGAGGCCCCTGCGCATCGGCAATCACCAGTGTGTCAGGCCGAAGCGTCACTTCAGACTCATCCAGCAGAGTCAGCTTTTCGTCCTGCTTGGCCATCCGCACCTGCAAGCCACCCTGAAGCTTGGCCAAGTCGAAGGCATGCATAGGCTGCCCTAACTCAAGCAGCACAAAATTGGTCACATCAACGATAGGATCGATAGCGCGCATGCCACAACGACGCAGCTTTTCCTGCATCCACAGCGGCGTTGCCGCCTTCACATTCAACCCCTTGAGCACACGGCCCAGATAGCGCGGGCAAGCTTCACTAGCCTCAACTGTGATGGGGAAAGTTGCATCACAGGTCACGGGAGCCAGGCTCCACTGGGGTGCAGCAACCTCACAGCGGTTGAGTACACCGATCTCACGAGCCAGACCGGCTATGCTCAGGCAATCAGCGCGATTCGGGGTCAAGTCGACTTCGATCGAAACATCATTCAACTGCAGATAGTCGCGCAGGTCTGTACCAACCGGGGCATCCAGTGGCAACTCTATGATGCCATCGGCTTCAACCGGAATGCCCAACTCGCTGTAGGAGCAGAGCATGCCGTGCGAAGGCTGGCCACGCAGCTTGGCCTTCTTGATTTCAAAATCGCCCGGCAGCAGAGCGCCGACCTTGGCTACGGCCACGCGCAAGCCCTGACGGCAGTTTGGTGCCCCGCAGACGATATCCACCAGCTCGGCTTCACCCACATTGACCTTGGTCACGCGCAGCTTGTCGGCATCCGGGTGGGGAGCACACTCCACCACTTCACCCACGACAACGTTGGAGAATTGGCCGGCAACAGGCTCGACACCGTCCACTTCCAGACCAGCCATGGTAATTTGTTCGGCCAGTTCATCGGCACCTAAAGAGGCCTGGATCCACTCATCTACCCAGGATTTACTGAATTTCATCGTTTGCCCCTATCCTTACTTGAACTGCTTGAGGAAGCGCAGGTCGTTCTCGAAGAACGAACGCAGATCGTTAACGCCATAGCGCAGCATGGTCAGTCGCTCGACACCCATGCCAAAGGCAAAGCCTGAATACTTTTCGGGATCAATGCCAACGGAGCGCAACACAGCCGGATGCACCATGCCGCAACCCAGCACTTCCAACCAGCGACCATTCTTGCCCATCACATCCACCTCGGCGCTCGGCTCGGTAAACGGAAAATAGGAGGGACGGAAGCGGATGGTCAAATCCTCTTCAAAGAAGTTCCGCAAGAAATCGTGCAGTATGCCTTTGAGCTCGGTGAAGCTGGCCTTCTCGTCAACCAGCAAACCTTCGACCTGGTGAAACATGGGGGTATGGGTCATGTCGTAGTCATTACGATAGACCCGGCCCGGCGCTATGATACGAATAGGCGGTTGCTGCTGCTCCATGGTGCGGATCTGCACACCCGAAGTATGCGTACGCAACATCAGGTGGGGATTGAAGAAAAAGGTATCGTGATCCGTACGGGCCGGATGGTGATCGGGAATATTCAACGCATCGAAGTTGTGAAAATCATCTTCGATTTCCGGACCCGTCGCCACAGCAAAACCCAACTCACCAAACAGACGCTCAATCCGCTCTATGGTTCGCGTCACAGGGTGCAAACCGCCGTTTTCCATTCTGCGGCCAGGCAAGGTGATATCCAGGGTCTCAGCCGCCAGCTTCTGGTTAAGCTCGGCTATCTGGAAGGCATCACGCTTGGCATTGAGCGCATTTTGCACCTGCTCTTTGGCCTGATTGATCAGTGCACCAGCAGCTGGACGCTCCTCATTGGAGAGACGCCCCAGGGTCTTCATCTGCTCAGTAAAAAAACCCTTTTTGCCCAGATACTGAACTCGCAGCTCATCCAGTGCGGCTGCGTCCGTGACACACTCAATTTCGGCCTGTGCCTTGGCAATTACTTCATCTAACTGTTGCATGTCTTCCTCAATTTCCCACACCCCGAGGTGGGGCGGTATCCAATTTAGCAGGGAAAGGGCGCGATGGTAGCCAAAACCAGGATCCTTGGCTACCCTCACCCATCCAGATGCTTATTCAGGGAGCGGCTCCGATAAGAGAGTCGGTTTATGAATGGCGAAACCTTGCAGATAGTCTACCCCCATTGCCGTCAACCTTTCACTAATCACCTCATTTTCAACAAATTCGGCAACAGTTTGCACCCCAACGGCACGCGCCAGTTCAGCCATAGAGTTCACTATGGCGCGGTCTGTTTCGCTCGTATCCAGATGACGGACAAACTGCCCATCTATCTTTAACAGGTCGATGGGCAACTCCTTAAGATGCCCATAGGAGGAGAAGCCACTGCCAAAGTCATCCAGCGCAAATGAGCAACCCAACTCCTTAAATGTCTCGATAAACACCTTGGTAGACTCGATATTGGCAATCGCCTGTGACTCTGTGATTTCAAAGCAGAGCCTCTGGTATGGGAAATTGGCCCCCTCGAGCAGATGACGGATCTTGCGGTGCATCTTGGGTGTGCCGACTGATTCCCCAGACAAGTTCACCGAGACCATATCCAGGCGCGCCAACTCTTCAGGATTTGCGGCATACCAGCCCAGCAGATTCTCCAGTACCCAGAGGTCAATGGCGGGCATCAAGCCAAAGCGCTCAGCCGCCCCGATAAATTGAGCCGGTCGTATAAGCTCACCATCCTCGGCCCGCAGGCGGATCAGGATTTCATATTTCAAGCCCTGACTCTGACCTGTTGTTGGCACGATTAACTGCCTGGCGAGAACGAAGCGTCGCTCCTCCAGTGCTTGATGGATGCGGGCAACCCAGGCCACCTCCTCCTGATAGAGGCGCATCTCGGGGCTGAGATCAGAATAGACATGTATGCGATTTCGCCCCTGGCGCTTGGCCGTAGAGCAGGCGGCATCAGCCAATGCCATCAAGGCCGATGCATCATTGCAACCAGGCTGAATGGGGACCACACCCAAACTGGCGGTCACCGAGTAGATCTTGCCATTCCAGACGAATTTAAGCTCCTGGATCGCCTTGCGCCAGCGCTCTACATACTGGATCACTTCATCTATGTAACTGTTCTCCATGATAACCGCAAACTCATCACCGCTTAAGCGAGTGAGCAGAAAGTTATCCCGTTTGAGATTGGCCACATGATTGGCTATTTGACGTAAAAACTCATCGCCAGCCAGGTGCCCGCCCCCCTCATTGATCACCTTGAAGTGATCGATGTCGATGAAACAAAGGTAATCCGTACCTGGATTGAGTTTGCGCCGCTTGAATAACTCTTCGAGTGAATGGATCAGATAACGACGGTTATAGAGGCCCGTCGCTTCATCATGATTGGCGAGGTACTCCAGTTTGGCCTGATACTGTTTGCTCTCTGTGATATCGACCAATATCCCTTCAAGCAACATGGCGCGGTTTTTCCCCTCACGCCGGGAGATCCGCAGTGAGATCCGAGCCCAGAAGGTACTGCCATCTCGATGGCGCATCTCAACATCACTGCGCACCCCCTCCTTGGCTGAAGAGAAAAGTTGTGCCAGTAGCTCATCACGCTCGGTCGGATTCACATAGAGCAAGTGCGTGGTTCGCCCGACTGTCAGTGCCATAGACTGCACATCGTCATAACCAAACATACGGCAGTAAGCCGGGTTAGCCGCCAGCAATTGCCCCTCGAGTGTCGAGGTAAAGAGCCCCTCATTGGCACTGTGATAGAGCTCGAAGTAACGCTTCAGTCCCTCAGAGGCTTGGCGTTTGGCACGCATCCGCCCCTTCTTCTCCTGATAGGTGCGATAAGCCAGCGAGAAACAGAGGAGCAACGCCGCCATGGCCGAGAAGGCGGAAAGCAGATAATCACTTAGCCACTCATCTGTCAGCCAGGCAAAGCGATTAGCAAAAAAGCTCAAACAGCCGAGCATGAAGCCCAGCCAGGAGTAACAATACAGGCGCTGCAACCACCCACCACGCCGGGTAAATAATCCAACGTAGCCAAACGCCAACAAGGTAACCACCACATACGAGGCAAATGTCAGGTAAATGGCTGCAGGCATTGGCAGCAAGCAGAGCACCAGGGCGCAAGCCACGACCACGGCAAGCGCCACGCGCGTAGCCATGCGCAACCAGTTTGGCAACCAGATACGGAACATATCCAGGGAGGACATGATGAGGCTAACCAGCAAGATAGCGCTAGTCACCAGTAAAAAACGAACGCTGTTGAGCCAAGCCGGGACAAACTCATACAGCCCGGCGTAACCCTTGAGGATCCAGGTCGTAATGAGAAGGCTCAAACAGAAGAAGGCGTAATAAATGAAGCGACGCTCGCGGATAAATCCATACATGAGGAGGGCGTAGAGGCCGGCGAGCAAAAAAGCACCACTCAACAAGCCGATCTGCATCTTACCCATCGCCTGCTGATTGGCGAATATACGAATATCCTGAACATCCAGAGGGAACATCAAATAGGAGTCAGACTGAGCACGAAAGTAGAGTTCAACCTCTTCATCCACATCCAGTATCAGCGGGACCACAAAACTCTTCGCCGGATATGGCCGAGCCCCTAAACTGCGCTGCAGACCGGTATGCCAGACGCGCTGTATCCTTCCTTGTTTGAGTACAAATACGTCCAACTCATCCAACAGGGAATGGCGAACATCTAACATCTCCACTTGCAGTTCACCCGAGGTGTTGCGAAGCCCCAGACGAAACCAGTATGGACGAGAGTCAAGACCAAAAGCAGGATAGTCACTCTTTGCAGTTTGCCAGCCAGGTAACGATGAGACCGCCCAGGGCCACAATAGCTCGGGTGAAGCCTGGATATATTCGACCTGTGAACTGAGATCGCGGTTGGTATGGCGATCCTTGATATTCACCACATGGCTAGCCCATGCGTAATCGAACGACAGCAGGTAAAAAAAGATAACTGAAAGAAATCTCACGGTAACCGGATAATTAGTTATATTCAAAAGTACTTAGATAACAGAGCCGCTGCTGATAAACAATAAAAAAGGGAGGCTAATGCCTCCCCTTCTCAGCGTTAACGCTTAGGCCAGCGCTGCCTTGGCTTTTTCAACCAATGCAGTGAAGGTAGCCTTATCGTGAACGGCAATATCAGCCAGGATCTTACGATCGATCTCGATAGAAGCCTTCTTCAGACCGTTGATGAAACGGCTATAAGAAAGACCGTTCTGACGTGAAGCGGCGTTGATACGCGCGATCCACAGCTGACGGAACTGACGCTTCTTCTGGCGACGGTCACGGTAAGCATATTGACCAGCCTTGGTTACAGCCTGGACCGCTACGCGATAAACGCGTGAACGAGCACCGTAATAACCCTTAGCCGCTTTCATTACCTTCTTGTGACGAGCACGAGCGGTCACACCACGTTTAACTCTTGGCATTTGTCACTCCCTCCCTTATGCGTACGGCAACATGTTAACAACACGCAGGGTATCACTCTTGTGAACCATGCTCATCGCGCGCAAGTGACGCTTACGCTTAGTGCTCTTCTTGGTCAGGATGTGACGAAGGTTCGCTTGTTTACGCTTAAAACCGTTGGCGGTTTTCTTGAAGCGCTTCCAAGCGCCCTTGTTGTTTTTTAACTTTGGCATAAAAACTCCGCATTGAATTTGCCAATTATGCAATTTGGCGAACAAAAACCCATCTAACTCAAGTCAGATGGGTCTGAGTTACTTGATGAGCCAAATTACTTCTTTTTCGGCGCCAGCATCATGACAGCTTGGCGTCCTTCCACTTTCGGGAATGACTCCACAACAGCCAACTCGTCCAGATCGTTTTTGACACGCTCTAGAACCTTCAGACCGAGGTCTTGATGCGCCATTTCACGACCGCGGAAGCGGAGCGTTACTTTGGCCTTGTCGCCTTCTTCTAGAAAACGAACCAGGTTGCGCAGTTTTACCTGGTAATCGCCTTCATCAGTTCCAGGACGGAATTTGATTTCCTTGATCTGAACCTGTTTTTGCTTCTTCTTCTGCTCTTTTTGAGACTTGCTCTTCTCGTAGAGGAATTTACCGAAATCCATGATCCGGCATACCGGTGGCTCAGCATTCGGACTAATCTCGACCAGATCAACACC
>JBOFBS010000446.1:0-11578 GCA_051645725.1 Aeromonadaceae bacterium | reverse complement strand
GTTCATATCAGTGCTTTTGGTGAGATAGTGCGTCGTCCTTTGGTTGGCGATCCTGTTGTTTTTAGACGAACAATGGGTGGTGAAAGGCCCAAGGTCTTAGAAGCCGCTTTAGAGAGAGTCGACACACTCTCGCCCGAGGCAAGAATTCAAGGTGTGGCATCTGCTGTTCGCCCTTCGTACCAGCACCATGGGCGGGTTAATACTCGTCAAGGTAGAAATAAGCGTTACGAGGAGCATTCTCTAGGGTGGCATACGCCTGGTAGTTACATTGCTCTTTTGCTGATCATGATGGTGCTGGTCGGCGTGGCCGTCGGTTTTTGGCCAGTCGAGCTCTTATGGCTCTATATCGGAGTGAGTCTGGTCACCTTCTTTGCCTATCTGTTGGATAAGCGGGCGGCCATGCGAGGAGCCTGGCGCACCCCGGAGCGCACTCTGCAGCTGCTGGGGCTTATGGGGGGCTGGCCCGGGGGTTACCTGGCCCAGCGCCTGCTGCGCCACAAGTGCAGCAAGCGCTCCTTTCAAGTGGAATTCTGGATGACGGTCGTGGGCAATCTGGCTCTGCAGACATGGTTGTTCAGCCGCTATGGGCAACAACTCCTGAGTTTATTCCAGGCCTGATGATAGCCTTAAGCCAGCCTTAAGTAGAGGCTGGCTTGCCCCTCATTAATGATCCCCTTTTGTGTTGGCGCCAGTGCGGTGGCGGGACACGCTGACGCCGACACGCCGTTAATCCATCCCTGGAGGCTCGAAGGCCTCATCCCTGAGGCCTACGGTCGGCTTAAGCTTATCCCGTCACCACACTCATTAGCCGATAAGCCCCAGGATATGACCAACATCATCAGGGAACAGAGCCTTAAATGCGCATCTTGATTTTTTAGTCAGTTAGCGCGGAAATTTAACTTTCTGAGCCAACTGGCGGCAGGGACGCCGCCATTGAGCCCTCATGGAGGGGGCCCAGCGGGTTGGCGAAAGAGGCTATCCCCGCCACCTTGCTGGCCTCAGTAGAGGCTGGCTTGCCCTTCTGGCCGGGTCTTGAAGCGGCGGTGCAGCCACATGTACTGCTCCGGCGCCTGGCTGACGGCGGCCTCTATCACCTGATTACAGCGAATGGCGTCCTGTTGCTCATCACCTGTGGGGTAGTTTTCAAGAGGGGCGCCTATCACCAGGCGATAGCCCCCTTGTGGTAAGCGCAGGTTATAGCAGGGGAGGACCACACAGTTTTTGACCCGGGCCAGGGTGGCGGTGCCGGTTATGGTGGCGGTCTGCTCTACGGCGAAAAAGGGGACAAAGACGCTGGCATGACGGCCATAGTCATGGTCCGGGGCATACCAGAGCGCTTCCCCCTGGCGCAGCGCCTTGATCATCCCCTTGATATCCTTGCGATCGACCAGCGCCTTGTTGGAGCGGGTGCGACCGCGCACCTGGGCATACTCCAGCACGGGGTTGGTGTTGGGGCGATAGACACCAATACCAGGCTGCAGCAGACCAAACATGCGGGCGTTGAGCTCCAGGGTCAGGAAGTGGCAGGAGAGCAACAGCATACCCTGGCCACCGGCCACGGCGGCGCGCACATGCTCTTCCCCCTCAACCCTCATGATGGTGCGCACTCGGTTATCGGGCCAGAACCAGGCAATGCCAGTCTCAAAAATGGCGCAGCCCACACTCTCGAAATTGCGAATGACCAGGCGTTCACGCTCCTGCGGTGTCAGAGCCGGGAAGGCCAGCTCCAGATTGCGACGGGCAATCTGCACCCGGCGTTTGAGCAGCTTCATGGCGAGGCGTCCCAGGCTACGCCCCAGCGCCATCAGCCAGCCATAGGGGAGCTGGACCACCAGCCAGAGCAGTGCCATGCCCAGCCAGTTGGCCCAATAGCGGGGGTGCAACATGGCGGGTGTGATACGAGGGCTGGGTTGTTGGCGCATCAGAGACTCCATTGGCCAAGAGTGACGAGGCGCCGATTTTAGCAGAGTTCACCGTGTAGGTGCGAATCGACAGCCCTCTTGTGCTAGACTGCGCCTGGATTTTTATTTGTGAGAGTCGCGATTATGAAGATCACTCTGCCCGATTTTGACAAGGCCCGTGTCCTGGTAGTGGGCGATGTCATGCTTGACCGTTACTGGTCTGGCCCCACCAGCCGCATCTCTCCTGAGGCCCCCGTGCCCGTGGTCAAGGTGGAACATAACGAAGAACGCCCCGGTGGAGCGGCGAACGTGGCCTTGAACGTGGCGGCTTTGGGTGGCGAGGCGACTCTTCTGGGGTTGACCGGGCAGGATGAGGCGGCAGAGGCGCTGCGGGGTAAGCTGGGGGCTGTGGGTGTGAATACCGATTTTGTCGGCGTCCCCCACTTTCCGACCATTACCAAACTGCGGATCATGAGCCGCAACCAGCAACTGCTGCGTCTGGATTTTGAAGAGGGGTTCCATGGGGTCGACTCTGAACCTCTGCTGGCTAAGCTGCAGGTGGCGCTGGGACAGAGCGATGTGCTGATCCTCTCCGATTATGGCAAGGGGGCGCTCAGTGCCGTGCGGCAGATGATAGCTCAGGCGCGTGCGGCCAAGGTGCCTGTGCTGGTGGACCCCAAGGGTACCGACTTTGACAAGTACCGGGGCGCGACCCTGCTCACCCCCAACATGTCCGAATTTGAGGCCGTGGTGGGCAAGGTGAAGGATGAGCAGGATCTGGTCAAGAAGGGGCTGGAGCTGGTGCGCCGCTTCGAGCTGGAGGCGCTGCTGGTGACCCGTTCCGAGCACGGCATGACGCTGATCCGCGATGGCCAGGACGAACTGCACCTGCCGGCCCAGGCCCACGAAGTATTCGATGTGACCGGTGCCGGGGATACGGTGATCGGCACCCTGGCTACGGCGCTGGCGGCTGGCAAGAGTCTGGATGAGGCGTGTGCCCTGGCCAATACCGCTGCCGGCATAGTGGTGGGCAAGCTGGGGACCTCGACTGTGAGCCCGGTCGAACTGGCCAATGCCGTCTATGGCGACAGCGAGTCTGGCTTTGGCGTGGTGAGCGAACAGCAGTTGAAGTTCGCCGTGGACGCAGCCCGCCGACGTGGCGAGCGGGTGGTGATGACCAATGGCTGTTTCGACATACTGCATGCCGGTCACGTCTCCTACCTGCAGAATGCGCGCAAGCTGGGCGATCGCCTGATAGTGGCGGTTAATGATGATGCCTCCGTGACGCGCCTGAAGGGGCCGGGTCGACCGGTCAATGCGGTGGATCGCCGCATGGCGGTGCTCGCCGGTCTGGGGGCCGTGGATTGGGTGGTGCCCTTTAGCGAAGACACGCCACGGCGGGTGATAGCCGAGGTGCTGCCGGATCTGCTGGTCAAGGGGGGGGACTACAAGCCCGAAGAGATAGCCGGCTTTGAAGAGGTGACGGCCAATGGCGGTCAGGTGCTGGTGCTCAACTTCGAGGATGGCTGCTCGACCAGTGCCATCATCAAGACCATACTGGAGCGAGAGTCGTAAGCGCTGACGCTAAGTTACATGCATCAATCAAGGCCAACCTGAGGGTTGGCCTTGCGTTTTTTAGCGGGTCAGCCAAGCAAGGGGTGCATGAAGTTGGGTTGGGCCAAACAAGCTACATGAGTCTCGGCGTTGTAGTAGTGCAACCCCTGGATCTGGCGCTCGGCCAGGCGTTGGGCTATGGCTGGGGAGTCCAGCGCCTTCGGGTCCCACAATTGGCTGGCGCAGGCGAGGGACCAGAGGCCACCATAGAGCAGCACTGGGGTCAGCACGGGGCGTACACAGGCAAAGACGCTGCGCAGCCTGGCTATCAGTTGGGCACACTGCTCGGGTTGCAAGAGTGGGGAGCCCAGATGTAGCGAGAGTAGGCCCTGCTCGCCTAAAAGGCGCTGGCAGTGGTGCAGACTCTCCATCTCATAGAGGGGGGCGGCGAGCCCGTGAGGGTCGGTCAGGTCCAGTATGATGAGGTCGAAAGGGCCTGGTGCCTGTTGTAGATAGGCCATGCCATCACCGATCACTATCTGAACCCGGGGTGCATCCAGGGCACCTTGATGAACTTTGGGCAGATAGTGACGGGCCATGGCGAGCACCTCAGCGTCGAGCTCGCAGATCACTATCTCCTGCAGCGAGGCATGTTTGAGCAGTTGGCGTGCGGAGCCACCATCACCCCCCCCTATGATGAGGGCGCGCTTGGGGTGGGGGTGGGTCATGGCGGGGATCTGGTTCAGTGGTTCATGATAGAGCCACTCTTCCCCCTCACTGGTCATCAGCTTGTCATCCAGAGTGAAGAGGCGTCCAAAGTCACCGGTTTGCCATACTTCTATCTTCTGGTAGGGGCTGGTGATGCGAGTCAGGCGGCGGGCCAAGGGCCAGCGCAGGGCCAGTTCGGGGCTCAACCACTCATGCAGTTCATCGTTCATGCTAACTCCCAGAGTCATGCGCTCTTGTTATAGAGTCTTGTCGCTAGGGAGCCGGGAAGCAAGGCGAGCTTGGTCAAGCGGGCGCAGCGGGTTGGCTGCGCCCTCTCTTCAGGCTGTGTCGGAAGCTAGGCAGTGGGGGCCGAGGCGGTTTGTCTGGCATACATGGCCAGCAGGGCCAGGGTCAGGGCGTCATCGCCGAAGAAGGCACGGGCGGCTTCTATGGTATCGACCGTCTGCGCCGTGTAGACCTTCTCTTCATCGTCTATCAGCATCATGCGTTGGCAGACAAACTTCTCATAGCGGGTTTTAAACAGCTTCAAATAGGCGATGCGTCGGTTGTCGCTGAGGGCGCGTTCCTCCACATTGGCCACCTGCCAGCCCAGGAAGACAATATCCCGTGAGCCATCCCGGCGCACCGTCTGCTCCGTGGCTTCGCTGCTCAGTGATGCACATAAATCGGGGCGCTCCTTGATGATGGCGCTCTTGTGATCACTTGGCGAAACCTTGTGCAGAGCATCGTGTGGCGTGTCACCTGTGAGTTGCTGAATGGTTCGCTTGGCTATATCCCATAGTGTCATGCTTCCCCCTTGGCCTGGTGGCCTATTTCGACGGCTGATGCTTGCCGATAGTTACAAGGTACTGACATTAGACTCAAGGAATTGGGATCCCCCTCGAAAAGCATGAAGAAGGTATGAGTCTGGCTCTCATTTCCACCATACTCCCAGCTGCCTCTCCAGCTACCCGTGGGCGAAGGCAATACGACACCATCATATCGAGGAGGGGCCGGTTGAGTGCCTGGCGGGGATAGAAAAAGGGCGCCATCAGGCGCCCTTTTCGTCAGCTAGGGTGCTTATGAGCTGCTTTTGCTCAACCCCTGGTTGATTTCAGCCAGATCCTCTTCCTTCAGTGTGCCTGCGGTCTGCTTCAACTGCAGGGTCTTGAGGATGTAGTTATAGCGCGCAGAGGAGAGCTGCTGCTTGGCTGCATAGAGCTTCTGGGTGGAGTCCAGCAGGTCGACTATGGTGCGGGTACCCACTTCGTAGCCGGCACGGGTGGCGGTCAGCGCGCTCTCGGCCGAGATCACCGATTGCTGATAGGCGCGTACCGAGCCGATGGCGGCATTCACATCGTTGTAGTTGCGGTAGAGATCGGCCTGTACGCTGCGATGTGCCTGCTCCAGGGCTTCGCTTGCAGCCACGTAGTTGAATTGGGACTGCTTGACTCGGGAATCCACGGCGCCACCTGTATAGAGCGGCAGGTTGAACTTGAAGCCAATGCTGCCGGAATTCAGGGTACCATCATCGTAGTTGGGGCCGCTGTTCTTGTAGTCAGTGTAAGTGCTGCCCAAGTTGGCGCCCAGATCCAGGGTAGGTTCGTGGCCGGTTTTGGCCAGATCGATCTGCTGCTTGGCGATATCTTTGGCGATGCGCTGTTGATGCAGTTGCAGGTTGTTATCTTCGGCCTGCTTCATCCAGTTATCGGAGCCTTGGCTCAAGGGGGAGGGGCTGAAGCGCTGGGTATCCAGCAAATCCAGCTGCTTGTGGTCGGTGCCGGTCAGCTGGCGCAGCCCTTCGTAGCTGTTGGCCAGATTGTTTTCGGCGGTGATCACATCTGCCGTGGCCTGGTCGTAGGCGGCCTTGGCTTCCTGGACATCGGTGATTGCCGTCATGCCCACGTTATAACGCTGTTGGGTCTCATCCAGTTGGCGTTTCAGGGCTTCCTGGTTAGCGTTGACATACTCCAGCGCATCCTTGGCGGCCAATACAGAGAAGTAGGCATTGGCTGTGTTCACCATCAGGGTTTGTTTCTGCAGGTTATAGGCCACATCGCTCTGGGTTGCCGCCTTGGTTGTGATATCGCTGTTGATCCAGTTGCTGCGGCGGTAGATGGATTGGGTTAGCCCCAGTGCGGCACCGGCTGTACCCGCTGTCTGCTTGTCATCCTGATTGGTTTTCTGGTAACCGGCATCGGCGCTCAGGTTGATCTGGGGTAACTGTGCCGCATCTGTTTCATTGATTTTCTCGAAGGCGGCATCCCGTTGAGCCTTGGCTTGCAGCAGCTGCGGATCTTTTTCTTGAGCCTGGTGATAGATATCCAGCAGGTTTTCACCATGGCTTACTCCGCTGAGGCTCATCAGAATGAGGGCAGACAGTATCCGTTTTTTCATAACAGGCAGTTCTCCATGTTCCCGATTGGGAGGCGGCTGACAAAATAGGATGCGTCGCGAGAAGATGACAGCGACGCTGACTCAGATGAGTGTAAGGAAAAAAAGGTCCAAAGACATTAATATAGCGGTATTCACACGAAAAAAACCATGAATGCTCTTACCATTGAGGTTGGGTTAAGGTTAACCTGCCTGCTTTGCATCTACATCCTTCCCTTCTACCTGATCAGCCAAGTGATGGCTCTTTTGGAGTCTTATATGCCCAACCCGCCCTTAGCTCACGATGCCTTCTTTACCGCCGATGATGTGGAGATCCTCAAGCAGGAGCCCTGTTATCACGGCTTTTTCCGCATGAATCGCTATACCCTGCGCCATAAGTTGTTTGGTGGTGGTTGGAGTGCTCCGCTAACTCGGGAGCTCTTTGAGCGGGGCCATGCGGCGGCCATGTTGCCTTACGATCCCAAGCGGGATGAGGTCGTGCTGCTGGAGCAGTTTCGCATCGGTGCCATAGAGGGTGATCGCTCACCCTGGTTGTTGGAGATGGTGGCCGGCATGATAGAGCCAGGCGAAGAGTCCTGTGGTGTCATAGCGCGGGAGTCCATTGAAGAGGCGGGGCTGACCCTGGGACGCAGCCAGTTTGCCTTAAGCTATCTCGTAAGCCCGGGCGGGACTACGGAGCGGATCGACGTCTTTATCGGTGAGGTAGATAGCGGTTTGGCGAGTGGGCTGCATGGGCTGGCCGATGAGGGTGAGGATATTCGCCTGCATGTCGTGAGCCGGGAGCAGGCCTATCGTTGGGTTGAGGAGGGGCGTATCGACAATGCGGCCACCGTCATCGCCCTGCAGTGGCTACAGTTGCACTTGGCGCAGATCAGGACGCAATGGAGTGGGGTGTGAGTCTGATTTTGCAGCAAAGACGTCATGTACCTGATCTTGCAAACTTTCATAGAGTTTGCGAAACCAACTACATGGGTCTGATGAAATTAATGCCGTCAGCCGCGTTTGAACAGGGTGGATATGCCTTTTGTGCCGCGAATGGCCTGGAGTTTCATCTCAGGGTCCTGGATGAGAGCCGTTTTACTACCTTGCTTGAGGTGGCTCAAAATAATGAAAATTTACCACATTATCTGAGGGCGTATTTACAGGTGCGTCTGTATCATGATGCTCGCATGGCCGAAGTGTGTGTCAGTCAGCAGATTTCCCGCCTGCGGCCCAGCTATGATTATCCTAACCAAAAAATGCATCATAGGGATGAGAAGGAGCAGTGCAATCACTTCCTTGCCGAGTGGCTGCATTTTTGTCTGACTCATGGTTATGGAGTGTTTGAGTTTATCCCGGACTGATTAAGTGAGAATCTAGCCCACTTGGATACCGTCAACCTTGCCATTGGAGCACCAGCCGAGCCTATCCGCTTGCTCCAAATCACAGACACCCACCTGTTTGCACAGGCGGACGGTCAGTTGTTGGGCATTCGCACCGCCGATAGCTTTGCCGCTGTCCTGGCTGCCATTGAGGCGCAGCAGCAACCTTTCGATCTGGTGCTGGCGACCGGTGATCTCTCCCAGGATTTCAGTGTTGGCTCCTACCAGCGGTTTGCCGACATGGTGCGGCCACTTGAGCGACCAATCTTCTGGTTACCCGGTAACCATGATGATGGCCCTCTGATGCGCCGTGTGATGCCTGACTTTGGCATCAGCGATGCCCGCCAGGTGTTGTTACCAAACTGGCAGATCCTGATGCTGGATACCCAGGTTTACAGTGTGCCTCACGGATGGCTCAAGCCGGACCAGATGAACTTTCTGGAACAGTGTCTGAACGCCGAGCCGGATCGTTACACCCTCATCTGTCTGCATCACAATACCTTTCCGGTCGGCAGCACCTGGCTGGATCAGCATGATCTGAAGAATGCACCCGATCTGCTGGGATTGTTGGCCCACTACCATAATGTTCGGGTGGTGCTCTGTGGCCACGTCCATCAGGAGACAGATGTGGCGCATAATGGGGTTCGTTTTATCTCCACCCCCTCGACTTGCATCCAGTTTGAGCCCTTGAGCCGCGACTTTGGTCTCGATAGCAAGGGGCCGGGCTGGCGTTACCTGCAGCTCTATGCCGATGGCCATATTGAAACTCAAGTCCATCGCTTGCCACCGGGCTGCTTCATCCCCGATGGGGCTGCAGGCGGTTACTGATGCAACCCAGCCTGGTCTACCTTCACGGCTTTCAGTCGTCGGCCGCGTCAGCCAAGGCCTGTCAACTGGGGGCCTATCTCGCTTCCGCGCGCCCCGACATCCAGTATCGGGTGCCCACCCTGCCTGATACCCCGGCAGCCGCCTGGCACATGATAGTTGACCTGCTTGAGACGCTCACTGCCTCAGGTCCCTGTGGTCTCATCGGCAGCTCGCTTGGCGGCTTCTGGGCCACCTGTGCCGCCGAACGCTTCAAGCTGCCCGCCGTGCTGGTCAATCCGGCCGTTCATCCTCAGCATCTGTTGCAACACTACCTGGGTGAGCAGACCAATCCCTACACTGGGGTGCGCTATCTGCTGGAGCCCGGGCATATGGATGAGCTCGCCGCATTGGATCCAAAAGAGCTTCATGCCCCCGACAAGTTGTGGTTATTGCAGCAGGAGGGTGATGAAGTCCTCGATTACCATCAGACGCTGGACTACTATCGAGCCTGCCATATCACTCTTGAGGCGGGCGGCTCTCATGCCTTCAACGGATTTGAGCGTTACTGTCCCGAGATTGTAAGATTTCTCCAACTCTAAGCAGCAGAATCCCTCTTCATGACTAGCAACAACTATCAGGCAGATGCCATTGAGGTCCTAAAGGGCCTCGAACCGGTTCGTCGTCGTCCCGGTATGTATACGGATACCAGCCGACCCAACCATCTGGGGCAAGAGGTGATCGATAACAGCGTGGACGAGGCGCTGGCGGGTCATGCTCGCTCCATCCAGGTGATACTCCATGAGGATCAATCACTGGAGGTGATAGATGATGGCCGCGGTATGCCAGTGGACATCCACCCTGAAGAGGGTGTCCCTGCCATCGAACTCATCTTCTGTAAGCTGCATGCCGGGGGAAAATTCTCTGGCAAAAATTATCAATTCTCCGGGGGCCTGCACGGGGTCGGTATCTCTGTGGTCAACGCCCTCTCCACCCGCGTCGAGGTGACCGTCAAGCGTGATGGCCAGGTCTATGAGATGGCCTTTGCCAATGGTGATAAGGCCGTTGAGCTCGCCATCACGGGCACCTGTGGCCGCCGCGTCAGCGGGACCCGGGTGCGCTTCTGGCCCGATGGCAGCTATTTCGATTCGCCCAAATTTTCCGTCTCCCGTCTGGTGCATCTGCTAAAGGCCAAGGCGGTGCTCTGCCCTGGTCTCACCATCAGCTTTGAGGATAAGCAGAGCGGTGAACGGCAGGAGTGGTGTTATCAGGATGGGTTGCGCGACTACTTGACCGATACCGTCAAGGAGTCGCTCTGTCTGCCCGAGCAGCCCTTCACCGGCTCCTTGAGTGCCGAACACTCGGCGGTGGATTGGGCCCTCTGCTGGCTGCCCGAAGGTGGGGCCACACTGGCTGAGTCCTACGTCAACCTCATCCCCACAGTGCAGGGGGGGACCCACGTCAATGGCTTGCGTCAGGGCTTGCTCGATGCCATGCGCGAGTTCTGCGAACTGCGCAACCTGTTGCCGCGGGGCATCAAGCTGACCCCCGAAGATATCTGGGATCGCTGTGCCTATATCCTCTCGGTGAAGATCCAGGATCCACAATTTGCCGGTCAGACCAAGGAGCGCCTCTCCTCACGGCAGTGTGCCGCGTTCGTCTCGGGCGTGGTCAAAGATGCCTTCAGTCTCTGGCTCAATGCCAATATCGAGTTGGGCAGCCAGATCGCCGAGATGTGTATCAGCAGTGCGCAGAAGCGTCTGCGTGCCGCCAAGACAGTGGTGCGCAAGAAGGTGACCCAAGGCCCGGCCCTGCCTGGCAAACTGACCGATTGTGCCTGCTCGGATCCCATGCAGGGGGAGCTCTTCCTGGTGGAAGGGGATTCAGCCGGCGGAAGCGCCAAGCAGGCTCGGGATCGGGAGTTCCAGGCCATCATGCCGCTGCGCGGTAAGATCTTGAATACCTGGGAGGTGGATGCCTCCGAGGTGCTCGCCTCCGATGAGGTGCACAACATCTCCATCGCCATCGGGCTGGATCCAGACTCGGAGGACCTCTCCGAGCTGCGCTATGGCAAGGTGTGCATACTGGCGGATGCGGATTCAGACGGTCTGCATATCGCCACCCTGCTCTGCGCCCTCTTCGTGAAGCACTTCCGCACCCTGGTGGAGCGGGGCCATGTCTACGTGGCCATGCCGCCCCTTTACCGTATCGATCTGGGCAAGGAGGTCTACTACGCCCTGGACGAGAGCGAGAAGGAGGGGGTGCTGGAGCGGTTGCGTGCCGAGAAGAAGCGCGGCGCCATTCAGGTGACGCGATTCAAAGGTCTGGGTGAGATGAACCCCAAACAGTTGCGGGAAACCACCATGGATCCCAACACCCGTCGTCTGGTACAGCTCACGCTGGAGGAGGGGGATGAGACCATGCAGCTGATGGACATGCTGCTGGCCAAGAAGCGCGCCGGTGATCGCCGGGAGTGGTTGGAACAAAAGGGTAACCTGGCCGAGGTGAACTGAGCCTAAGGTTTTGCCAGCTAACGAAAAAGGGCCCACGCATAAGCGTGGGTCTTTTTTGGGGCGCGGTCCCGTTAGGTGCCAGTGTAGTGACAGGGCAATCTGACGCCGACACGCCGTTAATCCTTTCGTGGCGGCTCGTAGGCCTCATCCTTGAGGCCTTCGGTCGGCTTACCGCTTATCCCCGTCACCCCATGCATGAGCCTTTCATCCTCATTTATGTGCCAACATGTAAAGGGCGCCGCGCCCTTTTTTGGGGTTAGCTCGACCCGACGTGTGCTACCGGCAGTTTGTGCTCTGCCGTAACAGGTTCGGCTGAGACCTGGCTCAACAGGGGGGGGTGATT
>JBOFBS010000445.1:0-2496 GCA_051645725.1 Aeromonadaceae bacterium | reverse complement strand
ACCCAGGAGATGGCCAAGCTGATTTTGGGTATGAGCGAGCAAAGTGAAAATAACGCCGCCGAGTCAGCCCAGTTACAGCGAATGAGTGACGATCTGGCCCAGGTTGCCGGACGACTCAACACACTGGGATAAGACAGGATCGAGTAAGAAGCTGACCGCGGTGGTATGAAGTACACCGCGGTCATCTGGTTTTAATCAGCACCACACATCTACCCGTCTTGGGGCCCCACAGCAGAACAGATGCGCACTCATACTGTGCGCCACCGATGCAGAGTCCACATCTGCGGAAGCAACTCTTCCCATCGGAACATAAATCTACGGAAGTAAATTTCAGCGCTATTTTATTCGACATAAATAACCAAGAGGATAAAATACGACCAACATTATTCGGGCTCTGTGCTCAGAAGCCTGCCAGGGTCTGCCACCTCATCGAGAAGAATGTATGTCTGTTACCCCCATGAAGCTGGCCATCGATGATGGCTCCACCAATGTCAAAGTCAGCTGGATTGCACAGGGCACGCTGAAGACCATAGTGTCGCCCAACTCGTTCCGCAAAGACTGGAAAAGCGCCGCCCTACTCAAGGGACAGAAGGTGTTCAACTACACCATAGGCACCACCAAATATACCTATGACGCCACCTCGGATAAGGCGCTCTCCACCACCCATATCGAGTACCAGTACGACGATCTGAATCTGCTCTCCGTGCACCATGCACTGCTGCAAACCGGCATGACGCCTTGCCCGGTACACATCATAGTCACCCTGCCAATCACCGAGTATTACAACCCGGATGATTGCCAGAAGAACGAGTCCAAGATCGAGGCCAAGCGCCGGAATCTGATGCGCGAGATCAGCCTGAACAAGGGCGAACTGTTCCAGATTGTCGATGTGGATGTCATGCCCGAGAGCCTGCCGGCGGCCCTGTCCCATCTGCTGAACGCCAATTGCAATGAATTTACCAAGTCCTTGGTCATCGACTGCGGCGGCACCACCTTGGATATGGGCGTCGTGGTCGGCGAGTTTGACGATGTCTCGGCCATCTACGGCAACAACGAGATCGGCGTCTCCATGGTGACCGATGCGGCACGCAAAGCGCTGGCCGCGGCTGACAGCGACTCCAGCTATCTGGTGGCCAATGAGCTGATCAAGCGCCGCCACGATATGGCGTTCGTACAGAGCGTGGTCAACGATGAAGCCAAGATCCCCGGCATCCTGACCAAAATCGAAACCAAGATCCGCGAGTTAGGGGATCAGGTGGCCTATGAGGCCAAGAAGTTTGCCAAGAATCCGAACCGTGTCTATCTGGTGGGCGGTGGCGCCTCCCTGATTGCCGAGGCCATTCGTTCGGCCTATACCACCCTCGGGGATCGGGTCGTGCTGCTGGATAATCCGCAAAGTGCGTTATCGCGGGAGATTTGCCTCTACCATGCCGATGAAGCCGCTCACGCGGTCAGCTCGCCGGTGCTGCTCGAGGTGGGTGATGAGTAATGGCGTGGCCAGAAAACTGAATCTGGCCCTCTACCTCAACCCGGAGACTTCGGAAGCCGACCGCTTTGCGGTCGGTGCCCTGCGCGAGTGGTACGACAAGGCCAAGCGCAGTCATACCGATCGCACCTCCCTGGAGATGGTCGTCCGATTGTTTCATCGCGACATCTATCTGGCCGGACTCTATGTCCATCTGCTCAATCCCCGACTGAGCCGTAGCCTGTCGGTGGCACTGGATAGCGACAATCTGACACCCACCGCCTTCTGGCGCCAGCTGCATGCCTGCGGCCTGAGTGACGATGGCAGTGAGGCCAGCACGGCGGAAGAGGCGCTGTTTTCACCATCCCAACTGACCCAGTTGCAACAGCTGCTGGCCGAGCAGAATGCTCATATCGTCGCGGTCCAACAAGAGTTGCAACAATTGCGGCAATTGGCGGACAACCAGGCGCGCCAGCTCAAACGATTGCAGGGGCAGCCGCAGAGCTCCGCCGCTCTGGGCTCGGGGACTCAGATCAGTGAAAGCAAGGGGACCAGCTTCGAGAGTACAGACTTAAGTGAGCTGATGCCGCCGAGTGCACAGTTGAAAAAAATCAAACAAAAGGGGTTGTTCTAACCCCTTCCATCGGCTCCCCCAACAAAGTTTACTATTGAATTTTTTGTAGAATCCAAACCAATTCAACTCGTTACAGACAAACGTTTTTACCCGCGCCAATACTGGCCCGGCGCCACGCAAAAAAATCGCCTTACATCACGCTTTTGTGTAGAATACGCGCCCACTCGGATGGGCATCCGGGCCTTGTCTTCAAGGGTATTTCTGCAAAGTTCATTTGTGGTCAGCTAGTGCCGCAGGCATTGGCTTCCGCGAGTAAATTTTGCGAAATTCCCCCTGGAACCTTTAGAGGACAACGAAGAGATGGAAAACACTCGACCGATCCGCCGCGCCCTGCTGAGCGTCTCAGACAAGACCGGCATTGTGGAGTTTGCCCGCGCCCTGCAAGCCCGTGGCGTTG
>JBOFBS010000444.1:0-1822 GCA_051645725.1 Aeromonadaceae bacterium | reverse complement strand
CGGGCTGTGGTACTCAATGGTCGTGAATACCGGGAGGGGAGCGAGATTGCCCCCGGAGTGCGCCTCGCTACCATCGCTCAGGAGTACATGGTGCTGGATGTGGGTGGCCAGAGTGTCACCCTCAAGGCGCTGCAGGATTGGCAGGGCTGAGATTCACCACAACCAGGGTGCAGACAGGCACTTGGTTGCCTCTTTAATAAGCAATGGAACGCTCAAGGTGTGATGAAATATCAAGTTTTGCCGATTGCAACCGCACGAACGTTGTGTCCAAACGGCTCGCCGTACACAATAGCCAGCTGCACCAAAGCCCGAAACAATGTTGACGAACATGACCCGACCATCCAGGGATGAGATCTTGATCAAGCTGCTGGCCCAGTGCCGGCGGCTTCCCATGGCCCGCATCACTCAGGCGGTCTTTCTGCTATTGCTGATCCTGCTGGCCCAGCAGTGTGCCAACCTCACCTGGCGTCTGCTCGCCCTGGCCACGCCCCAGAGCAGTCAGCCGTGGCAGCCCTCCGTCATTGCAACTGCGGGCCAAAGTGCTCCCCGTCTTGAACTGGGTGAAGTGAGCCGCCTCTCCCTGTTTGGCAAGGCAATCCCCAAGGTGCAACAGATCAAGGAGGTCGCCGCCAACGCACCGCGGACCCAGCTCAATGCCCAGCTCAACGGCGTGCTGGCCAGCTCCGATCCGGCCAAATCGATCGCCATCATCGCCATGTCGGGGATCCAGAACTCCTACAGCGTGGGGGATCTCATCGACGGCACCCAGGCACGGATCCGTCAGGTCTACCCCGACCGGGTCATCATAGAGCGCGATGGCCGCGACGAAACCCTGATGCTCGATGGCGAAGAGTACGGCAAGCCCCTGCCCCAACAAGGCGGTAGTGCCCAGCTCTCTTCCGTGCGCAGCGAGCTGATGAGCGATCCCGGCAAGATCACCGATTACCTCAATATTTCACCGGTTCAGGTTGATGGTCGCCTGGCGGGCTATCGCCTCAATCCGGGCAACAATCCGGAACTCTTCAACCAGAGCGGGCTGCAGGCCAATGATCTGGCCCTCAGCATCAACGGCCTGGATCTGCGTGACAACATGCAGGCCATGCAGGCGATGCAGCAGCTGGCTGGCGCAACCGAATTGACAGTGACCGTCGAGCGACAGGGTGAACAGTTCGATGTCTATGTTCGCTTGTCAGAATAATGATTTTGGAGTCGTACCAAGAATGACCAATAAAGGGAAAGGCTGGCGTCTGGCCACCATAGCGGCGGCACTGATGATGGCAGGATCAGCCTGGGCCACCGAGTATTCGGCCAGCTTCAAGAACGCCGATATCGAAGAGTTCATCAACACGGTGGGCAAGAACCTCAACAAGACCATCATCATCGAGCCCTCGGTGCGCGGCAAGATCAACGTCCGCAGCTACGACCTGCTCAACGAGGAGCAGTACTACCAGTTCTTCCTGAGCGTGCTCGACGTCTACGGTTTTGCCGTGGTGCCGATGGATAACGGCGTGCTCAAGGTGTTGCGCTCGCGCGATGCCAAGACCTCCGCCATTCCGGTGGTGGATGGCAGCAATCCGGGCATGGGCGACGAGATGGTGACCCGGGTAGTACCGGTGCGCAACGTCTCGGTGCGCGAACTGGCCCCCCTGCTGCGTCAGCTCAACGATAACGCCGGTGGCGGCAACGTAGTGCACTACGAGCCCTCCAACGTGCTGCTCATCACCGGCCGCGCCGCCGTGGTAAACCGACTGGTGGAGGTAGTCAACCGGGTCGACCGTGCTGGCGATCAGGATGTGGACATCATCAAGCTCAAGTTCGCCTC
>JBOFBS010000443.1:0-2199 GCA_051645725.1 Aeromonadaceae bacterium | reverse complement strand
GAAACCATTAAAGCCGCGGAGTTCAGCCGTGACCTGTTCGTTGACGGCATGACCGTGAACATCAGCAATTATGAGATGCCTACAGCCGCAGGTAGCGTAGTGATAAGGGCGAGGCTTTTGAAGGGCTCTACCACATTGACCGATGCTTGTTCGTACATCAAAAAGGACTCGACGGCTGGAACGGGCGTTACCAAAGTGCTTAAAGACCGTGATGTTGTGTTACCGGCAGTGCTTTCAAATAGCATTGGTCTGGCGCAAGCCGCCTATTCAGTTGTGGTGTCTGTTTACTGGCAACCCACATCAGGGTCCGCGTCTTATGGTGTTATCCCATTCTCTGTTGTTGGCGTGGCCACTATCAAGGTTCAAAAGACTGCTAGCGACACATTTGCATGACACCTCTACACGAAATTGCCAAACGAATGGGCGAGCTTGGCCTGCCAGAAAAAATAATCGACGCCTGCCGTAACAAGCAGGCGTTTTTGTTTATGCGCGGTACGGATGGCTTTGTGCTCAAGCCGGAGATTGTTGGTGGTGAAGTTGAGGTGTTGGTCTGGGTTGGCTGGGGATCTGGCGGGGCCCCGGCAAGGCACATAGAGGAGTGCAAGCGGCTTGCTTGTCTGATTGGGGCTGTGCGGTTGAGATTTCATACAAGGCGTCGTGGCTTTTTACGGGTGGCGCCTCGTTTAGGGTTTGTCCGAGTTCTGGATGACGAACATGGGCGAATGGTTTTTTCAATGAAGCTGTGAGGTTGTGATGGCTGGCGGATCAAATGACGTGAAGGAGACTGAGGCAGAGAAGGCGGCAGCTCAAGTCGCGGATGAGCAATGGGCTCTCTATAAAAATGAGCTGTCGCAGTTCGAGGATCAGTTTATGGGCAAGGTCGATAACCTGAACAGCGAGCAGCTATATCAGGATGTCGCAGGAGATACAAACCTCGGTTACCAGTCTCAGTTCGGACAGGCGCGTGGCAATGCAGCCACATCCCTGGCATCGACCGGAGTGGATCCAACGAGCGGGAAGTACCGCGCAGCTATGGATGGCATCACTGAACAGCAGGTTACTGGGCAGATCAACACAACAAACCGAGCTCAAACTGACCAGGGAAACAAGTACGTTGCAGGGCTTCAGGATGTGGTTAGCGTCGGGCAGGGGCAAAAAGCTGAGGCGTTGCAGGGGTACGACTCATTAGCAAGCACAGCACAGCGCCAGGCGATTAACGATGCCTCGAATGCGCAGGAATCTTCCAACTCTATCAAGAATGCAGCGGGGACTGCCACCGGCCTTGGGTTGGGTTACTACATGAATAATTCAAGAAGTTCAGAAGTATACGTAACACCAAACTCTCCCTCTTCTGCCACAAAAAAATCATTCACCGGCTCATTCGGTTAAGGGGGAGTCATGGGCGTCGCATCCGATACCTACGCGAAGATAATCCGTCAACAGTACGACGATTGGAAAACCAGGTTCTACCCGAAACAGCAAGCGCTGATGGGGTTGGCTACCGATAACAGCCTGATGAATGACCAACTAAACCGTGCTGGCGATAACACGGTCACTGCCATCAAAAACGCCCAGGTAGCGCAGAGTAACCAGATGGCGCGCATGGGTGTGGCGACATCGACTGATGCCAACGACAACAGTCTTGGTCTCAAAACTGCACTGGCGACCGCTGGGGCTAAGAATGGAATCCGCTCTGCGGAGCAGGATCGGCAGATGAGCATACTCAGCGGCGCATCCTACGGGCTCAAGAGTTCTCTTAACGTAAACACACCATCGTGAGGAGGATCTATGGGATACGGATTGGTTGATGTGGGTGCCAATACCCGCCGGCAGGCATTGGCTGGTATGCAGGATGCGTCCAATCGTGAGCAGGCACGCGAGTCTGCGAATGATCAACTTAAGCAGCAGGAAAAGAGCCAGACAATGAGTGCGGTTGGAACTGGTGCAGGTGTTGGCGGTATGGTCGGTGGTCCAATTGGTGCTGGTGTTGGTGCGGCAGCCGGTTTCTTGTTGAGCAAGCTTTTCTGAGGGTGTGAGAGATGCAGAATTTGGATGGACTGTCGGCAGGGTTCTTGGCTGGTTTCAACACCATGAACAATTACTACCGCGGTAAGAAAGAAGATGAGCGCGCTGACAAAATGATGGGGTTGCGTGATGCCCAGTGGCAGAACGAACTGGAGCGACAGAAGGTATCTGACC
>JBOFBS010000442.1:0-2500 GCA_051645725.1 Aeromonadaceae bacterium | reverse complement strand
CTCGCCCCGGCTGGTACCTCGATCATGGCGTACGGGTTGCCCTTGGCCTTGTCGGAGACGTATTTCACAAACAGCAGGGTCAGCACATAGTCCTTGTACTGGGAGGCATCCATCCCGCCGCGCAGCTCATCGCAGCCAGCCCAGAGGGAGGAGTAGAGTTCGTTCTTTTTGATTGCCATGGTGAATCCGGTCTTTGAAACGGTAAAGGTGGCGCTAAAACAGCGTGTTAATGCGGGTTAGTGTATCCAGTTGAGATTGGGCAGACTATGGCTTGCGCCTCAGAACCTTCGTCTGATGGTGCAGTTGCCTATAAAACCCTCACTCGGATTTAAAAACGGCGGGCGGCGTGCTGCCACCATCGCAACGCAGCGTGCCTAATGAGTCGCTGCGGCACAGGGTGCCATCGGAGGCGCGCAGGTTGCCGAGGCTGTCTTTTCGCCAGGTGACCTTCAGGCCGCTCTTGCTGTTGCTGGCGCGCACATTGCCCAGGCTATCTTGCCGATAGGTGGTGCCGTCACTGCTTCTGACATTGCCCAACGAGTCTTTGCGCCAGGTGACGCCGGTGCCTGAATCCCTGACGGTGCCAAGGCTGTCGGTGCGCAGCGAACCATGGCGGCCATCCTGGCATTGATAGCGGGTGTGGCCGAGGCTGTCCTTGCGGTAGGTGCAATCGCCCGCGATTCCAAGTTGGGGGAACGCACCGAGCAAGAAAACGGCTAGCCAGGGCAACCGGGCAATTGACCAGGAGATGAAACGGACGCTCATCGCATGTCTCCTCTGGATGTGAGCTCGACTGACTATACCGAGCGGACTGTGCCGGTTCGATACTGGGGTTTTGCACATGTCGTGTTTTCAGGCGGATACAGTAGCAAACTGCCCACATCCCATCACAGCTCCCCTTTGTTGCCCAAACAGGCATTGTCGCAAGGCTTCTAAATTGCCCTTACCCGAGTGGGATGACACCAACTAATTTGTCAATTTCAGCCGATGCTGACCAAAGGTATTCTTATGCAACCAATTTCTTCCCGAGCACGAAGACATCAGCGCCGTCATCGAAAGAGACGAGCACAAGCCCTTACTACCGGCCAAGGATATCGCCCCAATATCATCTTCTTCACCGGGGCCGGCTTGTCAGCCGAGAGCGGAGTGCCCACGTTCAGAGGCAAGGAGGGTATTTGGCATCACGATGAAAACTGGCGCTATTCCCATGCGAGCAGCCTGGACACGGATCTGGCTGGTTTCCTGGCCTTTCACAACCAGCGGCGTCAAACCATGTTGGAAGCCTCCCCCTCGCAAGCCCACTATCTGATCGCCCAGCTACAGCCGAAATATCGTGTCGGGATCATCACCCAGAATATTGATGACTTACATGAGAGGGCCGGTAGCCATGGTGTTATTCATCTGCATGGTTCAATCCGGTTTTTGGTACCCAAGGGCTTTCGTAGTCCAAAATACCGGCAGCTGTGGTCCAAGGATGTAAAGATGGGCGAGTGCTGCCCATGTACCCGCTCACAGTTGCGCCCTGATATCGTGCTGTTTGGTGAGACGGTTTATGAGTATCAACACGCTCGTCGCTGGCTCTGCGAGGCCGATATTGTGATAATTATCGGCACCAGTTTGCTGGTTGAACCTGCATTCTCTTTGCTGCAAAACATCAACCCCGGCGCATCTGTCTATTACATCGATCCCGACCCCGGGTTGTCATCCCGACTGCCGTTTCCCGGTGAGCAGATTGTTGATGGGGCTAATCGCGGTGTTGTTCACCTATTGCAGAAAATATGTCATGACTGATGAGCCTGTAGTGACCAAGAGGAAGCAACATGAAATTGTATCTGGACGATGAGAGAGAAACACCGGCAGGGTGCGTTCGCGTATTCTGGCCAGACGAAGCGATTGCATGGCTAAAAACAGGAGCAGTGACAGAAATTAGCCTCGACCATGACCTAGGTGATGATAATAGAGGAACAGGCTACGACGTTATTCTTTGGATAGAAAAAGAGGTAATGACCAATCACTTCATACCACCCCTTATTCGTGTTCACTCCGCGAATGTCTCCGCACGAAGTAAAATGGAATTGGGTATTATGGCTATTAATGATTTTCTGGCTAAGCCATCACGGATCGCCCCAGATGATACAAATTGTGTTCGCTGACTCAGTGACTTGAGGGAGGGCCAATTGAATAAAGCAGGAGGGGTGCATGTTAGGCTGCGGTGGATTCAACTCTGAAGCAAAACCCTACCCTAAAGGCAACCAAGGAGACAGAACGAGCACTTCCGCCATTGAAATTTACATATCATGACCATGAGCTATATTGATACACGACCATTTTCATTGCTTTTATAATATACAAAAACAGTTTTAAAGTTCATTTTTATAGTATGAGCATGGCGACTTGTTTTTCTATATCATAAAAGCAAGCCATCTAAAAACGGAGCAAATTGACACATACGCTAATGGTGTTTTAACCTCCTAAAAAACAGGAGGCCATATGAACAACA
>JBOFBS010000441.1:0-1702 GCA_051645725.1 Aeromonadaceae bacterium | reverse complement strand
TACCCGCCTCCCAGCCAGCCACCCCCCCCACTGGTGGCTCACCTGGATTAACCGGCGGAGGATCTAACTTCTCGACAACTCGCACCTTCGGCCAGCTGGCGTGTGAACCGTAGAAGTTCGTGACACACTTCTCGTAGTCGCCTTTCACCAGTGCAGAATACGCCGTTTGGAACCCGACTAGTTCACATTCAAACGAATAACCACCCGGACGGTCAGCATAATACTTCCAATTACCATCCCAGTTGGTGTACAGCACATCGGTTGCCCCGTTCAGGTTCAAACTGCCGTACGGCGTTTGCTGCCAGCAGGTCTTTTTCTCATCCGGCAGCTGCGGAATTTGATAGTGTGCTGCCAGCCCTTCCCAATAGCGGATCCGGTTCACTGGCTGGCCTTTGTCTTTATTGTGCTCGCCGCACTCAATGCCGCCGTTGATAATATTGATGGTGGTACCAAAGCCGTAGCCGATTCCGGCATCCAACTCACGCTGAGATGGCTTCCATGTCCGGTCAACCACATGCAACATCGATGGCTTCGGTGCCTGTGGCGTCAGGAAAAACCAGATAGCCGAGGCCAAATTGAGCCACGAGTCAGCCACTCGCCCCGGTTCGTTCAGCAGCACAGAGGCTTTGCCATCGAACATGGCTTCGGAAAACGCGCCGTAGTTAAAATGGTATGACAGCTGCTTCGCGCCACGACCAAAATAACCTTGCCCAGTTGCACAAGGCCACTTCTTGTTTTGCCAATCATTCTGACCACAGCCGGTGGTGTAACCGGTTTGCCCTTCTGACCAGCCCATCTCACGCACATGCACCAGCGCCTGTTGCCACTCTTCCAGCGCCAGCGGGTTATCGGAAACATTATCTTTCGCGATGTGTCCGCCGGTCTCCTGAGCAAAGTGGGCAAACATGGTGATGATGGATTTTTTACAGATCGCATCCGCATTGCGGCCATCGGTGTAGTCACTGCAAAACGCAGGGAATTTCCCTACTGCGCGCAAGAAGCGCACATACGTGTATTCCGGCGCCGCCATTTGAGTTAAATAGGCCCACTCATGGGCAGGGAATACGCGTTCAGCGCGCTTAACGTTGTCCGGATTGCTGGCCAACCCGGGCTCGATGGCATCCACAATGGTATTTGGGCGCGTTGCCAGTGACTGGGCCCAAATTGCGTACATCGGGTTAGCGGTCTTTTGCTGTTCTACGGCGTTGATATCAGCGGTCGCAATCACGTAACCACCGGGAGTTTGTGGATCAGGCTGGATATTCATGGCCGCCAAGGCGGGTAACGAGCATACCGAAGCAACCAGTACCGCGGCGCGAGTCAGTCGAAACATAGGGTACGTCCTTGTATAGAGCTGCTTGTAAAGAGCTACTTGTTATGAGCTTGAGGTTGGCTTAAGACTCACAACGAGTCAGTAAGACACTCCAGATCATAGGTCTCTTCTTCCCATGCTTCACAAGGAAAAACCATCGGCATTGCGGTTTTGCGAAGTGATTCACCGCCCTCGCCCTGCAAGATTGCAGAGCGATACATGCAAGTAAAATCGTCTTAAAATCATTATGTTAAAGACAGCTTTTTTTTTACAGCATATTTACGATCCAAGCCGAGTTTTCTGCTCGTAACGGGCTTCGGCTTCGACTAACTGTTGAATGTCAGAGGCACACAAATAAGGCTTTAACGCTGCAAATTTTTCCTCAGGCCA